>NZ_JBPJSP010000007.1:0-220701 GCF_051225715.1 Azospirillum sp. ST 5-10
GCGGCTTCTCCATCCACACGTTGACTCATATTCCGAGCCCCGCGGCAACCCTTTTCGCCAACCCCGTGAGCAATTACGCCTTCTGCCATCGGGTGTCCGCTTCGTCGATGATGATCCGTTCCACCATCTCCCGTTGCTCCTCCGGGGTCTCCTTCAGGACACGGCGCCAGTATGCCGCGTCATGCTCTACATGGTCGGCGCGTTGCGTCCGGGCCTTCTCAATCTCGGAAAGCCATTGGACCTTAAGGGGGGCAGCCCGACGTTCGGCCGTCTTCCTGTCCTCGGTCTCCAGGCTTTGGACGAACCGAACCTTGCCGAGTGCCCCGTGCACGTCCGCCGGAATGTCATGGAGTGCATACCAACGTCGCCGCCGCTGTTGCAGATACATTCGCTGCCATCCCACACACGTTTTCCACACACGTATAGCTCGGTGAGGCGGCAGAAATCAAGGGCTCTACGGGGTTTGAGAAGGAAGCGCGGAATGTCCCTCTCCCTCCGCCATTCTCTTTCAAGCCCGAAAACCGCGATGACATTGATCCCCTGAAAAGGGGCAGGCATTCCAGGTGATCTCGGAGTGTCTTCGTCGGCTTGAACCGATCCTTGACGCAGGCGTATCCTTCCGTCGCACGTCGTGCTTTGCGACCGGCACCGACCCTGCGCTGGGGTGTCGAAGACCGTCATGAGCCTCGCCGCCATCCCCACCTGGATCGCTCAGGGTGTCCTGCCGCCGATCAACCCTGGGAATCCGGTCAGTTCGGTCGATCGATCGCCCTATGGCGTTGGGCTGACCGATGTTGTGCTGCGTTTCAACACGTCGCCGGAAAGGCACAGAATTCTCGAAGGGCAGAATTCCCGAAGGGTTGTTGCGCTATCGAGCCGCACTGCACGCCGTGGGGCTGGTCGCGGGCTTTCAATGGCTCGACGGCAGCTTTATGGAAGACATCGAGACGTTGGAGGCGCGATCCCCTCGGGACGTCGACATCGTGACGTTTTTCCAGCTTCCAGCCGGTACCAGCCAAGCCGACGTCTTGGGGCGCCATCCAGAGCTCTTCGATCATGACCACCTCAAGGCCATCGACCATGTGGACGGTTACCATGTCGGTCTCGGCATACCGCCCATACGTTTGGTGCAGCAGAGCGCATACTGGTACGGTGTTCGGTCGCATCGCCGAAACGACCGTTGGAAAGGGTTCCTTGAAGTCGGTCTGGCGCCGGACCGGGACGACGACGCAGCCGCGTTCCTGAAAGCATCGGGAGAATCGTCATGATCGGGAATGAAGGCTTGCTGCACCGTTCGGCGGAGGTGGCGGCCTTGCGGCGGATGCTGGCCGACATTCCCGAAGAGGACGTCATCGACCGGCTCAGCCTGGAAGCGCGCTTGCGCGTGCTGGAAGACCAAGTGGAACAGGAGCGGGCCGCTGCGTCCGCCCCGGCGAAGGCCCGCCTGACGTTCCGGGGCAGCCTGGAACGCCTGAGCCAGGACAATCTCCGCGAGACCGACGAATGGCTGACTGGAGAGTTGCTGGGAGTCCTGCCGAATCGGCGGACGTTCGAATTCCAGGCCGCCGGTCGGGACGACGTCGTGTCCGGCAGGATCGCGTCGTCGGTGGGGGACGCGCGTCCGCTCAACCGTTATCTTGGCCGACAGAGCCGCACACACGTGGCGGTCACGCGCGTCGGTGTGGGACGGCCACGTTACCTGCTGCTGGCCGAACCGGACGTGCCGGAAGGGGAACCTTGAAGCCGAACCGCCTTCACCAGTGTCTGACGGCCATCGTCTGACGGCCACTGTCCGCCGGCCATCGTCCAACACCGGCCATGGTTGATCGGTCGGCTCCACGGAGCGACCCGGGCCGTTGAGGCTGCCCTCGAGCCTGCCGGGAGCGAAGGTCTGCGCTGCGGGTGGTGTGATCGGACGGTCGAAGCGGCACCGTCAATGTCACTCCATGCGCTTGAAGACTTTCAATCCCGGAGCCGCCTGCAGAAGCTCAGGAGCGTGTGTCGGCCGGCGGAGCATGGTGGAAAATGCCGGCTTGTCAAAACATTTACGCACGGGCTCTGTGAAGAGCCTTCCGAAAAAGAGAGGAGTGCCCAAATTTTCGGTGAGGGCGGTGCGCCGAAAACATTTATGATCGGGGACGGAACGACAATTGAAAATTTAGCCGTTCAGTCCATGTTCATGGATGAAAAAGCGCCGAGCGGAGAAAAACAAAAATAGGTGTGGCGGTGCCGGCCGGTGGTGGACGATGCCACCGGGCGAGAACCGTCCCGCCTCGCCGGTGACGATCCGAGAACGCTCCCCGCCGACGTCACGGCAGGCGGACGCGAACGGCGACAGGGTCGAACGACCTCGGGACGGTCCCGGCGGGACGTCCCGTCCACCAACACTGCGTGACTGCGGGAGAGCGTCGTATGGACACCGCGAAATTCCAGGTCGGTCAAATCGTGCAGTTTGCGGCACCGGAGGTGAAACGGGGCTCGCCGAGCGGCGTCCATCGCGTGGAGCGCCTGCTGCCGGAGGAAAACGGCGAACGCCAGTACCGGATCAGGGCGGAGGACAGCGGGCGCGAACGGGTCGTCCGCGAAGGACAGATCGCCGGGCGCGTCGCGGTCGAGGACCTCGCCCAGAGCCTCTACGAGGCGGGCAACACGACGAACGTCGCCTGGGCCCGCCGGGATCGGACCGTTCGCGACCCCTGGCTGCGTGAAGCGCTCGCGCATCTGTCGAAACCGGCCAAGCCGGAATGATGTCCACCCGCACCGGAAGACACCCGATGACACCCGCCGCACCCAAGCCGCTGCCCGAGCGTCCAGCCGTCCGCCGACCCGAAGCGCCGCCCGGCGATCGGGATCACACCCGGCGGAGCGACCCGCCGCCGCCCCGCGACGACAGCGACTATCATCTCGCCGCCAGCCGTGCGCACCGCCGCGGGGCGTGATGGAGTGCCGACCGGCGGCGCCCGTGCGCCCGTCCGTCGCGGGCGGTCGGCAGGCGACCATTGCGAAGGACCGGGACCATGGCATCCACACACCCGCTGATGCAGAGGCTCTGGCTGGCAACCGCACATCCCGACACGTTCGAACTGTCGGCCGACGTGCCGGGCTGGCTGGCGGACGAGTGCGAGACGCTCGGCCTCGTGACGCGTTCGCCGGCGCACGAGCGCTGGACGTTGACGATCGTCGGTTACGAGATGTGGCGAACCTTGCCCTCCGGGTGAGGCCCGGCGCGGATCGTCGGGCGGGCCCGCCAGCCCGCCTGTCCGCCAGCCGGCGCGAAAGGCGGGATGATCCATGGGCGACCTCATGAACCCCTCCCAGATGGGCCTGTTCATCGCCGCCGCGTCCGTGGTCGCGGTGTGCGTCCGTTTGCACCGCGACCAGCGACTGAGCGCGATCGGCCTGGCCGGCGTCTTCATCGGCATCGCCGCCGCCGTGACCTGGTTGCTCTCCGGGCCGTGACGGGCGAGCGCATCGCCGGCTTCCCCCCACGCCTTGAAACCCAGCGGCGCATCCCCATTTACCATCCAGTTGGATGGCGAAGGGATGGGGATGAGATGGCGGGCGACATGGACGGGATCGGGCGCAGGATGCCCGACAGCGAGAAGATCACCATCAATCTCGGCTACGTCGACCTTGGGCACATCGATCTTCTGGTCCAGGAAGGGTTCTACTCGAACCGGACCGACCTGATCCGCACCGCCATCCGCAACCAGATCGACCGCCATGGCGACGTCGTCCGCCAGGCGGTGACGCGCAAAAGCGTGGATCTCGGACTGCGCCACTACTCCCGCGCGGATCTCGAAGCGGCCCGCGATGCCGGCGAGATGCTCGAGATCCGCGTCCTCGGCCTCGTCACGATCGCCCGGGACGTCACGCCCGACCTCGCCCGCGCCACCATCGCCTCGGTTGCCGTGCTGGGGGCGCTGCACGCCAGCGCCGCCGTCAAGGACGCTCTCGCGGATCGCCTGCGGTGACGGCCCACGTCCCCGCCGCATCCATCACACGACCCATCACATGCCTGCGGAGCGGTTCCTCCGGGAAGCCCGCCGCCGATTTCAGAAAGCAACCACCATGACCGATCGTATTCCCGCCGGGATGGCCGAAGCGGCCCGCCTCACCGGTGCCGGCAGGCTCGCCGAGGCGACCGCCCTCATCCAGCGGCTGTTGACCGGGGCGGGCCACGCCGCGGCCGGCGATCCCGGCACCGGGGCGGCGACCACCATCGACCTGGAGCCCGTCGCGGGAACCACGGCGGACGCGCCGCCGCCCTCGGCCGGCCCGACCTTCGCGTCCGCCGGCGAGTCCCCGGGCCGCTTCCGCCCCGGCGGCCGGGCCGGGCTCGGCGAGACCCTGCGCCGCCTCGCCCGTGTCAAACCCTCCGGCGGCGTCCCGGGGTTCGGCGGCGTGGCCCGGCCGGCCGCCGATCCGCTGCCCGACGGGGCCAGCTTCACCGTCGCATCCCACGCCAACGCCGCCGGGACGCGCGCCTACAAGCTCTACGTTCCGGCGAACCGGCGGGACGGCCGGCCGCTCCCCCTGGTGGTGATGCTACATGGCTGCACCCAGTCGGCCGACGATTTCGCGGCGGGAACGCGCATGAACGCCCACGCCGAGGAGCACGGCCTGCTGGTCGTCTATCCCGAGCAGGCGGCCTCGGCCAACGCCAACCGGTGCTGGAACTGGTTCCGGCCGGAAGACCAGCGCCGCGACGGCGGCGAGCCGTCGCTGATCGCCGGGATCACGCGGCGGATCATGGAGCAGCATCCCGTCGACCCGGCCCGGGTCTACATCGCCGGGCTCTCCGCGGGCGGTGCCGCGGCGGCCGTCATGGGGACGGCCTACCCCGATCTCTATGCCGGCGTCGGCGTGCATTCCGGCCTTCCCCCGGGGGCGGCCCGGGACATCCCGTCCGCCTTCGCGGCGATGAGCCAGGGGGGAAACGCCTGGGACGCGCCGTCCGCCGTCGCCGTGCCGACCATCGTGTTCCATGGCGACGGCGACACCAAGGTCCACCCGCGCAACGGCGCCGCCATCGTCGGCCGCTTGACGGCGGGTGCGGCCGGGGTGCGCGAGACGGTCGAGCACGGCCAGGTGCCGGGCGGCCACGGCTACAGCCGCGCCATCCACACCGACGCCGCGGGACGCGTGCTGTGCGAGCAGTGGACGATCCGCGGCGCCGGGCACGCCTGGGCGGGGGGCAGCCCGGCCGGAACCTACACGGATCCGTCGGGACCCGACGCGACCCGGGAGATGCTGCGCTTCTTCCTGGCGAATCCCCGCCGCGACCCGCGTTGAGTTCGAATGTCTGGAGCAGGATTCATGCTTTTGGCCGGATCTCGGCCAAAAGCGTTCTTGCTCCAGCGGGCGCTTGCGCCGCAGGGCCTGGCGGCGGCCCCGGGACCGGCTCCGGACCCGGGCCTTGCCGCCATCGCCCCCCTTCGCCACGCCGGTTTACCGGCCGACCTCTGGAGAAAGCACGATGCGAATCCGGCTGGGCTGCGAGCTGAGTTACGACCTCCCCAACCCGACACCGATGATCGTCATGCTGAACGTCCACCACTCCCGGGTGGCCAGCCTCGAGCGTCCGGACCATCTCGTCACCAGCCCCCCGGTTCCCATCGCCAGCTACCGCGACAGCTTCGGCAACTGGTGCTGCCGCCTGGTCGCTCCGCCGGGACGCTTCAGCCTCGGCACGGACGGCATTCTCCACGACGACGGGACCCCCGATCCGGTCGAGCCGGGCGCCGCCCAGCTCGCCGTGGAGGCGCTGCCCGCCGAGGCGCTGCAGTTCCTGCTGGGGAGCCGGTACTGCGAGACGGACCTCCTGTCCGAGGAGGCGTGGCGGCTGTTCGGTGGAACCCCTCCCGGCTGGGCGCGGGTCCAGGCGATCTGCGATTTCGTCAACCGCCACGTCGTCTTCGGGTACGAACATTCCCGGCCGACCCGGACCGCCGCCGAGACCTACGCCGAGCGCCGTGGCGTGTGCCGCGACTATGCCCACCTGGCGATCGCGTTCTGCCGCTGCATGAACATCCCCGCCCGGTACTGCACCGGATACGTCAGTGACATCGGCCTGCCGCCTCCCTACGCGCCGATGGACTTCGCGGCGTGGATGGAGGTCTTTCTCGGCGGCCGCTGGTGGGTGTTCGACCCGCGCAACAACACGCCGCGGATCGGCCGCGTCATGATCGCCCACGGCCGTGACGCCGCCGACGTGCCGCTGACCCACACCTTCGGTCCGAACACGCTGGTGGGGTTCCGGGTCTGGACGGAAGAGGCCGCCGCGGCGTGACGGACCGTGCACGGCGCGCGGCGGTCGCCGCCGCGGCCGGGCGGCTGCCGGGCGGTCGCCGGATGGTTGCCGGAGTCACCCCTCCAGCCGCACCAGGTTGGCGACGTCCTCCCGGCGCTGCGCCACGCGCCGCTCGTAGCTCGCCCGGTTCTTGGTGCAGACCAGCGTGTGCGGGCTGCCCTTGCGCAGGGTCTCGGTGTCGACGTCGCAGCGGTCGGTGCGGATGCGGCTTTCGACGTGGCTGCGGTCGGCCTGCACGGCGCGCAGGGACCAGGTCGGGGCCGTGGGATCGGCGAGGAACCGGCTGAGGGCGCGGCAGTGGGGGCAGTCGCCGCCGACGGCGCTGGCGCGGCGCCAGTCCGCCGGCGGCTCCAGGGGCTCGGCGATGCAGGCGCGCAGGTGGGCGCGGGCGGCCTCCATCAGGTGGCCGGCGGCGGCGCGGGTGCCGTCGTCCGTGTCCGCTCCCCGGCCGTAGGGCGCGTGCTCGGCCGCGGCGACGAGGCGTTCGGCCTGCTCGGGCAGCAGCGGCAGGGCGATCGGGCCGACCCCCCGCCACCGCCAGCGCCGGCGCGGCGAGCGAGGGCATGGCGGGGCTCCACGGGGGCAGCGGCGGCGGGCGCATCATGGGGCGGGCCGATGCTTCGGCTCAAGGGGGTCGGCTCAAGGGGGGCGGCTCAAGCGGCTGCATGACGGGAGGCGCGGCTCAGTCGGGCGTCGCAGCGGCGGCGTCCGGCGGCAGCACCGCGCTGCGCAGCCAGTCCCGCACGGCGGCGACTCCGTCGGCGTCCGGCGGGTTCGGCGGGTGGACGAGGTGGAAGGCGTGGCCGTCGAGCGCCGGGCCGAACGGCTGCACCAGCGCCCCGCTCGCCAGATCCTCGGCGACGAGCACGAGGCTGAGCAGGGCGACGCCGTGGCCGGCGATGGCCGCCTGGATGGCGTGCCCCTCGTCGGTGAAGACCAGGCCGGCCTGCGGGTCGACGTCGGGCATCCCCGCCCGCTCCAGCCAGCGCCGCCACACCGGGGTGTCCTGCTCCACCCGCTGCCATTCGAAGTGGATCAGCGTGGTGCGCGCGAGGTCGCGCGCCGTGCGCACGCCGAGGTGCGGGCTGCACACCGGGGCGAAGCGGTCGCCGGCCAGACGTTCGGCGTGCAGCCCGGGGTAGGGGCCCCGTCCGTAGCGCACCGCGACGTCGGCCGTGCGCGCCCGCAGGTCGGCCGGGGAGTCGCTGGCGTGCAGCCGCAGGTCGATGCCGGGATGGGCGGCGCGGAAGGCGGCGACCTGGGGCACCAGGCGCTTGGCTGTGAACGCGGTGGTGGCCGACAGGGTGACGCTGCGGTGCGCCGGGGCCGCCGTCGCCGCGCGCACCGCCGCCGCGAACGCGTCGAGCCCGTCCCGGACGCCGGGGAACAGGGCCATCCCGGCGCGGGTGATGGTCAGGCGCCGCGGCTGCCGGTCGAACAGGCGCTGGCCCAGCGTGTCCTCCAGCAGCTTGACGTGGTGGCTGATGGCCGTCGGCGTCACCCCCAGCTCCGCGGCGGCCCGCTTGAAGCTCATGTGCCGGGCCGCGGCCTCGAAGGCGCGCAGGGCGGCGAGGGGCGGAAGGCGTCTCATGTCCGGCACACGGCTCAGTTCCGCTCATCCATCGGCTGAGGAGTTCGAGTTTGCCGCGGTGCCGCGCATCCGGCAACGCTCGGGGCATGCACGGCTGCGGCGCGCTCCGACGGATGAGCGGATCTGCGCCGTCCGGCGGACCGAGGAGGACCCGACCCATGACCACGCTTCTGCATCTCGATTCCAGCGCCCGCCCCGGCCGTTCGGGCCGCGACGCGCACGGCTCCCACAGCCGCCGGCTGAGCGCCCGCTTCGTCGCGCGCTGGCGCGCCGCCCGGCCGGACGACCGGGTGATCCGGCGCGACGCTGGGGCGGAGCCGCCGCCGCCGGTGACCGGCGCGTGGCTCCACGCCGCCTTCACCCGGCCCGAGGAGCGCACCGACGCCATGCGCGACACCCTGCGCCTCAGCGACGCGCTGGTCGACGAGCTGATCGCCGCCGACCTCGTCGTCGCCGGTGTCCCGCTGTACAATTTCGGCGTGCCGGCGCCGATGAAGGCCTACATCGACAACGTCGTGCGGGTCGGCCGCACCTTCGGCTTCGACCGCGCCCGCCCGGGGGAGCCGTACTGGCCGCTCCTCACGCCCTACGGCAAGACAGTGGTGGTGCTGAGCGCACGCGGCGACTTCGGCTACGATCCCGGCGGGCGGCTCGCCCACATGAACCATGTCGAGCCGCATCTGCGCACCGTCTTCGGCTACATCGGCATCACCGACCTGCATGCGGTCGCCGTCGAGTACGACGAGTTCGCCGACGACCGGCTCGCCCGCTCGCTCGCCGAGGCGGAGGCCGCGGTCGACTCGCTGGTCGACCGGCTCCTCCGGCAGCGCCCGGCGGCGGGGCAAGCGGCCTGACCGCCGGCCAGCCGTTCGTGGTACCCCCCAATCCCACCCGTCGGGAGTGCCGCCGCGGTGGACGGCCGGGTGCCTCCTCCGCCAACAATGGGCGATCCGGCAATGGGCGATCCGGCGGACAGCGACTGGGGGCGGCCATGGTACCCGACGCCTGGGACATCGAGCTGCGGCAGGAGGCGCTCGCCACGGCGCGCCTGATGCTGGAGACGGGATGCATCCGCTGCGACCCGGCCCATCCCTGCCGCCACGCCGACGGGCTGGTGGGGCCGCTGCACGTCGACGCGCGCGGCCTGCTGGCCGACGTGGCGGCGCGCCGGCGGGTGCTCGCCTTCGCGGCGCGGATGGTGGGGCACGAGATCCTCGACCAGACGGCGCCCGGCGACCGCCCGCTCGACGCGGTGGCGGCGGCGGAAGGGGCGGGGGTGGCCTTCGCCGCCCTGCTGGCCGACCGCCTCGCGCTGCCGCTCGTCTTCGTGCGCAAGGAGGCGCCCGGCGGCGACGCCCCCAAGCACCGCATCGAGGGTCGGGTCGAGCCGGGCTGGCGGGTGCTGCTGGTCGAGCAGCTCGCCACCGACGGGCACCGCAAGGTCCGCTTCGCCGAGCCCCTGCGCGCCGCCGGCTGCGACCTGCGCGACGTGCTCGTGCTGTTCCAGTACGGCATCTTCGACCGCATCCACGAGCACCTCGCCCCGCTCGGCATCACCCTGCACGCGCTCGCCGACTGGTGGGACGTGCTGGAGGCGGCCGGGCGCGGCGGCTTCCTGGACGAGCGCGCGCGGGCGGAGATCCACGCCTACCTCCACGCGCCGGAGCGCTGGAGCGAACGCCACCCCGCGGCCGCCTGAGCCGGTTCGCCCGGAGCGGGCCGCAGGGCCCGCCCCGGCGGGGGCGGAACCCGGACGCGGCTCAGGGCGAGGGCAGCGGGCAGGGCTCCGCCGCCGCGACGGCGGCGATCCGCTGCACCACCGCGGGACGCGGCCGGTCGACGACGCCGTGCTCGTACGCCACCACCTGCAGCCGGCCGGCGACCGCCTCCAGGAGCTCGCCCGGGCGCAGCAGGAAGGCCGGGTTGGCGGGCCTGCCGAAGCGCTCGTTGCCGGCGGCGAAGGTCTCGTAGAGCAGCGCCCCGCCCGGGGCCAGCGCCGCGATCAGGTGCGGGAACAGCGGCCGGTGCAGGTAGTTGGCGACGACGATGCCGGCGAAGCGGCGGCCGGCCAGCGGCCAGGGCGAGCCGTCCTCCAGGTCGGCCGCCAGCAGCTCGATCCCCGGCGCGCCGGCCAGGTCCGCCACCCCGGCGAGGTCGCGGTCGACGCCGGTGACGGGATGGCCGCGCTCGCGCAGCCATCGCAGGTGGCGGCCGCCGCCGCAGGCGAGGTCGAGCACCGGGCCGCCGGCCGGCACCAGCGCGGCGAAGCGCGCCACCCAGGGCGACGCCGCCCCGGCGCAGGAGGGCGGTGCGGAATCGCGAGCAATCATCGGCGATCTCCCCTATATTCTGCCGCGGATCGGGCCGGAGCGCGGAACGGACCCCACTGTAGAGCGCCCGCCCGCACGTCGCGAGGATGCGTTCGCAGCATGATTCTGTTCCAGTTGAAGTGCACGTCGGATCACCGGTTCGACGTCTGGTTCCGCGATGGCGCCGCCTACGAGGCGCAGGTTGCGGACGGGGCCATCGCCTGCCCGGACTGCGGCGACACCGCGGTGACGAAGGCTCCCATGGCCCCCCGCATCGCCAAGTCGAACCCGGCCGACGAAGGGCGCCGTCAAGTCCAGGCCGAAGCCCTGCGGCAACTTGCCGCACTTCGGCGCGCCGTCGAAGAGAACTGCGACTACGTCGGCGACCGCTTCGCCGAGGAAGCGCGCCGCATCCATTACGGCGAGGTGGAATCGCGCGGGATCTACGGCGAAGCCAGCGCCGACGACGTCGCCGAGTTGACCGAGGAAGGAGTCTCCGTGCGCGCCATTCCCTGGCTGCGCCAAACGAACTCTTGATGGTTTGACAAACCAACGAACAAGATAGGTAAAACTACGTACAAGGATGAACGTTCGGCGAGACGCGATTGCTTCCGGCAATCTGCGGACTGCGTCGTCAAGAATCATTTTTGCGGGGCAACACATCAATTCTGTTGACGGAAGGCGGCGTTCCAAAGACGATGCGCAGCGAGTGCCTGTACTTATCCTAACAATACGCTAGGGTACTCGTGAGGGGACGCACGATGCAAGACAACACACAAAAAATCCTGAACAACCCAAAATTCCAGCAGCTCGTCGCCAAGAGGTCGGCCTTCGCGTGGACGCTGTCTGTGGCAATGCTGGTCATCTACTTCGGCTTCATCCTGCTGGTGGCTTTCGGAAAGAACTTTCTGGGAGCGTCGCTGACGGGCGGTGTGATGACGGTCGGGGTGCCCGTCGGGGTTCTCGTCATCGTTTCCGCCTTCGTTCTCACCGGCATCTACGTGCGGCGGGCGAACGGCGAGTTCGACGAGATCAACCGCCAGATCCTCGAGGAGACGAAGTGATGGGCCGCACCTTCACCCGCAGGACCGCCGCCGCGGCCGCCACCGCAACCGTTGCCGCGGCCGGCGCGCTGGCTCCCGCCGCGGCGTTCGCCGCCGCCGTCGAGGGACGGATCGAGAAGCAGGCGGTGAACGTCGAGGCGATCGTCATGTTCGCCATCTTCGTCGCCTTCACCCTCGGCATCACCTACTGGGCCGCCCGCCGCACCAAGTCGGCCAAGGACTTCTACGCCGCCGGCGGCGGCATCACCGGCTTCCAGAACGGCCTGGCGATCGCCGGCGACTACATGTCGGCGGCCTCCTTCCTCGGCATCTCCGGCCTCGTCTACGTCAACGGCTACGACGGCCTGATCTACTCCGTGGGCTGGCTGGTCGGCTGGCCGATCATCCTGTTCCTGATCGCCGAGCGGCTGCGCAACCTCGGCAAGTACACCTTCGCCGACGTCGCCTCCTACCGCTTCCAGCAGACGCCGATCCGCTCGCTGGCGGCCTGCGGCTCGCTGGCCACCGTCGCCTTCTACCTGATCGCCCAGATGGTCGGCGCCGGCAAGCTGATCCAGCTGCTGTTCGGCATGGAGTATCTCTACGCCGTCGTCATCGTCGGCGTGCTGATGATCGCCTACGTCACCTTCGGCGGCATGCTCGCCACCACCTGGGTGCAGATCATCAAGGCGGTGATGCTGCTGGCCGGCGCCACCTTCATGGCGCTGGCCGTGCTGTTCGCCTTCGGCTTCTCGCCGGAAGCGATGTTCGCCAAGGCGGTCGAGATCCATCCCAAGCACGCCGCCATCATGGCTCCGGGCGCCCTGATCAGCGACCCCATCGACGCCATCTCCCTGGCCATGGCGCTGATGTTCGGCACCGCCGGGCTGCCGCACATCCTGATGCGCTTCTTCACCGTCGCCGACGCCAAGGAGGCGCGCAAGTCGGTGTTCTACGCCACCGGCTTCATCGGCTACTTCTACATCCTGACCTTCATCATCGGCTTCGGCGCCATCACCCTGCTGATGACCGATCCGTACTACATGAACACGGCGGCCGACGGCACCTTCAACCCGGTGACGGCGATCCGCGGCGGCAACAACATGGCGGCCGTCCACCTGGCCCACGCGGTCGGCGGCAACCTGTTCTACGGCTTCATCTCGGCCGTCGCCTTCGCCACCATCCTGGCGGTGGTCGCCGGGCTGACGCTGGCCGGCGCCTCGGCGATCTCCCACGACCTCTACGCGTCCGTGTTCGCCCGCGGCCGGGCCAACGAGCGCGACGAGATCCGCGTGTCGAAGATCGCCACCGTGGTGCTCGGCATCGTCGCCATCCTGCTCGGCATCGCCTTCGAGAACCAGAACGTCGCCTTCATGGTCGGCCTGGCCTTCGCCATCGCCGCGTCGGCCAACTTCCCGGTGCTGCTGATGTCGATGTTCTGGGGCCGCATGACCACCCGCGGCGCCGTGCTCGGCGGCTGGATCGGCCTGATCTCGGCGGTCGTCATGCTGGTGCTGGGACCGACGGTGTGGAAGGCGGTGCTCGGCCACGAGGCGGCCATCTTCCCCTACCAGAACCCCGGCCTGTTCTCGGTGACCCTGGCCTTCGTGTCGATCTGGTTCTTCTCGATCACCGACCGCAGCCAGAGCGCCCGGAACGAGCAGAAGGCCTACGAGGCGCAGTACATCCGGGCCCAGACCGGCCTGGGTGCGGAAGGCGCCTCGGCCCACTGAGCCGACGCGCGCCGCCGCCTTCCCACGGGCGGCGGCGCCGGTGTACCCTCGACGACGCCCCGGGACCGGCCGCCCGGGGCGTCGTCTCGTGTCGGCGCAGCGGTCCTCCACCCCGTCAACGGAGCCGGACGGCATGTCCGAACAGCGTGGCCCCGACGATGCCCTTCCCGCCGCCCCGGCGGCGCCCGGCGACCGCGCCGGCGGCGAGACGGCGGCGCTGAGCGTCGCCCGCATCCGCGACGCCTATCTCCACCCCGCGGTCTTCGTCGACGCCGCGGCGAGCCTGCGCGAGGCGGCGCTCGCCATGCGCGATCGGCAGGCCACCGCCGTGCTGGTGCGCGACGGCGGGCGCACCGGCATCCTCACCGGCACCGACCTGCGCGACCTCGTGGTCATCGACGGGCTGGCGGTGTCGGAACCGGTGGCGCCGCACGCCCGCTACAGCCTGATCACCCGCGATTCCGGCGACCTGCTGCTGGACGCGCTGATCCTGATGACCCGGCACGCCGTGCGGCGGATCGTCGTGACCGAGGGCGGCGCCATCCGCGGCGTGCTGGAGCAGGCCGACCTGCTGGGCGCGCTCTCCAACCGCTCCCAGGTCGTCGCCCTGCAGGCGGAGCGGGCGGCCACGCCGCAGGAGCTGGCACGGGCCAGCCACGACACGGCGGCGCTGGTCCGCACCCTGCACGCCACCGGCGTCAAGGTGCCGTTCATCGCCGAGCTGGTGACCGAGCTCGACCGCAAGATCTTCCGCCGCCTGTTCGAGCTGCTGGCGCCGCCCGACCTGCTGGCCAATTCCTGCCTGATCGTCATGGGCAGCGAGGGACGCGGCGAGCAGCTCCTGAAGACCGACCAGGACAACGGCCTGATCCTGCGCGACGGCTACGTCTGCCCCGGCCTGGAGCGGGTGACGCAGGCCTTCACCCGCCACCTCGCCGATTTCGGCTACCCGCCGTGCCCCGGCAACGTCATGCTGTCCAACCCGGACTGGGCGCGGCCGCTGGCCGGCTACAAGGACGCCCTCTTCCGCTGGATCCACCGGCCGGACGAGACGGCGCCCATGAACCTCGCCATCTTCTACGACGCCTGCGCGGTGGCCGGCGACGCGGCGCTGCTCGACGAGGCGCGGCGCTATCTGCTGGAGCGGGTGCAGGACAGCCAGGGCTTCTTCTTCCACTTCGCCCGCCCGGCGCTCGCCTTCGACACGCCGGGCGGCCGCTTCGGCGGCCTGTTCGACTGGCGCGGCGCCCACCCCGTCGACGTCAAGAAGGCGGGCATCTTCCCCCTGGTGCACGGCGTCCGGGCGCTCGCCCTGGAGAAGCACCTGAGCGAGACCAACACCCTGGCGCGCATCCGGGCGCTGGCCGAGCGGGGCGTGCTCGACCGCGTCCAGGCGGAAGAGCTGGCGGAGAGCTTCACGGTGCTCTCGACCCTGCGCCTCGCGGCGCGGCTCGACGCGGCGTCCACCGACAACCTCGTCCGTCCCGCGGCGATGTCGAAGCTGGAGCGCGACCTCTTCAACGACTGCCTGGCGGTGGTCAAGGCGTTCAAGCAGTTCCTCGCCCACCACTTCCACCTCAACCTGTATTGAGGGGGGCGAGGTTTTCCAACGCGAAGAACGAAAGATTGCAAGCTTTCATTCTTCCATTCTTCGCGTTCGACATCCGAACCTTTCCCGGAAATCAGGTCAACTGTTCGCGGCTCAGCCAGAACACCTCGCCGAAGCTGCTGGCGGTCTGCAGCCACAGGAAGTCGAGGTCGGGGAACTCCGCCTCCAGCACCTCGCGGCCGCTGCCGAACTCGCAGAGCAGGCCGCCCTCCGGGTTGAGGTGCTTGGGCGCCTCCTTGAGGATGCGCTTGACGATGTCCAGCCCTTCGCGGCCGCCGCCGGCCAGGGCCATGGCCGGCTCGTGGCGGTATTCGGGCGGCAGGTCGGCCATGGCGTCGGCGGCGACGTAGGGCGGGTTGGTGAGGATGACGTCGTAGCGCCGGCTCTTCAGCGGCTTGAACAGGTCGCCCTGGTGCAGGGTGATGCGGTCGGCGAAGCCGCTGTCGTCGACGTTGCGCCGCGCCACCTCCAGCGCCTCGGCCGAGAGGTCGACGGCGTCGATCGCCGCCTCCGGGAAGATGTGGGCGGCGAGGATGGCGAGGCAGCCCGACCCGGTGCACAGGTCGAGCACCCGCTCCACCGCGGTGGGGTCCTCCACCAGGGTGAACTCGTCGCCGCCGAACAGGTCGGAGAACAGCAGCTCGCCGATGTAGGAGCGCGGGACGATCACCCGCTCGTCGACGTAGAACGGAATGCCCTGGATGTAGGCGCGGTTGGTCAGGTAGGCCGCCGGCTTGCGGGTGGTCACCCGCGCCTCGACGATCTCCGCCACCGCCCGCCGCTCCGGCGTGGTGAGGCGCGCGTCGAGATAGGGCTCGAGCTGGTCGATCGGCAGCTTGAGCGTCTCCAGCACCAGGAACACCGCCTCGTCGTAGGCGGTGGCGGTGCCGTGCCCGAAGGCAAGCTCGGCCGCGCGGAAGCGGCTGACGGCGTGGCGGATGAAGTCGCGGACGGTCAGCAGCTCGGCGGCGGCGGTCGCGGAATTGACGTCGATCACGGGGTCGGTCACGGGCGGGCACCGCGGATGGTGGGGATGCCCGCCGGATGTACCAGTTCGGCCGCCGGCCGGCAATCGCGCGAAGGGGCCCGCGCCGGGGCCGGGCTATTTCCCGTCCGGCGCCGCCGCGGCCCCGCCCAGCAGGGCCTGCAGGCGGCGGCGGTAGGCCCCGCTCAGGCCGAACTCGCGCGCGCCGTCGAGCAGGAAGGCGGCGTAGCCGTCGCGGCAGCGCGGCCCGGGGGTGCCGTTGGCGTCGATGTAGACGAGGGCGTCGAGCGTCGTGCCGTCGGGGCGCCGCACCGGCAGGGTGTGGCGGGCGTAGCGGCCGGCCAGGCCGACGCCCTCGGCGCGGTCCAGGCTCGCCTCGTCGTCGGGGCCGACCAGCCACAGCACGCCCTCGACGGCGCCGCCGGCCCGCGCCACCAGGGTGGCGACGCCGCGGTGGTTGATGACGAGGTCGAAGCCCTCCAGCACCGCCGGGCCGACCGGCCGGTGGTCGCGGCAGCGGCCGTCCATGCGGCGGCGGCACATGTTGGACCCGTAGGCGAAATAAGGGCGCATGGGGGCGCTCCGATGGCGATCCGACGCCCCTGGGTACACCAGGCGCCCGCCCGCCGCCACCCCGCCTCCGCCGGATAATCATCAGTAATGTGATTGACAGCATGCTGAGCAGTTTGCTAGTTCAAAACCACGGTGCGGGTCGAAGTCCCGGCCCCTCCCGGACCAGACGTCGACGCGGGGGAGGCCGGGCCGTAAAGAAGAAAACCCGACCCGAGCTAGGGACATCGACCGGGGATCTGGAGACACCCATGAAATTCCTGAAGGACGTACTGGCCATCGGCGCCATCCTCGCCCCCCTGGCGGGCGCGACCGCGGCGAATGCCGAAGAGTTGAAGATGGGGCTGATCACGCCGCCCCAGCACGTCTGGACCAAGGCGGCGCAGCATTTCGCCGACGCGCTGAAGGAAAAGAGCGGCGGCGCGCTGACCGTGGCGATCTTCCCCGGCGGCCAGCTCGGCAACGAGCCGGAGATGTTCCAGCAGATGCAGACCGGTCTGCTCGACATGGGCATCATGACCGCCTCCCTGACCAGCCTGCGCGAGCCCAGCATCACCGCCTGGTTCTCGCCGTTCCTGTTCGGCGACGTGACCGAGGCGATGGCCGCCACCAAGACGCCGGCTGCCCAGGAGATGCTGAGCGGCCTGAAGAAGGTCGGGCTGGAGGGGCTGGGCTACACCTTCGCCGGCATGCGCCACATCCTGCTGCGCGAGCAGCCCGTCACCGCGCTCGACGACCTCAAGGGCAAGAAGATCCGCATCGTCCCGTTCCCCGCCATGAAGGCGTGGTGGGAGGCGACGGGCGCCGTGCCGACCCCGGTGCACCTGCCGGAGATCTACCAGAGCCTGCAGAACGGCCTGCTCGACGGCGTCGACATCGACCTCGACGCGCTGGTCGGCTCGAAGTTCCAGGACGTCGCCAAGGGGCTGACCCTGACCAGCCACATGGCCTTCCCGGCGGTCGCCGTCTACAGCTCGACGCGCTGGCAGTCCCTGTCGCCCGAGCACCAGAAGCTGGTGCGCGAGACCATGGACGAGACGCTGCAGTGGGCCAACGCGGCGCAGATCGAGGCGGAGAAGAAGAATCTCGCCGCCCTCGAGGGCGCGATCAAGGTCGTCAAGCTGGACGACGCCAAGGCGACCTTCGCCAAGGCCAACGAGGCGTTCGCCGCCCAGTTCGGCTCGATGCCGCTGGTCAAGGCCTTCCAGGAGCAGGTCGGCGCCGCGCGCTGACCCGTGCCCGAGACGGGGGCCGCCCCACCGGGGGCGGCCCCCCGACGCTTTCGCCGGAGAACGCCCCATGCTTCGAACCGCGGCTCGGCTGGCCGCCGGCTGGAGCCGGCTGCTGGCGGCGACCGAGATGGCCGTGTGCAAGACGCTGATCGTCGTCTTCACCGTCCTGCTCATCGTCAACGTCGGCCTGCGCTACCTCCTCAACGCGCCCCTCTTCTGGGCCGAGGAGCTGGCCGTCTACATTCTGATCTGGATGGCCTTCCTGGCGATCTCGGTGACCATCCACGAGGACATCCAGGTGCGCATGACCCTGCTCAGCGACTGGCTTTCGCCGGCGTCGCGGCGCCTGCTCTACATCGTCACCGAGACGGCGACGGCGCTCATGCTGGGCACCATCCTCTGGCACTCGGTGACCTGGATCCTCTCGCCCTCGGCGTCCTTCGACTTCGCGGTGACGCTGGGCTGGCCGAAATGGCCGTTCTTCCTGATCATCCCCGTCTTCTCGGCGGCGGCGCTGTGCCATGTGCTGGCGCACCTGCTGCGCGCCGTCGTCGAGGCGGCGGCCGGCGAAGCGGAGGTCGCTCGGGCATGAGCATCGTCGCCACCTTCGTCGTGACCTTGGCGCTCGGCCTGCCGATCGCCTTCGTCCTGATCGCCTCCACCTTCGCCTTCGTCTTCAGCACCGGCAACTTCCGCCTGCTGGACTCGCTGCCGCAGATCCTCTTCAACTCCATCGAGGTGTTCGACCTGCTGGCGATCCCGCTGTTCATCCTGCTGGGCGAGCTGATGAACGAGGGCGGCATCACCCGGCGCATCGTCGTCGCGGCGCGGGCGTGGCTGGGGTGGATGCCCCACTCCATCGCCTACGTGTCGCTGTGCGCCAACCTGCTGCTGGCCTCGATCATGGGCTCGGCGACGGCGCAGATCGCCATCATGAGCCGGGTCATGGTGCCGGAGATGGAGCGCGACGGCTACAGCCGCACCTTCTCCGCCGCGCTGACGGCGGCCTCGGGCCTGCTCGGGCCGATCATCCCGCCCTCGATGATCTTCATCATCTACGGCGTCATCGGCCAGGTCTCCATCGGCGCCATGTTCGTCGGCGGCATCCTGCCGGGCCTCCTGCTGTTCGCGCTGCTGTGCGTCGTCATCGCCGTCGGCGCGCGCCTCGCCCACGACGGCCGCACGCGCTCGGGCGGGCGGGAGGACCTGTGGCGGGCCACCGCCGGGGCGCTGCTCACCCTGTCGATCCCGGCGGTGATCGTCGGCGGCATCTCGCTCGGCATCGTTACGCCCACGGAATCGGCGGCGGTGGCGACCCTGCTGGCGGCGGTGATCGGCGGCGTCGTGTTCGGCGAGCTGAAATGGGCGCACCTGTCGCCGGCGCTGGCCCGCACCGCCCGCAACACGGCGACGGTGCTGTTCCTGATCGCCTCGGCCAAGGTGTTCGGCTGGGTGCTCACCTTCAACCAGGTGCCGCAGACCGCCGCCGCCTGGCTGCAGGGGATGACCTCGGACCCCACCACCTTCATGGTGCTGGTCTTCGTCTTCCTGATGCTGGTGGGCATGGTGCTGGACGGCATCGCCGCGCTGATCGTGCTGGTGCCGATCCTGCTGCCCATCGCCACCGGGACCTACGGCATCGATCCCGTGCATTTCGGGGTGATGACCTGCCTGACCCTGACGCTCGGGCTGCTGACGCCGCCCGTCGGGGCCGGCCTGTTCGTCGCCGCCGCCATGAGCGACGCCAAGCTCGGCAGCCTGACCAAGGCGATCATGCCCTTCATCCTGGTGACCTGCGCGGTGATCCTCGCCGTCGTCTACGTGCCGGCCCTGACGTCGGCCCTGCGCTGACGTCCCCCGCTTCCCCCCTGTGGACCCTCATCGGAGGACTCCGACCATGACCGACAGCCCCATCCTCATCGCCGGCGGCGGCATCGGCGGACTGGCCGCCGCGCTGGGCCTCGCGCGCAAGGGCCTGTCCAGCGTCGTCCTGGAGCAGGCCGCCGAACTCGGCGAGATCGGCGCCGGCATCCAGATCGGCCCCAACGCCTTCCACGCCTTCGACTATCTCGGCGTCGGCGACGCCGCGCGGAGCAAGGCGGTCTACATCGACCACCTCATGCTGATGGACGCGGTCAAGGACCGCCGCATCGCCGCCATCCCGCTGGACGAGCCGTTCCGCCGCCGCTTCAAGAATCCCTACGCGGTGATCCACCGCGCCGACCTGCACGGCGTCCTGCTCGACGCCTGCCGCGCCGACGCGCGCGTCACCCTGCGCACCCGCGCCGGCGTCGAGCGCTACGAGCAGGACGGCGACGCCGTGACGGCCATCCTGAGCGGTGGCGAGCGGGTGGCCGGGCGGGCGCTGATCGGCGCCGACGGCCTGCACTCCAAGGTGCGCGCCCAGCTCGTCGGCGACGGCGCGCCGCGGGTGTCCGGCCACACCACCTTCCGCTCGGTCATCCCGACCGAGCAGATGCCGGAAGACCTGCGCTGGAACGCCGCCACCCTGTGGGCCGGCCCGAAGTGCCACATCGTCCACTACCCGCTGAAGGGCGGCAAGGTCTACAACCTCGTCGTCACCTTCCACAGCGACGCCACCGAGCCGGTGGCCGGCCAGCCGGTGAGCCAGGCCGAGGTGGCCGCCGGCTTCTCCCACGTGGCCGAGCGGCCGCGCCGCATCCTGGAATGCGCCGACACCTGGAAGAAGTGGGTGCTGTGCGACCGCGACCCCGTCGCCGGCTGGGTCGACGGGCGGGTGGCGCTGCTCGGCGACGCCGCCCACCCCATGCTCCAGTACCTGGCCCAGGGCGCCTGCATGGCGCTGGAGGACGCGGTCAATCTGTCGCACCACGTGGCGGAGTCCGGCGGCGACCTGCACGCCGCCTTCACCACCTACAACCGCGAGCGCTTCATCCGCACCGGCCGGGTGCAGATCAACTCGCGCCTGATGGGCGAGTACGTCTACCACCCCGACGCCGGGCGCGCCGCCCTGCGCGACGCCATCCTCGGCTCCTCCACGCCGGAGCAGCACTACGACCGGATCGCCTGGCTCTACGGGGTCACCGGTCTCGGCGCCGCCATCTGAGGAGAGGAACCCGCCATGTCGCTTCACGAGAAGCCCCAGGAGACGCCGGAACGGCGCGAGTACTACGCCCGCATCGACACCCGCAACTACACGGCGCTGTGGTCGGTGCTGAGCAGCATCATCACCCCGGAGCCGCGCAGCGGCTGCCAGCCCTATCTCTGGACCTTCGCCGAGGCGAAGGCGCTGCTCCTGGAGGCCGGCCGCCTGATCACCGCCAAGGAGGCGGAGCGCCGCGTCCTGATCCTGGAGAACCCCGGCCTGCGCGGCCAGAGCCGGATCACCACCTCGCTCTACGCCGGCCTGCAGATGGTGCTGCCGGGCGAGGTGGCGCCGGCCCACCGCCACAGCCAGTCGGCCCTGCGCTTCGTGCTCGACGGCAGCGGCGCCCACACCGCGGTGGACGGCGAGCGCACGGTGATGGAGGTCGGCGACTTCGTCATCACCCCGGCCCAGGCCTGGCACGACCACGGCAACGGGAGCGGCGAGCCGATGATCTGGCTGGACGGGCTCGACATCCCGACCGTGTCCTTCTTCGACGCCTCCTTCGCCGAGTCCTACCCCGACGACGAGCAGCCGGTGACCCGGCCGGCCGGCGATTCGCTGGCCCGCTACGGCGCCAACATGCTGCCGGTCGACCATGAGCCGGCGCGCCCGACCTCGCCCATCTTCAACTATCCCTACGCCCGCACCCGCGAGGCGCTGGAGCGCATGCGCACCGGCCAGGCGTGGGACCCCTGCCACGGGCTGAAGATGCGCTACGTCAACCCGGTCGACGGCGGCTCGCCGATGCCGACCATCTCCGCCTTCATGCAGCTGCTGCCCAAGGGCTTCGAGACGGCCGCCTACCGCTCCACCGACGCCACCGTCTACGCCGTGGTCGAGGGCAGCGGCGAGAGCACCATCGACGGCCGGACCTTCGCCTGGGGCCCGAAGGACATCTTCGTGGTGCCGAGCTGGAAGCGGGTCAGCCACCGCGCCGACGCCGATGCCACCCTCTTCAGCTTCTCCGACCGCGTCGCCCAGCAGAAGCTGGGGCTGTGGCGCGAGGACCGCGGCAACCACTGACATCCGCTCCCGAATGCTCCCTCCCCTGCGACGCGGGGGAGGGGCGGGGCGGGGCAATCGACTCTTCCGAACGACGACAACGACCACAGGGACACCCGCCATGACCTCCTGGATCTTTCCGCCGCCGCCGGCCGTCTCGGTCGCCGTCACCGGCACCGACGCCCGCTTCCCGGTGCGCCGCGTCTTCTGTGTCGGCCGCAACTACGCCGCCCACGCCCGCGAGATGGGGCGCGACCCCGACCGCGAGTTCCCGTTCTTCTTCACCAAGCCGGCCGACGCCGTGGTGCCCGACGGCAGCGCCATCCCCTACCCGCCGGAGACCAAGAACTTCCAGTACGAGATCGAGCTGGTGGTCGCCATCGGCAAGGGCGGCTTCGACATCCCCGTGGAGCAGGCCCTCGACCATGTCTTCGGCTACGCCGTCGGCAACGAGCTGACCCGGCGCGACCTGCAGCTCGAGGCGCGCGAGAAGGGCCGTCCCTGGGATTGGGGCAAGGCCTTCGACAAGTCGGCGGTGATCGGGCCGATCCGTCCGGTGTCGGAGATCGGCCATCCCGACAAGGGCCGCATCTGGCTGGCGGTCAACGGTCAGGTCAAGCAGGACCAGGACATCGCCGACCTCATCTGGGACGTGCCGGAGATCATCTCGATCCTGTCGCGCTCGATGCGGATCGAGCCGGGCGACCTGATCTATTCCGGCACGCCGGCCGGCGTCGGCCCGATCGTCGTCGGCGACCGCGTGACCGGCGGCGTCGACGGGGTCGGCACCCACGACATCACCATCGTGGCGCCGGAGGGGGCATGACGGCCCCGGCGACCATGGCCGGGGTGGTCCTGCACAACTTCTTCCGCAGCTCCACCTCGGTCCGGGTGCGGGCGGCGCTGAACCTCAAGGGCATCGCCTACGAGTACCGCGCCTACGCCCTGCGCAAGGGCGAGCACCGCAGCGCCGGCTATCTCGCCCTCAACCCGCAGGGGCTGGTGCCGGCGCTGGAGCTGGAGGACGGCACGGTGCTCGCCCAGTCCCTGGCGATCATCGAGTATCTCGACGAGGTGCGGCCGGAGCCGCCGCTCCTGCCGGCCGAACCGCTCGCCCGCGCCCGCGTGCGGTCGCTGGCCTACGCGGTGGCCTGCGACATCCACCCCGTCAACAACCTGCGCGTCCTGCAGTACATCGAGACGCGCTTCGGGGCGGACGAGGCGGCGGTGACGGCGTGGTTCCGCCACTGGGTGGCCGAGAGCTTCGGGCCGCTGGAGAGCCTGCTGGCGGGCAGCCCGGAGACCGGCCGCTTCTGCCACGGCGACTCGCCGACCCTGGCCGACCTCTGCCTGTTCGCCCAGGCCGTCAACAACGTCCGCTTCGGCGTCGACATGGCGCCCTATCCGACGATCCGGCGGATCGTCGAAGCGTGCCGGGCGCTGCCGGCGTTCGAGCGGGCGCTGCCGCAGAATCAGCCCGACGCGGCCTGACCGGGCGGCGGCAAGGGGGCCGCGGAGGCGCTTCAATCCGCGGCCCCGCTTCTGTATTGCTGTGCACCATGGGCGCACACCTGTCTTCGAGGTCCGGGAAGCCATCATGATGAGCAAGGGAACCGGCACCGCCGGCGAGCATGCCCTGACACAGGCGAATGGGCTGCCGGGCAATCTGCTGCGGCGCTGCCATCAGATCGGCGTCGCGGTGTTCCTCGACCATTGCCGGCCCTTCGACCTGACGCCGCTGCAGTATGTGGCGCTGGCGGCGCTGGAGGAGCACGGGCCGGTCGACCAGGTGACCCTGGGCGGGCTGATCGCGCTGGACCGCACGACGGTGGCGGTGGTGATCCGGAAGCTGGAGGAGCGCGGTCTGCTGCAGCGGCGCCGCTCGGTGGAGGACCGCCGCTCCATCCTGGTCGACATCACCCCGGCCGGCCAGTCCCTGCGCGCCGCGGCGGGACAGGCGGTGCTGGCGGCGCAGGACGACATCCTGAAGCCGCTGACCGCCGGCGAACGGGCGGAACTGGCGCGCCTGCTGACCAAGCTCGCCGACGGCAACAACACCCGCAGCCGCGCCCCGGTGCGCCGCCGCGCCCGGCCCGGCGCGGCCGCCGCGGCGCTCTGACCGGGTGCCGGCAAGCCACACCGTCGCGTTCACACAGGTCGGCCGCGCGCGGGCTTCCTTCTCTCCCCCGGCCCTGCCGGGGGAGAGCGGGGCCCGGCCGGAGGGCCGGAGGGTGGGGGCACGGTGTGGGCGGGCAGGGGGGACCGACCCGACCGGTTTGTCCGTCGCGCCGCGGCACCCGCGGCGCCGCGAGGTCTCTCGGCCGCTCCGTCAGCCGTAGCGCTGTTCCGGAACCGCCTCCACGAAGGCGACCGGCAGCACCTGGACCGTGCCGCCCGCGCGCTCGTCGGCGGTGGCGTCCTCGCACAGGCGGGCGAAGGCTTCGGCCTGGACCCGTCCCGCTTCGTGCACGGCCATCAGGCGACGGAGGTCGGCCAGCGCGGCGGCCATCTCTTCCCGCTCGGCGGCGCAAACATCGGCCTTCGCCTGCGCCTCGGCGACGCGGGCGAGAGCCTCGGGCGTGCGGTGAAGCGTCAGGATCTGCGCCATGGTGTCCTCCATCGTTCGACCCCCGCATCCAACCATATTAACGTTTCATTAGCCATATTCTCGAGGCAGCTTGACCGGTGACCTTTGTGGGACGCGGCGGCCAAGGCCGTTGCGCGGATGGCGCGCCAGCGTCCCAACCGACGCAGTGGGCCCGAGGGCCGGCCGCCGACCGCCGAGGTGTCCCGGCCGGAGTCAATCCCGGTCCGGCGCCCCGGGCGGGAACAGCGGCCGGTAGGGCCGCGCCTCCTCCACCGCGCGGGCGAAGGACGGCCGCGCCAGCAGGCGTTGCCGGTAGGCGCGCACGGCGGGACAGGTCTCCGGGATCGGCTGCACCCAGTCGGCGTAGAACAGGGCCGGGGCGGCCGCGCAGTCGGCGAGGCTGAAGGCGTCGCCGGCCGCCCAGGTCCGTCCCGACAGCGCGCCGTCGAGCCAGCCGTAGGCGGTGTCGAGCAGGGCACGCGCCTTCCGCACGCCCGAGGCGTCGCGGTCGGCTTCGTCGCGCAGCGCGTCGAACACCACGGTCTGCATGGGCGTCATGACGTAGAAGTCGAAGACGCGGTCCATGGTGCGCACCGGCAGGGCGGCGCGGGCGTCGTCGGGGACGAGGCGCACCGGACCGGGATGATGCAGGCCGAGATGCTCGATGATGACGGAGGACTCGAGCACCGTCCGCTCCCCGTCCACCAGCAGCGGCATGCGCTGGATCGGCCAGAGCGCGGCGAACGCCCCTGCGGCCGCCGGATCGTCGGGGCCGAGCGTCCGGAAGGTGAAGGGAAGCTCGTTCTCGTACAGCGCCACCAGCACCTTCTGGCAGTAGGACGAGAAGGGATGGCCGTAGAGCGTCAGGTCCAAGGCGGCCTCCTCAGGCGGTGCGGTCGCGGCGGTAGTGCAGGATGACCGCCCCGGTGTCGAGCGGACGCGCTTCGACGAGCGCCAGGCCGAGGCGCGGCAGGCCCGGATCGAACAGCCGCTTGCCGTCGCCCATCAGGCCGGGCGTCACCATCAGCCGGTATTCGTCGATCAGGTCGCCGGCCACCAGGCTGTTGGCGAGGCCGGCCCCGCCGAAGCAGAAGACGTCGCCCGCCGCCGTCTCCTTGAGCCGCGCCACCGTGTCGGCGAGGTCGTCGGACGCCAGGTCGGCGTTCCAGCCGGGATCGCCCGACAGGGTGCGGGAGACCACCGTCTTCGGCAGGCGGTTCATGGTGGCGGCGTAGGCGATGCCGGCGGCCGGGCTCTCCGGGTCGGTCTCGGCGGCGCTCCAGAACCCCTTGTTGAACAGGAAGTTGGTGCGTCCATAGAGGAGGTGGCCGGCGCGGCCGAGGGCGTATCCGGACCAGTGCCGCTCCAGGTCGTCCGACCAGGCCGGCGGCACGAACACGCCCCCGGGCGCCTCGATGCAGCCGTCGAGGCTCATGAACATCGACAGGACCAGCGTCGCCATGGTGTCTCTCCTCCACATTCTGCTTGCAATTTGCAAGCAGTTGCATCCTGTCGGGACTGATCCTACTTTGCAAGCGGTTTTTGAACGGCCTTCGGGAGCGACATGACGGACACCCACCGCTCGGGCTGCCCGATCAATCTGGCGCTGGAGGTGCTGGGGGACCGCTGGAGCCTGATCGTCATCCGCGACGTCATGTTCGGCAACCGGCGCCATTACCGCGACCTGCTGAACGGCTCCGAGGAGCGCATCGCCTCCAACATCCTGGCCGACCGGCTCAAACGGCTGGTCGCGGCGGGGCTGCTGACCAGGCGCGACGATCCCAGCCACCGGCAGAAGGCGATCTACAGCCTGACCGAGCCGGCGATCCAGCTCGTCCCGCTGCTCGCCCACATGGGCGCCTGGGGACGCCGCCACACGCCCGTCACGCCGGAGCTGGCGATCCGCGCCCAACTGCTGGAGGAGGGCGGGCCGCCGCTCTGGGACGCCTTCATGGACGAGCTGCGGACCCTGCACCTCGGCGCCCCAGCCGCCGGCCCCTCGGTGCTCGCCCGGCTCCGCGCGGCCTACGAGGCGGAGCTGGCGCGCCGCCGCGACGGAGCCGGTTGACTCCAGGATGCTGGATGCGCATTCTTGGATCATGGAATCGCGCGAACCGACCATCGACGCCCGTCTGGCGATGCGCCTGAAGCGGCTGCGGACGGAGCGCGGCCTGACCCTGGAGGGCCTGGCCGAGCGGTCCGGCGTCAGCCGCTCGATGATCTCGCTGGTGGAACGCGGCGAGAGCAGCCCCACGGCGGCCGTGCTCGACCGGCTGGCCGCCGGCCTCGACGTCACCATCGCCGCGCTGTTCGCCGACGCCGTGTCGGCGGATGCCTCGCCGCTGGCCCGGCGCGCCGACCAGCCGGTGTGGCGCGATCCCGGCACGGGGTACGTGCGCCGCAACCTGTCGCCGCCCGGCTTCCCGTCACCGCTCGAGCTGGTGGAGGTGGTCCTGCCGCCCGCCGCCCGCGTCGCCTACGACACCCCCGGCCGCGCCGTTCCGGTGCACCAGCACATCTACGTGCTGGAGGGGGCGCTGGCGATGACGGTGGGGAACGACCGCCACGTCCTGGCGGCCGGCGACTGCCTCGCCATGCGGCTCGACCGCCCCATCGCCTTTCACAACCCCGGCGACCAGCCCGCCCGCTATCTCGTGGCCCTCGCCAGCGAAGCGGCGCCGGGCGGTCCCCGCCGCTGAGGAGTCCCGCCCGTGAGCCCGGACCTGCGTGAGGACGCCATTCTCATCCATCGTCTGTCCGCGACGGAGGTCCGGGCACGGGCCGCCGCCCTGGCCGAGGTGCTGGCCGACTGCGTCGCCGGCGGCGCCTCGGTCAGCTTCCTGGCGCCGCTCGCCCCGGGCAAGGCGCTGGCCTTCTGGCAGGGCGTCGCCGACGGGGTGGAGCGCGGCGAGCGCATCCTGCTCGCCGCCGAGGACGCGGCGGACGGGGCGCTGGTCGGGACGGTCCAGGTGGTGCTGGCCCAGCCCGAGAACCAGCCGCACCGCGCCGACGTGGCGAAGATGCTGGTGCACCGCCGGGCCCGCCGCCGCGGCGTCGGCGCCGCCCTGATGCGCGCCGCCGAGGACGCCGCGCGGACGGCCGGCAAGACCCTGCTGGTGCTCGACACCGCCTCGCCCGACGCCGAGCGCCTCTACGAGCGGGCGGGCTGGAGCCGCGCCGGGACGATCCCCGGCTACGCCCTGTGGCCCGGCGGCGGCCTGTGCGACACCACCTTCTTCTACAAGCGCCTGGGGTAGGGGACCGTCAGAGCGGGATCACTCCAGGTGGAATCACCTGGAGTGATCCCGCTCTAGACGAGGCGCCAGCGGTGCAGCCGCTCGTAGTGGGGGCGGGCCGCCTCGGCGACCCGCAGGAGATCGCCGGCCAGCGCCGGCGCGCGGGGCGGCGGCGGACCGAAGCCGGTCGAGCGCTCCACCGAGGCGTACCAGTGCGGCGCCCACACCCCGTCGGTGGCGCGCCGTCCCGCCGGCCAGCGCAGCATGGCCGCGGTGAAGGGAACGTCCAGCGCGGCGCAAAGCCGGGCCAGCGCCGCGGCGGGATCGTCCAGCACGTCGCGGGCGTCGACCACCGGCGGCGCCCGGCCGAGCCGGTCCGCCTCGCGGTCGAACAGCTCGGCCTGGCGGACGACGCCGATGTCGGCGAGGTCGACGCTGCCGCGGCGCTCGACGTAGGACGCCACCACCTCGGCCGGGTCGCGGATCAGGAAGGCGTTGCGCACCCGCCCGGTCCAGCCGAGGTCCACCGCCGGCACCATGTGGTGGGTCATGTGCTTCTGGTAGAACACCGGCCGGCCGCCGGGGACGGGGGCCTCGGTCAGCGCCGCCGCGACGGTGCGCCAATCCGTCGGCTGGCTCGCCAGCACCGCCTCGCGGCCGGGGTGGTCGAGCCCGGTCGCGGCGAGGTAGACGGCGTAGAAGGGCTCGTCCACCACGGCCGTGTCGGGCCGGTTCTCCCAGGCCCGCATCATGGCGGTCGAGATGTTGCGCGGCCCCGACCACATGGCGATGCGGACGGACCCGCTCACGACGCCGCCTCCTGGGATATCCACGCCTCGTAGCGGGCGGCCAGCGCCCGCGTGAAGGGGCCGGGGCGGCCGTCGCCGACGGGCCGTCCGTCGATGCGGGTGACCGGGGTGATGCCGCCCAGCGTGCCGGTGACGAAGGCCTCGTCGGCGGCGTAGGTCTCGGCCAGGGTGAAGTCGGTCTCGCGCACGGGGTGGCCGTCGGCGCGCGCCAGCTCCAGCACCTTGCGCCGGGTGATCCCCTTGAAGTTGTAGCGGCCCGTGGAGGTCCACAGCGCGCCCTTGCGGACGACGAAGAAGTTGGTCGAGTTGCAGCTCGCCACGAAGCCGTGCGGGTCGAGCATCAGCGCCTCGTCGGCGCCGGCGTCGATGGCCTGGATCAGCGCCTGGATCAGGTTGAGCCGGCTGTGCGAGTTGAGGCGGAGGTCGAAGACGTCCGGCGCGCTGCAGCGGAAGGTGGAGGTGAAGAGGGCGAGGCCGTTCTCCTTGGTCTCCGGGCGCGGCCGCTTGTACTCGGCGACCACGACGATGGTGGCCTTGCCGAGGACGAAGCGGGGATCCTGGTTGACCGTCTTCTTGCGGCCGCGGGTGATCATCAGGCGGATGTGGACGCCGTCCTCCATGCCGTTGCGGGCCAGGGTCTCCCGCACGACGGCGGTCAGCGCCGCGCGGTCGAGGCCGATGTCGAGGCGGATGGCGTTCGCCCCCTCGTAGAGCCGGTCGAGGTGGTCGTCGAGCGCCAGCAGCCTGCCGCGGACCAGCCGCAGCCCCTCCCACACCCCGTCGCCCAGCACGAAGCCGCTGTCGAAGACCGACACGGTGGCCTCGCCGCGCGGCACGAACGCCCCGTCCACATAGACCAGGACACCGTCGTTGCGCGGGTCGTCCACGTAGCCCTGCGCGCTCTCCTTCGCCATGCCGTCCGCTCTCCTTGGGGATTCGCTCGCGTCATGGTCGCCGGTTCGGCCCCGCCGGTCAAAGCCCTTCGCCGCGCCCGGCCGTCACCCGGCCGAGGACCGGCGGCTCGCCCGTGCCGTCGGCGCGCAGCAGGATGGCCTCTCCGAACGCCGGATAGAGGCCGGTCAGCGCGGTGATGGTGACCTGATGGGTGACCAGGACGACCGGCGTGCCGTCGCCGGGCAGGGCGGCCAGCAGGCGCCGCACCGCCGCCACCGTCGCCTCCCGCTCCCCGGACCGGCCGAAGAAGGAGTTGAGCGCCGGCTCCTCCGTCACCGGGCCGAGCCGCAGGAGGCGGGCCGTCTCCAGGCACCGGCACCACTGGCTCGACAGCACCCGCGCCTCGCGGATGCCGAGATCGCGCAGACGGTCGCCCATGCGCCGGGCCTGGGCGCGGCCGCCGTCGTCGAGGTTCCGCTGGGTCGCGCAGTCGCCGAGGCGGAATCCCGGCGGGTCGCCGATGCCCGGCGCCTCGGCGTGGCGCATCAGCACGACGCTCCCCGCGGGGACGCCGATGACCGGCGGTTCGGCCGCGGCGGTGCCGACGGCGAGCAGGGCGACGGCTCCCATCAGGGCCGCCGTTACGCCGCGGCGGGCGAAGACGCTGCCCGTCATGGCCGCCTCCCGTGGCGGTGGTTGCTCCCGGCCATGATCTTGTCCGCGTCTCGGCGCCGACCAGCCCCGGGCTGGAGTCCCCGTGGGCGTGTCGGCCGTGCCGCGGCCCCCCGTGTCCGGAATCGGCGGCGGGCCGTCCGGAAGGCGGTCTGCGGCGAATCGACGCGAAGCGGCTCTGGTATGGTAGTCGATTGAGGTGAATCAACCTGGGTCCCGCCGGCCGGGCGTAACGATGTCCGGGCGGCCTCCCGGACAGGAACGGGCCGCGTTGGTCATCGCAGGAGTTCCGGCCATGGACCGTACCGATACGGAAGGCGAGTACGTCGAACAATTGATCGCGGAGTGCTGCGGCGGCAAGGCGGCCGTCCTGCGCCCGCCGGAACGGGCGGCCTTCGCGACCCTGTTCGCCGACGTCCTGTGGCACGAGGGCATCGAGGCCCTGACCCCGGAACGGCTCGACATCCTGCTGGACTTCGTGTCGCATCGCCTGCCCAGGGCAGCCTGATCCGACCGCACCGCTCCCCTCCGCCGGCGCACCCCGGCCCGGCTCATCCGCCCGGCTCGTCGGGGGCGGTGCCGCCGGGGACCTGCGGGGCGACGAGCGCCAGCACGTCCGGCAGCATGGTGCGGACGAACGCGTCCCGCCCGTCCGCCCCGGCCAGCGCGTCGAACTCGCCCGCCAGCGCCAGGTGCGAGAAGCCGTGCACCAGGGACCACGCCCCCAGCGCGGTGGCGAAGACCGGGCGGTCGAGGGGGCGGTCCGGCCCGACACCGGCGACGTCGCGGATCGCCGCCTCCAGCGCGGCGAAGGCGGCGCGTCCGGCGGCCACCAGCCGCGGGTCGTCCGCCCGCAGCCGTTCCTTCCGGAACATCATCTGGAAGCGCGCGGGGTAGGCCAGCGCGAAGCGGACGTAGCCCATGCCCTGCTCGCTCAGCCGCGCCGCCGGGTCGGCGCCGCCGCGCCGGGTGCCCTCCTCGAGATGGCGGGTCAGCTCGTCGAAGCCGAGGATCGCCACCTCGGTCAGCAACCCGGCGACGTCGCCGAAATGGTGCGCCGGCGCCGCCGGCGAGACACCGACCCGGCGCGCCGCCTCGCGCAGGGTGAAGCCCTCGACGCCTTTCTCGCCCAGGATCTCCTCGGCGGCGGCGACCAGCGCCGCCCGCAGGTCGCCATGGTGGTACCGCTCCCGGGCGGAGCGGTCGGGCGGATTCGGGGGATCGGCTTCGGCCATCGGGAATCTTGACACTGTTCAATTGCCGCACCATGGTTCATCCGAACACTGTTCAGATGAAAGGACGGGCCATGTTAGCGGATCTGTTCCGGGCCGGAAACGCGCTCGCCGCGCTCGGCTGGGCGGCTCTGGTCCTCGCCCCGCTGCTTCCCCGCTACCGCGCGCCCGTGCAGCGGGCGGCCGGGCTGGCGCTGCCGGCGGTCCTCGGCGCCGCCTATCTCGTGCTGGTCGGCCTGCGCTGGTGGGGGGCCGACGGCGGCTACGGGTCGCCCGAGGAGGTCCGCCGCCTGTTCGACGATCCGGGCATGCTGGTCGCCGGCTGGTTCCACTATCTCGCCTTCGACCTCTTCGTCGGCGGCTGGATCGCCCGCGAGGGCGAGCGCGCCGGCGTGCCCCACCTCGCCCTGGTGCCGAGCTACGCCCTGACGTTCCTGTTCGGCCCCGTCGGCTTCCTGCTGTTCCTCGCCACCCGTTCGCTGCGGTCCGGCATCCCGGCCCTGCGCACCCACGGAGGCTGAGCCATGGCGTCCTCCCTCCTCTGGGCCACCGCGCGCCCGCGTCCGCCGTCCCGGACCGGCCTGGCCGGCGAACTCCTCGGGCGCCAGCCCGTGCTGGCCTGGTTCGGCCTGATCCTCCTCGCGGCGCTGGTGCCGGCCGGCGCCGCCTGGGTCCTCGACGGCCGCACCCTCGACGGCGTCAGCGTCTGGGCGAAGCCGATGAAGTTCCTGGCGGCCATCGCCCTGTTCTCGCTGACCACGGCGTGGTTCTACGGCTATCTCCCCGAAGGGCGCCGCCGTGCCGCGGTCCCGCGCCTCCTGGTGTGGACGGTGGTGGCGACGGGGACCTTCGAGATCGCCTACATCGCCTGGCAGGCCGGCCACGGCGAGGCGTCCCATTTCAACCGCAGCACGGCGTTCCACACCGTCATGTACGCGCTGATGGGCATCGGCGCGCTGCTGCTGACGGCCACGGCGCCGGCGCTCGCCCGCGAGATCGCCCGGCACGGCGACCGCCGGCTGGCTCCTGCCTTCCGCCTCGCCGTCGTGCTGGGCCTGGTCCTGACCTTCGCGCTCGGCGCCACCGAGGGCCTCTTCATGAGCGCGCAGTCCGGCCACGGCGTCGGCCCCGGGGCCGGCGCCGGCGGGCTGCCGGTGGTCGGCTGGTCGACCACCGGCGGGGACCTGCGGGCCGCGCATTTCCTCGGCATCCACGCCCAGCAGATCGTCCCGGCGGCGGGCGCCCTGTTCGTGCACCTCCTGCCGCGCCTCGCCGTGCCGGCGGTGTGGGCGTTCGCCGGCGGCTACGCGGCCGTGACGGTGATGGTCTTCGCGCAGGCCCTGCTGGGGCTGCCGCTGCTGGCCCTCTGAGGCCGGACCGGAGCGGACGGCGCGCAAGATCGGACGCCGCCGCCGCCGCCCGTTCATGCGGCCGCTTGCGAACGCGCGCGCGCGGGCAATATGATTGGGCGGCTGGGGGCATCGCCCCCGAACCTGGGTCGCCGTGGTGGGCATGCGCCTCATCCCTCTCATCGCCTTGGCGTTGTTCGGCTTCATCCTCGGTTGGGGAGGTGCTGCCATGCCCGGGGCCGCCATGGGCGCCGCCGTGGGGACCGCCCTGGCCGCCACGCCCCACCATGCCCCGGCCGCGGGATCGGACGCCGTCGGCGACTGCGCGCCGGAACACCACGCGTATGGCGACCGCCAGGGCCGGGGCGGGCACGAGACCCGGGGTGGGGAGAGCGAGGACCACGCCAGTCACACCCACCAGGGGTGCTGCGCGGCGGCGTGCGGCCTGTCCGCCCTGGCGCCGGCCCATGTCCAGGTGACCCCCGTCGTGTGGACCGCCGCGCCCGTGCAGGCCGTCGGCGACGACAGGCTCCGCGACCGCTCCGTCGCCCCCTTGCGCCGGCCCCCCCGAACGACGGCCCGCAGCCAGCCCGCGTGAGCGACGCGGGCTGAGGCCCGCTGCGCCCGTCCCGCCTGCGGGACGAGCCGCGCCCAGCGTCGATCCCCCGCCGCCGATCGGGACCCCTGGTCCGTGAGCGTCCGGCTGCTCCCGCCTCCCGCGCGGGCGCACCCCGGCCGCCCGGCGTCCAGCCCCGTGCCCAGGCGGTGGCGGATCGCTCGCCGACGGCCCGTCGATCGCGTCCGGTTCCGGCCCGCATCCTGGCCGCGGCCGGACGGAGAGGTTCCGGCGGCCGGCTTCCACGTCGGAACGGTCGCCCTATGAAGGACACCCGAGATGGTTCTGAACACCCCCACCCTGAACGCCCTGGCCGCCCTGTCCCTCGGTGCCGGCCTGCTCGCCGCGCCGTCCCTCGCCGTGGCCGGTCCCGGCGAGGCCGGCCACGGGCACGGCACCGCCGCCATCGGCGGGCCCGCCAAGGCGTCCGCCAGGACGCGCACCGTCCAGGTCACCATGGGCGACAACTACTACGAGCCGGAGTCCCTTCGGGTGAAGGCCGGCGAGACGGTCCGCTTCGTCGTCAAGAACACGGGCGAGCTGCTGCACGAGTTCAGCATCGGCACCGCCGCCATGCACGCCGAGCACCAGGAGGCGATGGCGACGATGGTGGAGCACGGCATGCTGACCGCGACCGGCGTGAACGAGTCGATGATGGCCATGGATCATTCCGGCATGCCGGGAATGGGCCACGCCATGGCGCACGACGATCCGAACAGCGTCCTCGTCGAGCCCGGCAAGACCAGGGAGCTGACCTGGAGGTTCACCGGGGATGCCCCCCTCGAGTTCGCCTGCAACATCCCCGGACACTACGAGTCCGGCATGGTCGGCAAGGTCGGCGTCGAGCGTTGAGGGAGGAGGCCATGCACACCGCACCGCGCGGCCTGTCCCGCCGTGACGCCCTGACGCTCGCCGGGGCGGCCGGTCTGGCCGGCATCGTCACGGTCCACCCCGGACGCCGCGCCTTCGCGGCGTCGGACCGGGCGCTCGATCTCACCGTCGAGCGGACCCGCATCACCATCGACGGCGAGACCAGCGACGCCATCGCCATCGGCGGCTCGATACCGGCGCCGACGCTGCGCTGGCGCGAGGGGGAGGAGGTGGTCGTCCACGTGACCAACCGGCTGGACGAGCCGACCTCCATCCACTGGCACGGCCTGCTGATCGCCGGCGTGATGGACGGCGCCCCCGGCTTCAACGGCTACCGGCCGATCATGCCGGGACAGACCTACACCTACCGCTTCACGCTGCGGCAATCGGGCACCTACTGGTACCACAGCCACTCCGCCTCGCAGGAGCAGGAGGGCATGTACGGCGCCATCGTGATCGAGCCCGCCGAGCGCGACCCGGTGCGCGCCGACCGCGACTACGTGGTCCTGCTCTCCGACCACACGCCGGAGGCGCCCGAGGCGATCCTGCGCAAGCTCAAGGTCAGCGAGGGCTACTACAACAACGACCGGCGGACGCTGGTCGACTTCTTCTGCGACGCCGGCCGCGACGGGCTCGCCGCCACCGTGCGCGACCGGCTCGATTGGGGCGAAATGCGGATGGACGCGACCGACCTCGCCGACGTGACCGGCTACCGTTTCCTGGTCAACGGCAAGGGGCCGCGGGACAACTGGACGGCGGTCTACCGGCCGGGCGAGCGCGTGCGGCTGCGCATCATCAACGGCTCGGCGATGACGATCTTCGACGTCCGCATCCCCGGCCTGCCGATGACCGTCGTGGCCGCCGACGGGCAGAACGTGGTGCCGGTGAAGGTGGACGAGTTCCGCTTCGGCGTCGGCGAGACCTACGACGTCGTCGTCATGCCCGCCGGGGACAAGCCCTTCACGATCTTCGCCGAGCCGATCGACCGCACCGGCTTCGCCCGGGCCACCATCGCGCCTCGCGTGGGAATGGAGGGCGAGATCCCCGAGCGGCGGCCGCGGGCCGTGCTCACCATGGCCGACATGGGGATGGCCCATGGCGGCATGGACCATGGTGCCATGGCCGGGATGGATCAGGGGTCCATGGCCGGGATGGACCACGGGTCCATGGCGGGGATGGACCACGGGGCCATGGCCGGGATGGACCACGGGTCCATGGCCGGGATGGACCATGGTGCCATGCCGGGAATGAATCACGGCGCGGCGGCCGGCGGGGACCGGGCGGTCGGGTGGGCCGACGCCGGGACGCCGCCGGGGGCCAAGGCCCTCTCCTACGCCGATCTGAAATCCTTCCGGGCGGCGAGCCCGCGGGCGCCGTCCCATGAGATCGAGGTCCGGCTGACCGGCATGATGTCCCGCTACGTCTGGACCCTGAACGGCGAGAGGTTCGACGAGGGCGCGCCCATCCGGGTGGCCTACGGCGACCGCGTCCGCATCAGGTTCGTCAACACGACGATGATGGCTCACCCCATGCACCTGCACGGCATGTTCGTGGAACTCGAGAACGGGCAGACGGAGCGGATGCCGAAGAAGCACGTCGTCCTCGTGCCGCCGGGCCAGGTGGTCTCGGTGCAACTGACGGCGGACGAGCCCGGGGAATGGCCGTTCCACTGCCACCTCCTCTACCACATGGCCTCCGGCATGATGACGCGGTTCGTCGTCGAGCCGAGGACGGCGGGGCTCTGATGCGGGGGAGCGGGATGCGAACGACAAAGACGAGCGCGGCGAGGGCCGTGCTGATGGCCGCCGCCGTCCTGGTGCTGCCGGCGGCGTCCGCGTGGGCGGGCGGCGGAGCGCCCGCCGATCACCGGGCCGAGCGGTTCCACGAGGAGCCGCCGATCCTCGCCACGCTTCTCGTCGACCGCCTCGAGCACCGCTGGCGGGACGGCGAGGACTCGGTGGACTGGGAGGTCGAGGGTTGGGTCGGCGGCGACACCGAGAAGCTCCGGTTCTCCAGCGAGGGCAGCAAGCCGGTCGACGGGGCGGTGGAGGAGGCCGAGTTCCAGCTCCTCTACAGCCGCATGGTGTCGGAGTTCTGGGACGCGCAGGTCGGCGTCCGCCACGACGTGCGGCCGGTGCCGCAGACGACCTACGGCGTGCTCGGGGTGGAGGGCGTCGCGCCCTACTTCCTGGACGTGACCGCCCGCCTGTTCGTCAGCGAGGACGGCGACGTCAGCGCCCGCCTGGAGGCGGAGTACGACCTGCTCATCACGCAGAGGCTCGTCCTCCAACCGGTCGCCGAGGTGAACGCCTCGGCGCAGCGCGTGCCGGAGCTCCACGCCGGCCACGGCATCACCGACGTCGAGCTCGGCCTGCGCCTGCGCTACGAGGTCGCCCGGGAGTTCGCCCCCTACGTCGGCGTGACCTGGGAGCGCGCGCTGGGCGAGACCGCCGACATCGCCCGCGGCCACGGCGAGGACCCGAGCGACCTGTCCTTCGTCGCCGGCGTCCGGTTCTGGTTCTAGAGCAAGATCGCTTTTGGCCGATCCGGCAAAAAGCGTGAATCTTGCTCTAAACATTTGAATGTGGACCGAGACCCGGTCGGATCGAACCGATCCGACCGGGGCGCGCCCCGGAATGCCGATTCTGAATATGCCGGTCCTGCGCATGCCGTCAGGGGCGAAGGGCGCCGTGCCGCGTTCATCCATCGGGGGCCGGCCGAAGGCTGCCCAGGCGGCCCGTCGCGTCATCTCGAAGGGGGAGGAAATGAGATCCTACGGTAAGTTCGCGATCATCCTGTCGATCAATCTGGTCGTGATGTTCGTCCTGACGATGGCCTTCATCGAGCGGGCGGACCATTTCTACGTCAATCTCAGCAACTTCTACATGGCGCTGCTGATGCTCGCTCCCATGGCGATGCTCATGCTCGTCCTGATGGGCGGGATGTTCCCGAACAGGACGGTGAACATAGCGCTTCTCGCCGGTTTCGGCCTGCTGTTCGCCGCCGCCCTGTGGCTCGGCCGGGCCGAGATCCTCGTCGGCGACGAGCAGTTCCTGAAGGCGATGATCCCGCACCACTCGCGGGCGATCCTGGTCTGCGAACAGGCGGCGATCACCGATCCGGACATCGTCGAGCTGTGCGGGCAGATCATCGAGTCCCAGCGGCGCGAAATCGCCCGGATGCAGGAGATCCTGACCCGCTATTGAGGGGGGGGCCGCGCCCGGTCGGGTCGGTCAGTTCGGGGCCTGCGACACCTCGACCGGCGCGGCCGGGCCGGCGACGAGGCGGGAGGCGTCGGCGTGCGCCGCGAAGATGGGCGGCGCGACGAGCGCCGGGTGCAGCGGGTGCGCGACCGCCGCCTCGCGGCGATCGGCCGCCACCAGGCGCGACGCGTCGGCGTACACCGCGTAGATCGGCGCGGACAGCAGCGCCGGATGCAGCGGGGTGGCCGCCGGGGCGCCGTCGGCGAGCGCGGCGGGGGCTGCGGACAGGGCGATGGTCGCGACGAGCGCGTGGACGAGCGTCTTCATGATGGTCCTGCGAAGTGCGGAGGGGGCGGATGTGCGGTGGAGCCAATAATCGCTGCGCCGGGCCATGACATCGTCATGGAGCGCCGTCCGATCGGCTCCGCTGCGGAAGCCTGGGCTGACCATACCGCCCTATGCTGCACTGCGCAATGAAATGGTGCTCGTATCATCCCGTGATAATGCTTCACGAACCATCAAGGGAATGCTGAATTCGCTGGGCGCTCAATCATTATCGTCGCAGCGCATGCCACTTATTCGTCGGAATGACTGTCTGTTTTGTGGAGCAATTGTTTGAGGCTCGGCCGGCCCGTCGGCGGTGGCCCCGGCGCTTTCCCGGCCAGCGTCGAAAAAGAACGAGGCGGGCCGCGACCCGCCTCGTGTCCTGCGCCCGCCTCGTGTCCTGCGTCGGAGTCTCGGACCGTGACTCGGCCGGCAGCCGGTCACACGTCCAGGTTCTCCACCTTCAGCGCGTTCTCCTGGATGAAGTCGCGCCGCGGCTCGACGATGTCGCCCATCAGGGTGGAGAAGACCTCCTCCGCCTGGTCGGCGTGGTTGACCCGCACCTGGAGCAGCGAGCGCTTGGCCGGGTCCAGCGTGGTCTCCCAGAGCTGGTCCGGGTTCATCTCGCCCAGCCCCTTGTAGCGCTGGATCGTCACGCCGCGCCGGCCGAGCTCCATCACCGTGTCGAACAGCACCATCGGGCCGCTCAGCGCGCGCACCTCCTTCTGCTTCTCGAAGGCGCGGCCGGGCTCGGCGAAGCTGCGCTTGAGGTCGGCGGCGATGGCGTTGAGCCGGCGCGCCTCGGCGCTGCGCAGGAGGTCGGCGTCGAGGCGGTGGCGGTGGGTCACGCCGCGCCGGGTGCGGATCAGCACGTAGCCGCCCGCGGCCAGCGCCTCGCCGCGCCAGCCGCCCTCGCCGTCGAGGCCGTTCAGGCGCTCGGCCAGCGCCGCCGCCATGGTGGCCGCCGCGGCGGCGGCGTCCTCGGCGGCGAGCTCGGGGGACAGGCCGCCCAGCACCGCGGCCTGCTCCACCACCATGGCGTTGCCGGCCTTGCGCGACAAAGTCTCCAGGGCGGGGCGGGCGCCGCGCGCCTTCTCCACCAGGTCGCGCAGCGCCTCGCCGGTCAACAGGCCGCCGTCGGGGAGCTGCACCGACAGGTCGCCCAGCGCCGCCTCGATCAGGTAGTTCTCCAGCGCCGGATCGTCCTTGAGGTAGCGCTCCTTGGCGTTGCCGCGCTTGATCCGGTAGAGCGGCGGCTGGGCGATGTAGAGATAGCCGCGGTCGATCAGCTCCGGCATCTGCCGGAAGAAGAAGGTCAGCAGCAGGGTGCGGATGTGGCTGCCGTCCACGTCCGCGTCGGTCATGATGATGATCTTGTGGTAGCGCGCCTTCTCGACGTCGAAGCCGTCCTTCTCGTCGCGGCCGATGCCGGTGCCGATGGCGGTGATCAAGGTGCCGATCTCGGCCGAGGACAGCATCTTGTCGGTGCGCGCCCGCTCCACGTTGAGGATCTTGCCGCGCAACGGGAGGATCGCCTGGAACTGGCGCGAGCGGCCCTGCTTGGCCGAGCCGCCGGCGGAATCGCCCTCGACGATGAAGAGCTCCGACCCCGCGGGATCGCGCTCCTGGCAGTCGGCCAGCTTGCCCGGCAGCGAGGCGATGTCGAGGGCGCCCTTGCGCCGCGTCATCTCGCGCGCCTTGCGCGCCGCCTCGCGGGCGGCGGCCGCCTCGACCACCTTCTGCACCACCCGCTTGGCGTCGGCGGGATGCTCCTCGAAGTACTGGGCCAGGCTCTCGCCGACCACCGATTCGACCACCGGCCGGACCTCGGACGACACCAGCTTGTCCTTGGTCTGGCTGGAGAACTTGGGGTCGGGCACCTTCACCGAGAGGACGCAGGTCAGACCCTCGCGGGCGTCGTCGCCCGACAGCGTCACCTTCTCCTTCTTGGCGATGCCGGACTCATTGGCGTAGCTGTTGATCGCCCGGGTCAGCGCCGCGCGCAGGCCGGCCAGGTGGGTGCCGCCGTCCTTCTGCGGGATGTTGTTGGTGAAGCACAGCGTCGTCTCGTGGTAGCTGTCGTTCCACTGCAGCGCGCATTCCACCGTCACCGTGCCGCCGTGCTCGGTCGGCCGCTCGGCGCGCAGGGTGATCGCCGGCTTGTGCAGGGCGACCTTGGAACGGTCGAGCCACTGCACGAAGGCCTCCAGCCCGCCCTCGTAGAACAGCTCGACCGCCTTGGGCTCGACGCCGCGGGCGTCGGTCAGCAGCAGGCGCACGCCGGAATTGAGGAAGGCCAGCTCGCGCAGCCGGTGCTCCAGGGTGGCGAGGTCGAACTCGGTGTTGGAGAAGGTGTCGCGCGACGGCAGGAAGGTCACCTCGGTGCCGGTCAGCGGCTTGCCGCCGTCGACCGCCGGGGCGGCGCCGACGTCGGCCAGGTCGCCCTCGGGCACGCCGTCGTGGAAGCGCACGAACCACTCCCGCCCGCCGCGCCAGATGCGCAGCGCGAGCGTCGAGGACAGCGCGTTCACCACCGACACGCCGACGCCGTGCAGGCCGCCCGACACCTTGTAGGAGTTCTGGTTGAACTTGCCGCCGGCGTGGAGCTGGGTCATCACGACGATCGCCGCCGACACCCCCTCCTCGGGGTGGGTGTCGGTGGGGATGCCGCGGCCGTTGTCGCGCACCGTGACCGAGCCGTCGGCGTTCAGCGTCACCTCGACGGTGTCGCAGTAGCCGGCCAGCGCCTCGTCGATGGCGTTGTCCACGACCTCGTAGACCATGTGGTGCAGGCCCGAGCCGTCATCGGTGTCGCCGATGTACATGCCGGGCCGCTTGCGCACCGCGTCCAGTCCCCGCAGGACCGTGATCGAGCCGGCGCCGTATTCGTCCTGCTGCAGGACGGGTTTCATCGCTTCCTGTGCCATGGGTCTAATCTAACAGAGGTCGGTCCAAATATGGTGTGTCGCGGCGGGGTCGACCGCAGTTTTTTGCGCCGTCGGGCGGATCATTCGGGCATCGCCCGGCCCTCCTCGATGCGGAAGCGGCAGGCGTCGTCGCCGAGCGGCGCGAACACCGCCGCGTCGGTGCCGGTCAGCCAGGCCTGGGAGCCCAGCGCCAGGATCTCGCCGAACAGGGCGTCGCGCCGGTCCTCGTCGAGGTGCGCCGCCACCTCGTCCAGCAGCAGCAGCGGCGCCGCCCCCCGCTCGGCCGCCAGCAGGCGGGCGTTGGCCAGCACGATGGCGATCAGCAGCGCCTTCTGCTCCCCCGTGGAGCACAGGGCGGCCGGCATGTCCTTGGCCTGGTGGCGCACCGCCAGGTCGCTGCGGTGGGGGCCGACGGCCGCCCCGCCGCTCAGCGAATCGTCGCGCCGGCGGGCGCGCAGGGCGGCGCGCAGCGCGTCCTCGGCGACCAGCGCCGGGCCGTCGTCGAGCCAGCCCTCGACCGCCCCCTCGATGTGGAGGCCGGCGCCCGGGAAGGGGCCGACGGCGCGCGCGCAGGCGGCGCGCAGGCGGCGCACGACGTCGCGCCGGGCGGCGGCCACGGCGACGCCGGAGGTCGCCATCGCGTCCTCCAGGCCGGACAGCCAGCCCTCGTCGAAGCGGCCCTCGCGCAGCAGCCGGGCGCGCTCGCGCAGGGCGTGCTCGTAGCGGCTGAGGCGGCCGGCGTGGGCCGGGTCGAAGCCGAACACCAGGCGGTCGAGGAAGCGGCGGCGGCCGCTCGCCCCCTCCAGGAACAGGCGGTCCATCTGCGGCGTCAGCCACACCGCGGCGACGTGCTCGGCCAGCGCCGTCTGGCCCTTGGCGGGGTGGCCGTCGATGCGCACGACGCGGCGGTTGCCGTCGCCGGCGCGCTCGTCGCGGCCGGTGCCGATCTCCACCGGGCCGTTCGGCGTCTCCACCACCGCCGCCACCGCCCAGCCGCCGGCCGTGGCGGCGCCGATGCGCTCCACCTCGGCCAGGGAGGCGCCGCGCAGGCCGCGCCCGGGGGTGAGGAAGCTGACCGCCTCCAACAGGTTGGTCTTGCCCGAGCCGTTGGGGCCCGTCAGCACCACCGGCCGGCGGTCGGGCTCCAGGCGCGCGTGCTCGTAGCTGCGGTAGCGGGTCAGGGTCAACCGCGTGACCGCTAGCGCCACGGGGTGCGCGTCGACGTACGGCGGGGGAACGATCTTCCTGGCTTCCAGCACGGGTTCGCTACCGGTTCGGGAGGGGCGGGGCCCCTGGCCGCGCCGCCCTCGGGGGCGCGGCGGACGGGTGCGGCCGTCACACCCGCATCGGCATCAGGACGTAGAGCGCGGTGCTGTCGGCGACGTCGCGGACGATGGTCGGCGACGCCGCGTCCGCCATGGTGAAGCGGGCGCCCTCGCCTTCGATCTGCTGCGTGATGTCCAGGAGATAGCGAGAGTTGAAGCCGATTTCCAGGGGGCCTTCCTGGTAATTGACCTCCAGCTCCTCCGTCGCGCTGCCGGCTTCCGGGCTGGTCGCCGACAGGGTCAACAGTCCCTTGGCCAGCGACAGCTTCACGGCACGGCTCTTTTCCGTGGAGATGGTGGCGACGCGGTCGACGGCGGCGGCGAACAACTTGGCGTCGACCTCCATCACCTTGTCGTTGCCGACGGGGATGACGCGCTCGTAGTCGGGGAAGGTGCCGTCGATCAGCTTCGAGGTCATGACGATGCTGTCGAAGGAGAAGCGGATCTTGTTCTCCGACAGCGAGACCTCGATGCGGTCGGCCGCCTCGTCGATCAGCTTGCGCACCTCGCCGACGGTCTTGCGCGGCACGATGACGCCGGGGATGCCCTCGCCGCCGTCGGGCAGCGGCATCTCCACCCGGGCCAGCCGGTGGCCGTCGGTGGCGACGGCGCGCAGCACCGGCACCTCGCCGCCGCCGTCGCGGGCGGTCGCCGCGTGCAGGTAGATGCCGTTGAGGTAGTAGCGCGTCTCCTCGGTGGAGATGGCGAAGCGGGTGCGGTCGATCAGCGCCCGCAGGTCGGCGGCCGCCAGCTGGAAGCGGGTGCGCAGGTCGCCGCCCGAGAGCTGCGGGAAGTCCTCCACCGGCAGGCAGCCCAGCTTGAACTGCGAACGCCCCGAGCGCAGGGTCAGCTGCGAGCCGTCGCTGCCCACGTCCAGCTCCACCTGGCTGCCGTCGGGCAGCTTGCGGACGATGTCGTAGAGCGTGTGGGCCGGCGCCGTCGTGCCGCCGTCGCGGCCGACCTGGGCCGGCACCGTCTCGACGATCTCCAGGTCCATGTCGGTGGCGGCCAGCGCCAGCTCGCCGTCGCGCGCCGTCAGCAGGACATTGGACAGGATCGGGATGGTGTTGCGGCGTTCCACCACGCTCTGCACGTGACCGAGGGACCGAAGCAGGGCGGCGCGTTCGATGATGATGTTCATGCGGGTCTTCTGTCTGCGCGGGCTCGTTGGTCCGGAACGGCGCCTCGGCCGGGGGGCGATTCGCCGGAATGTGGGGCCCGACCCGGCGTGGACCGGCTGGATCCGGCGCCGAGCGGGGGCGCAGGATAGCACATCCGCCGCCGTGCCGAACGATTTTGATTCCGCCACGGGGCGCCGCCACGGCCGTTATTCCGGGCGCGCCTCGTGCAGCCGGAGCAGGGCGACGAGGTCGGCGCTCTGCCAGTTGCGCGTGCGCGCCAGCTCCTGCCCCGCCGCGGCGACGACGCGGTCGACGATGGCGCGCTCCGCCGGTCCGATGGGGGCGCCGCCTTCCAGGTGGAAGCGGGCGATTCGCTGCAGCCCCTGGCTCATGGCGCCGATCCACGGCGCCACGCTCTCGCCGACGGCGCCGAGCAGCCGCTCGATTCGCAGGATGTGCGCCATGCGCGCGGCGAGGTCGTCGTCCTCCTCGACCTTGGCCGCCTGCAGGAAGGCCTTGCCGGCGTCGTCCAGCACCCGGGCGCGGAAGGCCTGCAGCTCCGGCGTGGCGTAGCCGGCGGCGTCGAGGGTCGTCCCCCAGGACCACACGCAGGCCAGCAGCCACGCCACGTCGTCGTGGTCGGGCGCCGGGGCGTGGCGGGCGCGCACGGCGGCGTGCACCCGCTCCGCCAGCAGCGGCAGGACGGTGCCGGTCAGGGCCTGCGCCGCCTCGGCCAGCCGGGGGCGGACGCGCGGGCCGACGTGGCGGCTGGCCAGCAGGCCGCCGGCCGACAGGGCGGCCAGCGACCGGTCGAGGCGGGTCAGGGACTCGGCCAGCGCCTCGCGCACCGGGCGCGGCAGGGACACCGCGGGGGCGGCGCGCCGGTCGACGCCGCCGAACGCCACCCGCACCGTCTCCGCCAGGGCGGCGCAGCAGGCGGCGAAGTGGCCGAACAGCGCCTGGTGCAGCGGGTGGTTCTCGCTGACCGCCGGGCCGCCGTACTCGCGCACGTAGCGCTGCGTCACGTCGTAACGCCGCTTCACGTTCAGCGCCATCAGCGGCGGCAGCCAGACCAGCGGGTCCTCGTAGTCGCGGTTGGGGCAGAGGCCGCGCAGCTCGCGCATCTGGCCGAGGATCAGCGCCGCCTGGCCGTCGACCTCGGCGTGGCGGCGCCCGCCCGCGTCCGGCGTGTCCGACAGGTCGAGGCGCATGCGGTCGAGCGCGCGCAGCAGCGGCTCGCCCTCCTCCAGCACGGCCCGCACGAAGGCCAGCAGCCGCAGGTCGATGGGGGCCTTGGCGGCGAGGTGCGGCGCGCGCCGGCGGGCGTCGGCCAGCGCCTCGCGGTTGGCGACCGTCAGGAAGTCCTCGGCCATCCGGCGGTGGGTCGGCAGCAGCGCCAGATGGTCGGCGGCGGCGCGGCGCATGCGCTCGCGCATCGCCATCGCCTCCGGCCCCGTCAGCACGCGGTCGAGCAGCGCGTGCTCGGCCATGCGGTCCAGGCGGTCCTGCACCTCCATCGCCAGCTTGGGGAAGGCGAAGCGGCTCAGCGCCTGCCAGACGCCGCCGATGTCGACGCGCTGCACCAGGCCGGGCACCGGGTCGCGGGCGTGATAGAGGATCGGGTCGTCGACCAGCAGCGGTTCGAACAGGCTGGTGAACAGGCGGCGCGCCTTGAACGGGCGCAGGCGGTTGAACTGCTCGACCAGCGCCTCGCGCAGCATCCGCGCGCGGCCGCTGCGCTGCCGGCCGCCGGCGTCGATCTCGTCGATCACGGCACGGATGGCGTGACGGGGAATGCGCCCGACCAGGTCGTCGATGCGCCGCAGCAGCTCGGGGTCGGCGCGCGCGCCGGCGCCGGCCCCGCCGGCGGGGACGTCGTGGACCGGGGCTCCGGCGCCCTTGCTCATCCGTGCTGGCCCATGGTCGCGCGGTCTGCTGGCTGGTGGGCGAACATCATCGACGGCGATCATTCTATGCGGGCAAGGCCGGCCCGGCGATACGGCGTCTTGTCGCAAACCCTGCGATCGTCCGATCAATACTCACGTATGCAGCGCCAATACTGCGGTATGCCGGGCAGGCCGCGCCGGTCCGGTTCATGGCCGGCGGCGGGAAGCGTACGGGATGTGTGGAAGAAATTTTGTTTCATTTTTGCTGAAAGATCTGAAAACGGCAAACCAGCCAATTGAGATTTCTAGGATAAATTTGTGATCATTGCCAAGATCGGTGCGAATATATGCAGTATTCGTTAACCGTTGTTTCATTTTTAACATGCCAATCTCCGGACCCTACCCGGGAGGCCGAGCGATGCGAGACAACGGACCGATCACCAACCGCGAGATCGAGCTTCCCGAAGGGGCGCTGCTGGTGACGCGGACCGATCCCCAGGGACGGCTCACCTTCGTCAACGAGGCGTTCGTCGCGGTCAGCGGCTTCACGGAAGCGGAGCTGATCGGCGCGCCGCACAACGTCGTGCGCCACCCGCACATGCCCAAGGAGGCGTTCGCCGACCTGTGGGCCACCATCAAGGCGGGCCGCCCCTGGGAAGGACTGGTGAAGAACCGGGCGAAGAACGGCGACCATTACTGGGTGCACGCCAACGTCACGCCGGTCGTCGAGGACGGCCGGGTCGTCGGGTTCGTCTCCATCCGCTCCAAGCCGACCCGCGAGCAGGTCGCGCAGGCGGAGCGGGCCTACCAAGCGATGCGCGAGGGCAGCGCCGGCCGTCTCGGCCTGCGCGACGGCGAGCTGACCGACACCAGCCTGCGGGGGCGGGCGCTCACGGCGCTGCGGAGCGTCGCCGGCCGGCTGGCGGCGGCGTTCGCGGTGCTGATCGCGATCATGGCGGCGGTCGGCTGGGTCGGCATGTCCGGCATGAAGGAGACCAACGACGGCCTGCGCACGGTCTACCAGGACAACCTGGTCCCGGTGGAGCGGCTCGGCACCGTCCTCACCGCCTTCCAGCGCAGCCTGCTCGACCTGTCGCTGATGGTCACCGACCTGCACGCCGACGGGATCGGGCAATCGGTGGACGCGCGCGCCCGGTCGGTCACGGACGACCTCGCCCGCCTGGAGGCGGCCTGGAGCGAATTCCGCACGTCGCGCCTGACGGCGGACGAGGAGGCGCTGGCCCGGCGCTTCGAGGAGCGCAAGCGGCACCTGCTCCGCGACGGGTTCGAGCCGGCGGTGGCGCTGGCGCGTCAAGGCGACGCCGGGGCCCTGGAGGCGCACCTGCGGTCCAAGCTGCTGCCGCCCTTCGAGGAGGCCCGCGCCGATCTGGACGCCCTGTCGGACCTGCAGGTCCGCGACGCCGAGGCCCTCTACCGGGAGGCGGAGGCGCATTTCCGCCACGACCTGATCGTGGCGGTTGCGGTGGCCGGAGCCGGCCTGCTGACGGCCGTCGCCTTCGCGGTCACCCTGCTCGCCTTCCTGAAGCGCCTCCTGAAGCGCCAGGAGGTGCATTTCGACGCCATCGAGCGCGACGACTTCCAGCACGTCATCGAGACTCCGGCGGCGTCGGAGTTCTGGCGGATGACGACGCTGCTGCGGACCATGCGGGCCAAGCTGGCCTACGCCGTCCAGGACCGGGCGGAGCGGCAGAAGCTGGCCGAGGTGGAGCGCCGGCGCGCGCTGCAGACCCTCGCCGACCGCTTCCAGACGGAGGTCGGCCAGGTCGTCGAGGCCGTCGCCAGCGCGGCCGAGCAGATCCACGACATTTCCGGCGGCATGGCGCAGCGCCAGGAGACCGGGGCGTCGCGATCGCTGACCGTCGCCAACGCGGCGGGCGCCACCAACGAGCGCATCCAGGGCCTGGCCGCGGCGGCGGAGGAGCTCGCCAGCTCGATCGCCGAGATCTCGCGCCAGGTCACCACGGCGGCGGCGACGAGCCAGTCGGGCGTGGCCGACGTCGACGGGGCGGCGGCGCAGATCGAGCGGCTGGCCGCGGCGGCGGGCGAGATCGGCCAGGTGGTCAAGCTGATCGGCGACGTCGCCTCGCAGACCAACCTGCTGGCGTTGAACGCCACCATCGAGGCGGCGCGCGCCGGCGAGGCCGGCAAGGGCTTCGCCGTCGTCGCCTCCGAGGTCAAGAGCCTGGCCAACCAGACCGCCAGGGCGACCGAGCAGATCGCGCAGCGGATCGCCGCCATCCAGGCCGAGACCGCGTCGGCGGTGGACGCCTTCGATCGCGTCCGCCGCGTCGTCACCTCGGTGAACGAGATCTCCGCCAGCATCGCCGCCGCCATCGAGGAGCAGAACGCGGTGACGGTGGAGATCACCCGCAACGTCAGCGGCGTGACCGACGACATGGGGCGGGTCAGCGGCAGCATCGCCCAGGTCACCATGGGCGCCATCCAGTCCGGAGCCGGCGCCATCGACGTCCTGTGGTCCGCCGACACCCTGCGGGGCGCCTCGCAACGGCTGACCGAGGCCTCCTCCCGCTTCGTCTCCAACGTCCGCGCCCAAGCCTGAGACCGTCCCATGGCCCTCGAACACACCATCGCCCGCTCCGGCACCTCCCTGACGGTCCGCCTGTCCGGCAACTTCACCTTCGCCGAGAACGGCACCTTCCGCCGGGTCGTCGAGGAGGTGACCGCCGCCGCGCCGTCCGACGTCGCCGTCGACCTGTCCGGCCTGCGCACCGTCGATTCGGCGGGGCTGAGCATGCTGGTCCTGCTGCGCGAGCGGCTGCAGCGCTCGGGGGCGACGATGGCGCTGCACCGGCCGCCGCCGCAGATCGACCGAATCCTCGCCGTCGTCGACTTCGGCGCGCTGTTCGCCATCGTCCGCTGACGCGCCGCACCGGCATGCGCGGCGACACGCCCGCCCTCCTCCTGGTGCCGGCGGCGGTGACCGCGGCGCCGGCGCTGGCCGCGATCCTGGCGGGCGCCGACCGCCCGGTGTGGGACACCGCCGTCCCCGCGCACTGGGCGGCGCAGGCGGCCCGGTGCTGGCCGCCGCGGGCCCCGTTCGCCGCCGTCCTGACGGCGCGCGCGGCGTGCCGGGACGGCGTCGTGCCGGCGGTGGTCGCCTGGGCCGCGGCGCGCGGCCACCTGGCGGAGAGCGACCGCCTTGCCGCCGAGACGGCGCTCAGCGATGCCCTCGCCAACGCCGTCCTCCACGGCAGCCTGGAGCTGCCGGGCCGGGACCGCTTCGGCGCGTCGCTCGACGCCCATTTCGAGGCGGTCGCCGAGCGCCTCGCCAGCGACGCCTACGGGCTGCGGCCGGTCGGGCTGACCTGGCGGCCGGCGGGACGGCTGCTGCTGATCCACGTCGACGACGTCGGCCCGGGCTATGCGCCGCCGCCGCACCCCGCGCTCGTGCCGCCGACCGCCCTGTCCGGGCGCGGGCACCTCGTCATGGCGACGACCGCCCGGCGGGTGCGCCGCAGTCGCGGCGGCCGGCGCACCACGCTGGGCTTCCGCCGTGCCTGAGCTGGCCGCCGCCGTCGCGGACGCCCTCATCCTGGTCGTCGACGACGAGCCGCTGCACCGCCGGCTGCTGGAGGCGCTGCTGCACAAGGGCGGATTCCGGCGGGTCGTCTGCGCGGCGGACGGCGCGGCGGCCCTCGCGCTCCTGGACACCTGCACGCCCGCCTGCTTCCTGCTGGACGTCGTCATGCCCGGCTTCGACGGGTTCGAGCTGTGCCGCCGCCTGCGGGTCGATCCGCGCTTCGTCCAGACGCCGGTGATCATGCAGACGGCGCTGACCGGCGTCGACCACCGCCGGGCGGCCTTCGCCGCCGGCGCGTCCGACGTCGTCGCCAAGCCGTTCGACGCCACCGAGCTGACCGCGCGGGTGCGGGTCCACGTGTCGTCCGCCGTGCTGGCGGCCGGGTTGCTGGCCTACCGCGAACGGGTGGAGGCGGAGCTGGACGAGGCCCGGGCGCTCGCCGAGACCGTCCTGCCCCAGCCGGCGGCCCTCGCCGACCTGGCCGTCCGCGGCGTCGCCCTGAGCCACGCCTACCGGCCGAGCTCGGCGGTCGGCGGCGACTACTGGAGTGCCTGGCCGATCGGCGACGGCCGGGTGGCGCTGATGGTCGGCGACATTTCCGGCCACGGCGTGCCGGCGGCGCTGCGGATGTTCGCGCTGCACACCCTGGTGACCCCGCCACCGCCCTTCGCCGCCGACCCCGAGGCGATGGCGTGCCACCTCGACGCCCGGCTGCACGCCTACGGCCGCGATCACGCCCACTACGTCGCCGGCGGCTACGGCGTCCTCGACGTCGCCGGCGGCACCTTCCGCTACGTCGGGGCGGGCTTCCGCAACGGCCTGATCCTGCGGCGCGACGGCGCCCTCGACTGGGTCCCCCTGTCGGGTCTGCCGTTCGGTCTGACCGTCGGCACGCGGCGGCCGCTGCGCGAGGTGGCGCTGGTCCCCGGCGACACGCTGATCCTCTACAGCGACGCCCTGGTGGAATGCCGCGGCGTCGACGGCGCGCCGCAGAGCGAGGAGGAGCTGCGCCGCTGGCTGCGGCGGCGGCTCGACGCGGGGGCGCCGGCGGACGACCTGGCGGGGTGGATGGGGAGGGAGTTCCTGCACCGCTTCGGCCCGGGGGTGGAGGACGACCTGATGATCGTCGCCGCCCGCCTGGAGCCGCCGGCGGCGGCCCGCTGAGCCGGTCCGCCGCGCCGGGGGTCAGGCGGCCTTGCGCCTCGCCACCGTGGGAACCGTCAGGGTGACCGTGGTGCCCGGCCCGATCTCGGTGCGGACGCTGGCCCCGGCCTGGTTGGCCAGCGCCTGCAGCAGGATGAGGCCGAGGGCGCCGCGGCGTTGCGCCACGCCGGGGGCGAGGAGCTCGGCCGGCAGGCCGACGCCGTCGTCGGCGACGGCGAGTCGCTTGCCCCCGTCGCTGTCGGCCAGGGAGACGGCGACCGTGCCCTCGCGCCCGTCGGGGAAGGCGTGGCGCAGGGCGTTCGACACCAGCTCGCTGGCGATCAGGGCGAGCGGCATGGCGCGGTCGACGTCGAGGATCCACGGCTCGGCGGTCACCGTGACCCGTGCCGCGGTCGGGCCGCAGGAGCGCGCCAGGCTGTCGCAGAGCTGGCGCAGGCAGTCGGCGAAGTCGATGCGCGCCGGCTCGGCCGAGCGGTAGAGCAGCTCGTGCACCAGGCTCATGGACTGGATGCGGCGCAGGCTCTCGTCGAAGGCGACGCGCGCCGACTCGTCGACCCGGTTCGACTGCAGGCGCAGCAGCGAGCAGATGACCGTCAGATTGTTCTTCACCCGGTGCTGCACCTCCTTCAGCAGGATCTCCTTGTCGGCCACCGCGTGCTCGAGGCGGTGGTTGGCGTCCTCCAGCTCGGCGGTGCGCTGGCGCACCCGCTCCTCCAGCGTGTCGTAGGCGTGCTTGAGGGCGTGCTCGGCCAGCCGTTCGCGCCGCGCCCGCTGGAAGGCGAGCGTGCCCAGCCCGCCCACCGCCAGCAGCGCGGCGGCGCCGTAGAGCAGGTAGCGCTCCGCCTGGGCCGACCACAGCGCGTTGACGCCGGCGCGCGGGATCGTCACCTCGGCCTCCAGGTCGAAGCCGTCGACCCGGTGGCGCGCCACCAGCGCGTCGGCGGCGGCGGGGCTCGGCTCGCCGGGCTCGCGCACCAGCACCGTCTGGTCCGGGCGCAGCAGCGCCACCTCGGTGCCGTAGCCGATGTCGAAGGCGCGGTAGATCTCGCGCACGTAGCGCGGCGACACGGCGACGCTGGCGATGCCGCGGAAGGCGCCGGACGGCGCCGCCAGCGGCCGGCTCAGCACGATCAGCGGCTCGTCCTCGCCGCTCGCCGGGTCGACGTCGACGCGGGCGATGTGCAGGCCGCCCCTGCCGTCGCCCAGCGAGCGCAGGCTCTCCGCGTCGGCGCGCAGCGGCGTCCCGTCGGGCGCCGCCGCCGGGAAGCGCCGGGTCGTCAGCGCCACCGTGCCGTCGGCGCGCACCAGGCGGATCGCCGCCACGTAGGGCATGCTGTCGGACAGCGCCACCAGACGGTCCCAGGTGGCGCGGTCGGCCGGCACCGGCCCGCCCGCCGCGTCGTCGGCGGCGGCCACCACCTGGCGCAGGATGAGGTCGCTGGTCTCCACCAGACGCGCCGCATGCTCGGCCACCAGCAGGCTGACGTTGGCGGCGACGCCGGCCGCCCGGTCGAAGGCGGCCGCGCGGTCGCGCCAGGCGAACAGGCCGAGGGTGCCGACGGTGAGCAGCACGGCGACCGCGCAGGCGACCGCCACCAGCGCCGGCCCGGGCAGACGGTAGAGCGGCGGTCGGGACATCGGAAGGGGCATGGGCGGCGGTCGGACGGTGGCTCGGACGGTAGCAGCGCGGACGGCTGGGCAACCCCCTACCAACGCCCGGCCGCCCGGCGGGTTCCCGGCCGCGCGCATTTTTCACGCCCGGGCCGGCCGGCGGGTTGATCGCCGGCGCCGTCGCCGCCTACTGTCGGGGGGAGCCGTGACGGGCAGGCAGGCGGGAGGCGGGGCGATGCGGGTGAACGGGGTGGCGTACCGGACGATCTGGCCGGCGGCCGACGGGGCGGCGGTGGAGATCATCGACCAGACCAGGCTGCCGCACGACTTCGCCGTGGCGCGCCTGACGACCCTGGAGGAGGCGGCCCACGCCATCCGCGCCATGCTGGTGCGCGGCGCCCCGCTGATCGGCGCCACCGCCGCCTACGGGCTGGCGCTGGCGCTCGCCGACGACGCCGGCGACGCGCGGCTGGAGGAGGCCTGCGCCGTGCTGCTGGCGACCCGGCCGACCGCCGTCAACCTGCGCTGGGCGCTGGAGCGCATGCGCCGCCGCCTGGCGCCGCTGCCGCCCGGCGGGCGCGCCGCCGCCGCCTGGGCGGAGGCGGCGGCGGTGTGCGACGAGGACGTCGCCATCAACCGCGCCATCGGCGAGAACGGCGCCGCCCTGATCCGCGCCGCGGCGGCGGGCAAGCCGCCGGGAACGCCGGTCAACGTGCTGACCCACTGCAACGCCGGCTGGCTGGCCACCGTCGACTGGGGCACCGCGCTGTCGCCCATCTACGTCGCCTTCGAGGAGGGCGTCCCGCTGCACGTGTGGGTCGACGAGACGCGGCCGCGCAACCAGGGCGCCAGCCTGACGGCGTGGGAGCTGAACCGCCACGGCGTGCCGCACACAGTGATCGTCGACAACGCCGGCGGCCACCTGATGCAGCACGGGCGGGTCGACCTGTGCATCGTCGGCACCGACCGCACCACCGCCACCGGCGACGTCTGCAACAAGGTCGGCACCTACCTGAAGGCCCTGGCGGCCCGCGACAACGGCGTGCCCTTCTACGTCGCGCTGCCGTCGCCCACCATCGACTGGCGCATCGGCGACGGCGTGCGCGAGATCCCCATCGAGGAGCGCGGCGGCGACGAGGTGGCGGCGCTGACCGGCATCACCGGCGACGGCCGCATCGAGACGGTGCGCGTCGTCCCCGACGGCTCGCCGGTCGCCAACCCGGCCTTCGACGTGACGCCGGCCCGCCTGGTGACCGGCCTGATCACCGAGCGGGGCGTCTGCCCGGCCAGTTCCGAGGGGCTGCGCCGGCTGTTCCCCGAGGCGGCCTGACACGACGTTGCCGTGCCCAAAGAGGGGGGGTGATCGGGCAGCCCTTCTCCCCGTGGGGGAAGGGCGGGATGAGGGGGATGCGGTGAAGCCGCAGGCGTGAACGTGACTCCGTTCCAGGCTTCCGCCCGGTACGACCCCTCACCCCAGCCCCTCTCCCCCAAGGGGCGAAGGGCTGTGCCCTCTCATCCGATCCGCTTGGCGGAGGGGTGCTGCAGCAGGACCAGGCGGGCCACGGCGTCGGGCAGGGCGCCCTCGAGCGCCATCAGGCGGATCTTCATCAGGCTCGCCACCGCCATGGCGTCGGTGATCTCGCCGCGCATCGCCATGGCGTAGGCCTCGGCGAAGGGCAGGCGGCGGACCTGCAGCTCCTCGGTGTCCTCCGGCCGGGCCTCGCCCTGCTCCAGGTCCCAGGCGAGGAAGCAGTGGGCGACCTCGTCGGTGACGCTGTTGGACAGGTGGAGGCGCTGGATCTCCAGCCACTCGCGGGCGATCAGCCCGGTCTCCTCGGCCAGTTCGCGCCTGGCCGATTCCAGCGGGTCGACGCCGGGCGTGCCGCCGCCCTCGGGGATCTCCCAGCTGTAGCGCTCCAGCGGAAACCGGTACTGGCCGACCAAGGTGGTGCAGCCGTCGGCGTCGATCGGCACGACCCCGGTGGCGAGGTGCTGCATGTGGACCACGCCGTAGATGCCGGGGCTGCCGCGGGGGGTGAGCACGTCGTGCTCGACGACACGGATCCAGCGGTTCTCGTAGACCGGCCTGGTCGACCGGATCGTCCACGGATTGGCGGTGGCGTTCGGCGCCGTCGTCTTCGGCAAGAGGGGCTCCCGTGGTGGGGGTGGGGGCTGGCGTCAGGCCGCGGGCACGGCGGTGACGATGTCCTGGTAGGTGATGGCGGGGCGGCGCCCGGTCCAGTCGCCGAAGTCGATGCGCTGGACGTGCAGCCCGGCGTTGGCGAACAGCTCGTGCACCACCTCCTCGGGGAAGGCCATGGCGACCTCCGGCAGCTCCTGGGAATGGGTCCAGCAGCGGTCGCCGCGGTAGTCGAAGGCGAGGCGGCCGCCGCCGCCGTCGAGCGCCCGCCGCGACCCGGCGTTGAGCAGGAAGAAGCTGGCCAGCAGCCGCCCGTCGGGCGCCAGCATCCGGCGGATCTCCTTGAGATAGGCGGCGATCTCCGGTTCCAGCATGTGCGTGAAGACGGACAGCAGGAAGACGAAGCGGAAGCTGGCGTCGCCGAAGGGAAACCGGTAGCCCAGGGCGTCGCGCGTGCCGAGCGGGTTGTAGGCGGCGTTGCGGATGTCGGCGTGGTGGAAGCGGAAGCCGGGGTGCCGCGGGGTGATCTGCGCGGCGCACCAGTCGATGTGCGGGCGGTGGACGTCCATGCCCTCGTAGCGGCCCGGCGGGCGGATGTGGCCGACCAGCGCCCGCGCCACCCGGCCGACGCCGCAGCCGATCTCCAGCACCGCGTCGTCGGGCCGGAGGCCGCCGTGCTCCACCAGCAGGCGGGCGAGCGCCTCGCCGACCGCCGCGAAGTCGTCGCCGCCGCCGACCAGCGCCGTCAGCTCCGGCGGCGGCAGGGGGAGCGGCGTGCCGGCCAGCGCCGCCGCGGCGCCGGGAGGCGGGGCGGCGACGGCGGCGCGCAGGCGCGCGAGCTCGGCGACCGCGGCGTCGCGGAAGCGCAGGATGGCCGAATCCTCCACCTCGTTGCGGTCGTGCAGCTCCAGCTCCGCCTCCTCGCGGCGGAAGTCGGCGGCCAGCGCGTCGCGGTCGGCCTTGCCGCGGGCCCGCTTGACCTCCCATTCCGCCATCGACTTGGTGACGTAGTGGTTGACCTGGAGCAGGGCGACGGAGGTGCCGGCGCGCGTCCCGCCGCGGGTCAGCGGCACCGGCCGTCCGGTCTCGTCGACGACGGCGCCTTCGCGCATGAGGTGGGCGTGGACCGCCGGCTTGGCGACGTAGTCGGCGCGCACGATGCTCTTGACGTGGCGGTGCAGCGGGTGGTCCGGCGGGGCGCAGCGGCGGAAGCGGTCGATCACCAGCCCCGGTTCGTGGTCCCGCCGCCCCGAGGTGCCGAACACCCGCCACGAGCCGGCCAGCCCGGTGACGTCGGGCAGGCGGCGCAGCAGGGACGGCAGGTCGGCCGCCGCGTTGGGCACCAGGAACTCGTCGACGTCGATGAAGGCCAGCCATTCCGTCATGTCGCGGAAACGGTGGACGGCGTGCACGTAGGCCGGGATCTGCGGCCCGGCGGCGAACGGCGTGGCGGGCCAGGGCACGGCGGTGACCATGCCGGCGGCGGCGAGGCGGGCCAGCAGGGCCGGCGTGTCGTCGCGGCTGTCGTTGTCGAAGATCACGAAATGGTCGACGCCGACGGCGCGGTGGTGGGCGATCCACTCCAGGAGGTAGGGACCCTCGTCGCGGGCGATGGCGCAGACGGTGAGGTAGTGGGGCTTGGGGCGTTCGACCACCGCCACCGGCGGGCAGCGCTCCGCCTCCTCGTCGAGCAGCCAGGCGCGGATCTCGCCGCCCACCCGCAGGCCGGACTCGCCGGCCGACACGGCGAACCGGTGGAAGCGGTTGTCCAGCAGCCGGCGCGGCAGGGCGATCGTGAACGCGTGCGCGCCGTCGCCGATGCCGCCGGCCGCCAGGTCGCGCCGCGGCCGGTCGGCGAGGCTGCGGCCGACCTCCTCGCCGTCGACCCACACGACCGCCGTCTGCCGGACCTCCGGCCGCTGCGGGTCCCACAGCCAGCCGTGCACGTGTCCCAGTTCCACCGCGTCGATCAGGCCGAGCATAGGCATTCCCTGCGAGGTCACCCCCGGCCTGCACTTAGAGAGCTTGGCCGACCGGTGTCAAGGCGGCCGCCGCCGGCCGCCGCCCCGGCGGGGGGCCGGCCGTGCCGCGGATCGATAAAATTGTACAATAAATGCCAAGTCGCGATGGCGGAGATTGCCAGATGTTTGTATAAAACATTATTTCTTGACTGTTCTTTCGACGTGTCCATACTCCATTATAAGGGAGTAGTGAAAGTATTTCGCATTCCCTTAAAATGCCGGATTTGGCAGGGGCGGATTGTGCGGGCGCAGGAACTCGAGCGGTGGCTGAATCCCGACTGGCGGGCGCGTCTGCTCGCCTGGTGGGAGGGCTACGACCTCGACGGCCTGCAGCGCAAGGCCCGCGCCCAGCGGGCGCGCCGCGCCGAGAGCCGGCGGTCCTCGCTGCGCCACCTCGAGATCGCCGGCCCGGCGGTGGTGGCCGAGGCGGCGCAGGCGGCCGCCGCGGCGGTGGCGGCGAGCGTCGTCGACGGCGACACCGACGTGCGGGCCCTGGAGGATTTGCAGCTCGACCGGCGCGGCTGGCCGCTGTGGTCGGTGGAGCGGGTGCAGGGGGCGCAGATGCTGTGGGGCGACGAGTTCGTCGCCCCGGGCGACGGTGCCTGGGCGGTCGACGCGGTGCGGCAGTTCGGCCTCGACCCGGCCAAGAGCGTGCTCGACGTGGCCGCCGGCCTGGGCGGCGCGGCGCGCGCCATCGCCGGCGCCTACGAGACCTGGGTGACCGGGCTGGAGCCGTCGCCGGTGCTGGCGCGCATGGCGATGAAGCGCTCCCAGTTCCTCGGCCTGGACCGCAAGGCGCCGGTCGCCGCCTATGATCCCGAGACGTTCCGGCCGACCGGCAACTACGACCTGGTGGTGGCCGACCGCATCGTCCACCGGGTGCGCGACAAGGATCAGTATCTCGACCAGCTCTGCGGCTGCGTGAAGCCGCGCGGCGGCATCCTGCTGATGGACTACGTGTCCGACGGCGTGCCGACCTCGCCGGAGGCGTGGGCCAACTGGCGCTCGGAAGAGCCGGTCGACCTCTATCCCTGGACGACGCGGCGCCTGATCGAGGAGCTGACGCAGCGGAACATGGATCTGCGCGTCAAGGAGGATCTGACGCTGCAGCACCGCTGGCAGATCCTCGAACGGGTGCGCCATCTCGCCGAGCGGCTGGAGACCCTGTCGGCGCCGGACGGGCGTCTGCTCGCCGGGCTGGCGCGGGAGCTGGCGCTGTGGTGGGCGCGGCTGCGCGTGCTGGGGCGTGGGTTGAGCTTCGTGCGCTTCGTGGCGCTGCGGCCGGCCTGAGCAAGAGCGCCCGGCCGGCGGCAGAATGCGCCGGCGCGGTCTTCCGTACCGTCAGTCCATCGCATTTTCGCATCTTTGTCTGCAATGGCCGTCCTTTGCTGCTGTTGCGAAAATGGCGCCTTCATTGCTTCGATGTAATGTGTTTTGGCTTTACGGACACAGCCTGCCGCTTGTATTGTGTGGTCAGGGCAACACCGACCAGGGTGTCGGAAGCGATGGGGAGGCTGAAATGGGCGTCTGGACGACGGTGCAGTTCCCCGAAACGCCGGACCTCGACACGCGCAAGGCGATCCTGCGCTGGGCGGAGGAGAGCATTGCGGGCAAGTTCATCCCGCTGCACGGGCGGGACCTGCTCGGGCGCCGGTGCTTCGGCTTCGACTTCCAGCGTCCGGACGACGCCCATGCGTTCCGCCGCCGCTGGCTCGGCGAGGCGGCGTAAGCCGCTGGCTCGGCGGGGCGGCGTAAGCCGCTGGCTCGGCGGGGCGGCGTAAGCCGCCGGTCCGGCGGGGCGGCGTAAGGGGCCTCAGGCGGTCAGGTCGTCAGGTTGTCAGGCCGTCGGCCACCAGCCGGGCGCCGAGCGCGCCGACGACCGCCCCGGCGGCGCGATCGACCCACCTCTTGGAGCGCAGATAGGCGGCACGCGGCCGGGCTTCGGAAAAGGCCACGGCGACCACCGCGTACCATCCCGCCTCGATCGCGAAGACGCCGGGCAGCAGCACGGCCGCCGCCCAGGCCGGCGCCCCGGCCGGCAGCAGGGCGGCGAAGATGCCGGCGTAGACCACGGCCGTCTTGGGGTTGCTGAGCTGCGTCGCCAGGCCGAGGGCGAACGGCCGTCCGGTTCCCGCCGCCGGCCCCTGCGCCGCCCCATCCGCCGGGGTGCCCACCGGAGCGCCGACCGGGGCAACGGTCAGCGGCGTCCCGGCGCCCCGCCAGAGCCGCACCCCGAGGTGGAGCAGGTAGAGGCCGCCGGCCAGCTTGAAGGCGCCGTACAGCCAGTCCACCCGCACCAGTACGGCGTGCAGCCCGATCAGCGCCAGGGTCGCGAAGACCAGCCCGCCGGCCCCCATGCCCAGGGCGGCCGCCAGCCCGGCGCGGCGCGACTCGGCGGCCGCGGTGCGGGCCACCAGCACGAAGCTGGGCCCCGGGCTGACGGCGCCGACGGTCAGCGCCCCCAGGATGCCGGCGACGGCGATGGCGGTATCGGACGGGATGGTCATGGCAGGTCGACGTCCTCGGTTGGCCGGTTCTGTTGGGCGACCTCCGCCGGGCGCGCCGGCCCGTCCGGCGGGCTGGTCGGGCCGAGCGTGGTGGGGATGCGCAGCGTGAAGTGGACGCCGCCGCCGGCCTCCGCGGCGTGCAGCTCCAGGCGCCCGCGCAGGGTCTGCTGCGCCACGTTGAAGGCGATGTGCAGGCCGAGCCCGGTGTTGCCCTGGTGGCGGCGGGTCGTGAAGAACGGCTCGAAGACCCGCCGGCGCAGCGCGGCGGGGACCCCGGTCCCGTCGTCGCGGTAGTCGATCCGCACCGCGTCCGGCCCGTCGGCCTCGGCGGCGATGCTGACGGTGCCGCTGCGGCCCGGCGGGAAGGCGTGGTCGAGGGAGTTCATCGCCAGGATGGTGAGCACCTGGCTCAGCGCGCCGGGATAGCTGTCCAGCGTCAGCCCCGGCGGGCAGCGCCAGCGGATGGCGTGTCCGGCGCGGTCGCAGGCCGGCCGGATGCTGACCAGCGTGTGCTCGATCGTCTCGCCGAGGTCGAAGAGGCGCCGCCGCTCGCTGGACTGGTCGGCGGCCACCTGCTTGAACGCCTGGATCAGCCCGGCGGCGCGGTCCATGTTGGTCTGGATGAGGCCGGCGATCTCGCGGGTGCGGTCGAGGAACTGCTCGAACTCGGAGCGGCGCAGCGTGCCGTCGCGCAGCCGCGCCGCCATGCCCGCGAGCTCCTCCTCGAGGAGGCTGGCGCTGGTGAGGGTGATGCCGACGGGGGTGTTCACCTCGTGGGCGACGCCGGCGACGACGCTGGCCAGCGCCGCCATCTTCTCGCTCTGGATGAGCTGCTCCTGCGCCGCCCGCAGGTCGGCGAGGGCGCGCTCGGCCTCCTCGCGGGCCTGGCGCTGCGCCTCCTCGCTGGCGCCCAGGGCGCGGGTGCGCTCGGCCAGCGCCGCCGTGGTGTCGCGGAACACGGCCAGCGCCTCGGCGATCTCGTGGAACTCGCGGTGGCGGGCGGGCGGGATCGGGGTGTGCAGCTCGCCGTCGGCGATCCGCCGCGTCGCCGCGGCGAGCCGCGCCAGCGGCGCCACGATGGTGCGACTGACCGCCAGCCAGACGATGGCCAGCGGCCCGACGAAGGTCAGGGCGGCGACCACCAGCAGCCAGCGCCGGCCGGCGTCGATCTGGGCGGCCGCGGCGGCCTTGGTGGCCTCGGCCTCCCCCTCCACGGTGGCGACCAGGCGGGAGACGGCGATGCCCAGCTTGGTGACGATCTCCCGGCCGAGGACGGCGTGGCGGGCGATGCCGGCGTGCGCGTTCAGCAGGGACTCGCGCACGGCGAAGATGCCGTCCGGGCCGCTCGCCGCCCGGTCGAGCCGGGTGAGCGGGCCGCTGCCGCCGCCGGCCGCGGCGGCGCCTTCGGGGTGCGCGGCGAGCGCGTCGTCGAGGTGGGCGCGCGCCGCGCCGAAGGCGGTCCGGGCCGCCTGGACCGCCGCCGGCCGGTCGCTCTGCCCGGCCTCGTAGAGGTGCAGCATGACGCGGGCCCCGGCGGCCTCCAGCGAGCCTCCGGTGTCGCCGGCCGCCGTCGCCGGACGGGCGAGCAGCGAATCGAGCGCCGCGCGCGCCTGTTCCAGCTCGGCGCGGTTGCGCCGCTCCGCCGCCTCCAGCTCGATCCGCCGCTCGACCAGCCGGTTCATCTGGAACAGGTTGTTCTCCAGCGCCGTCACCAGCGCCTCGATGCCGTCCATCTGCGCCGCCGTCAGCGCGACCCGCCGCAGGGCGGCGATCACCTCGTACAGGCCCTGGGCGTGCTGGGCGAGGGCGACCGTGGCGTTCTGCCGCTGCAGCTGGTTGCGCGCCGCCTCGATCTCGCCGCCGCCGGCGGCGTAGCGGTTGGAGGTCTCCGCGAGGCGCAGGGCGTAGGCCAGCGCCGCCGACTGTTCCTCGGCCACCGTCAGCAGGAGCGACTCGACGCGGGCGTAGAAGAAGCCGCTGACGGCGCCGGCGACGACGGTCATCGCGGCGACCACGCAGGCCGCCGCCACGACGGCGGCGCGAACGCTGTGTTGGCGGCGGTGCCACATCCGCGTGCCACGTCTCCCTGGAACCGCCCGCGCCGGATCGTCCGGATTCGGTGTGGGGCGGCGGCGCGTAAGATTGTATCATCCCAAGAGCAAGGATCATCTGAAAACTCGTGTGACCGGAGGCGCAAAGGTATGCTTCGGGCATTTCTGGTGGTGCTGGGGGTTCTTCTGGCCATGCCGTCGCGCGCGGCGGAGATCCGGCTGCTGACCTGGGCCGACTATCTGGCGCCGGCGGTGGTGGAGAAGTTCGCCCGGGAGACCGGCATCCGGATCGTCGTCGACCCCGTGGTCTCGATCTCCGAGATGCGCGAGAAGTTCCGGGCCGATCCCACGGCCTACGACCTCGTCAACCCGGCCGACTACGAGATCCCGATCCTCGCCCGCGAGGGCCTGCTCGACCAGATCGACGCCTCCCGCCTGCCCGGCTACGCCAACATCCTCGACGGCTGGCGGTCGCCGCCCTACGACCGCAAGAACGAATGGAGCGTTCCCTTCCTCTGGGGCACCACCTCGCTGGTGGTCGACACCGACCAGTGGTCGGGACCGCTGGACAGCGTCTCGCTGCTGTTCGACCCGCCGGCGGCGCTGAAGGACAAGACCGGCTTCCTGGTCGGCGCGGAGGAGACGCTGCGCCTGGCGCTGCTGCACCTCGGGCTGCCCCAGTGCACTTCGGACCCGGCCCACCTCGAACAGGCGCTGGCGCTGGTGCGGCCGCTGCTGGCGGCGGAGCGGACCTACACCATCTCCGACGCCGCCGACGCGCTGGCCAGCGGCCGCATCGCCGTCGGCATCGCCTGGAACGGCGACGCGCTGAAGGCGCGCGAGCGCAGGCCGAGCCTGCGCTACCTCTACCCCAAGGAGGGGTTGATCATCTGGTCCGACACGCTGGTGGTGCCGAAGGGGGCGGCGCACCGGGCGGAGGCGCTGCGCTTCATCGACTTCATGCTGGAGCCGGAGAACGCCGCGCTGCAAAGCAACTTCACCCGCTACGCCAACGCGGTGCGCGGCTCCGACGCGTGGATGGACGCCGACCTGCTGAACGCGCCGGAGGTGATCGTGCCGTCGCACGTGCGCATCCGCTTCTTCCGCTCCTGCGACAGCGAGCAGCTCGGCCTCTACGCCCAGGTCTGGGACCCGGTGCTGCGGGAGCTGCGGCGCTGACGCCGCGCCGGGGCGTCCCGGCGGCGGGAGCGCCGGAGCGCCCCGGCAACGGCCGATGCGCGTGCCGCTGCCATGCGGCGGCGGCGCGCCGCCCGTCCCTTTGATTCCGGCTCGGACCGCGCCATATCACCGTCGTGACGGCAGCGGTTCCGGCTGCCACCGCCTCTCACCGCGGGAGGCCGAATCGGAGCCCATCGAAGAAGCCCCACCGAAGAGAAGGAGGCGTTCCCGTGACGACGTTCACCGGTCAGGACAGTTTGAACACCCGCCGGACGCTGACCGCAGGCGGCAAGACTTACGATTACTTCAGCCTCGAGGCGGCGCAGGCCGCCGGACTGGGCGACGTGTCGCGGCTGCCGTTCTCGATGAAGGTCCTGCTCGAAAATCTTCTGCGTTTCGAGGACGGGCGCTCGGTGACGGTCGACGACGTCAAGGCGCTGGCCGCCTGGCTGAAGGACAAGCGCTGCGACCGCGAGATCGCCTACCGCCCGGCGCGCGTGCTGATGCAGGACTTCACCGGCGTGCCGGCCGTCTGCGATCTCGCCGCGATGCGCGAGGCGATGGCCGACCTCGGCGGCGATCCCAAGAAGATCAACCCGCTGGTGCCGGTCGACCTGGTCATCGACCATTCCGTGATGGTCGACTATTTCGGCAGCCCGGACGCCTTCAAGCGCAACGTCGAGATGGAGTTCGAGCGCAACCACGAGCGCTACGCCTTCCTGCGCTGGGGCCAGAAGGCCTTCGACAATTTCCGCGTGGTGCCGCCCGGCACCGGCATCTGCCACCAGGTGAACCTGGAATACCTGGCGCAGACCGTGTGGACCGACCGCGACCCCGCCGGCCGCACCGTCGCCTACCCCGACACCCTGGTCGGCACCGACAGCCACACCACCATGGTCAACGGCCTGGGCGTGCTGGGCTGGGGCGTCGGCGGCATCGAGGCGGAAGCCGCCATGCTCGGCCAGCCCATCTCCATGCTGATCCCCGAGGTCATCGGCTTCAAGCTGACCGGCCGCCTGAAGGAGGGCTCGACCGCCACCGACCTGGTGCTGACGGTCACCCAGATGCTGCGCAGGAAGGGCGTGGTCGGCAAGTTCGTGGAGTTCTTCGGCCCCGGCCTCGACCATCTGTCGCTCGCCGACCGCGCCACCATCGGCAACATGGCGCCGGAGTACGGCGCCACCTGCGGCATCTTCCCGGTCGACGCCGAGACCCTGCGCTATCTCACCTTCAGCGGCCGCGACCCGGAGCGGGTGGCGCTGGTGGAGGCCTACGCCAAGGCCCAGGGCATGTGGCGCGAGGCCGGCGCCGCCGACCCGGTGTTCTCCGACACCCTCGACCTCGACCTCGGCGACGTCGAGCCCTCGCTGGCCGGCCCGCGGCGCCCGCAGGACCGCATCGCGCTGTCCGGCGTCGCCGCCTCCTTCGCCAAGGACCTGACCGAGACCTTCAAGGCCGAGGACCCCGCCCGCGCCGTCAAGGTCGAGGGGACGGACCACGCGCTGGAGCAGGGGGCGGTGGTGATCGCCGCCATCACCTCCTGCACCAACACCTCCAACCCGGCGGTGCTGATGGCGGCCGGCCTCGTCGCCAAGAAGGCGGTCGAGAAGGGGCTGGCGACCAAGCCGTGGGTCAAGACCTCGCTCGCCCCCGGCTCCCAGGTGGTGACCGACTACCTGACGAAGGCCGGGCTGCAGCCCTACCTGGACAAGCTGGGCTTCGCGCTGGCCGGCTACGGCTGCACCACCTGCATCGGCAACTCCGGCCCGCTGCCGGAGCCGATCGCCGCCGCCGTGGAGGAGGGCAACCTGGTGGTCGCCGCGGTGCTGTCGGGCAACCGCAACTTCGAGGGCCGCGTCAACCCGCACACGCGGGCCAACTACCTGGCGTCGCCGCCGCTCTGCGTCGCCTACGCGCTGGCCGGCAACATGCACGTCGACCTGACGCGGGACCCGATCGGCACCGGCCACGACGGCCAGCCGGTCTACCTCAAGGACATCTGGCCGACCACCCGGGAGGTGAACGAGGCGATCGCCGCCAACGTCACGCCGGAGATGTTCCGCGCCCGCTACTCCGACGTCTTCAAGGGGCCGGCGGAGTGGCAGTCCATCGCCACCGCCGAGGGCCAGACCTACCAGTGGCAGGCCGGGTCCACCTACGTGAAGCTGCCGCCCCTGTTCGCCGACATGCCGCGCACGCCCAAGCCCGCCGAGGACGTCGCCGGCGCGCGGCTGCTGGCGCTGCTCGGCGATTCCATCACCACCGACCACATCTCGCCCGCCGGCTCCATCAAGAAGACCAGCCCGGCCGGCGAGTACCTGCTGAGCCACCAGGTGCGGCCGCAGGACTTCAACTCCTACGGCTCGCGCCGCGGCAACCACGAAGTGATGATGCGCGGCACCTTCGCCAACATCCGCATCCGCAACGAGCTGCTGCCCGGCGTCGAGGGCGGCGAGACCAGGCACTTCCCCTCGGGCGAGCGGATGCCGATCTACACCGCGGCCATGCGCTACGCCGAGGAGGGCGTGCCGCTGGTGGTCGTCGCCGGCAAGGAGTACGGCACCGGCTCGTCCCGCGACTGGGCGGCCAAGGGCACCATGCTGCTCGGCATCAGGGCGGTGATCGCCGAGAGCTTCGAGCGCATCCACCGCTCCAACCTGGTCGGCATGGGCGTTCTGCCGCTGCAGTTCAAGGATGGGGCGACGCGCCAGACCCTCGGGCTCGACGGCAGCGAGACCTTCGACATCGCCGGCATCGCCGCCGGGCTGAAGCCGCGCCAGGACGTGACGATGACCATCACCCGGGCCGACGGCAGCACCGAGACGGTGACGCTGCTCTGCCGCATCGACACGCTGGACGAGGTCGAATACTACCGCAACGGCGGCGTGCTGAACTTCGTCCTGCGCCACCTGGCCCAGGCGGCGTAGGTCCGGCGCGGCGGCGGCGCCGGGCCGCCGCCGCGCCGTCACGCCGGGCGGCAGCGGGCGATGTAGTCCTCCAGCCCCTGGCCGGGCGTCTCGGCGAAGCCGCGGTCGAGCACCAGCAGGCCGGCCATGCGGTCGATCCGGAAGGTGCGGAAGTCGTCGCGCAGCTCGCACCAGCCGGCCAGCGTCCACACCTTGCCCCAGAAGAACAGGCCGAGCGGCCGCACCGAGCGGGTGGCGGTGCCGCCGTCCTCGCGCGTGTAGGCGAAGGCGATGGCGCGCCGCGCGTTGATCGCCCGCCGCACCGTGTCCAGACGCTCGCCCAGCTCGCGCGGGATGGCGAAGTCGGGGGCGAACAGGCGCGACGCCGTGAGGTCGCCGCGGCGGCGGTCGGGCACCGCCGCCTCGATCTTCTCCAGCGCCTGCGCCGCCGCGTCGGCCAGGGCGCCGCCGGCCCAGGCGCCGACCAGCCGCGCCCCCACCACCAGCGCCTCGATCTCGTCGTGGGTGAACATCAGCGGCGGCAGGTCGTAGCCCTCGCGCAGGATGTAGCCGACGCCGGCCTCGCCCTCCACCGGCACGCCCGACGCGGCGAGGTCGCGCAGGTCGCGGTAGATGGTGCGTTCCGACACCTCCAGCCCGCGGGCGAGCGTCGCCGCGGTGACGAGCCGCCCCTTGCGGAGGATCTGCACGATCTGGAACAGGCGGTCGGCGCGGCGCACGGGGGGCCTCGGTGCGGGAAAGGGAAGGGCGGGCCGGACCCCCGGCCCGGCCCGCCGGAGCCTACGACGAGGTCGTGGACTTGCCTACCGCAGCGAGTGCAGGCCGATCCGGTTGCCCTCGCTGTCGGTGAACTGGGCATAATGGCCGATCGACTCGTCGATCAACGTCTTCGGCACGACGACGCGGCCGCCCGCCTCCCAGACCCGCGACAGCGGCCCGGCCAGATCGTCCCCGCCGTTGAGATAGACGACGCTGCCCGTGGCGCCGGGCACGTAGCCCTCGCCGGCGACGACGCAGCCCTTCACCGCCGCCCCTTCGGCGGGAAAGATGCCCATCACGGTGCCGGTCCGCGGGCAGCGCTCCTCGACGAGGCGGACCTGGAAGACGGTTTCGTAGAAGCGGACGGCGCGGGCGAAATCGCTGGCCGGTATCTCGAACCAGACGGCGACGTTGGCGGTGGTCATCGGAGCGGTCCTTCGCTGCTGTGGGTGGGTCGCGTGCCGGCACGCCCCTTCTCTACCACCCCCCTCCTGACAGCGTGGTGTCAGGAGGTTTCGCCGTTGCTTGCGCCGTTGGCCCGTTCCACCTCGCCGTGGCGCTGCAGCCAGCGCGCCACCAGCCACACCGCGAGCGCCCAGCCGGCGCCCACCGTCCATCCCGCCAGCACGTCGGTCGGCCAGTGGACGCCGAGATAGACCCGGCTGATGCCGACCAGCACGGCGACGACCGCCGCCATGGTGAGGACGTAGGCCTTGATGCGCGGGTTCGGCTCGATGCGCGCCAGCAGCGCGCCGAGGGTCAGGTAGGTCACCGCCGACATCATCGAATGGCCGCTGGGGAAGCTGGCGGTGTAGACGTAGGCGCCGTGCGGCACGAGGTCGGGTCGCGGCCGTTCGAACACCATCTTCAGCACGGTGCTGACCAGCATGCCGCCGCCCACCGACACCACCAGGAGCGCGATGGCCCGCCACAGCCGGCGCATCGCCAGGTAGCCGATCACCGCCAGGGTCAGCAGGGTGAGGAAGCCCATGCTGCCGAGCGCCGTCATGTCGCGCCCCAGCTCCTCCAGCCAGCGCGGCCCCAGCGGGTCGGACGGGTCCTGGGCGGTGCGCAGGGCCAGCAGGACGGCGCGGTCGAAGGCCTGGGTCTCGCCCTCGGCCACCTCGTCGGCCAGCACGACGAACGACCAGATGCTTCCCGCCGCCAGCAGCAGCAGCACCAGGGTGCCGAGGCCGATCCGCTCGGCATAGGGGATGCGGGCGAACCAGCGGCGCAGGTGTGCCCAGCGGTCGCCGGCGTCGGGGGAAGCGGTCATCGGGATGCGCCTCCGGTCCCTCACACCCGGGCCACGCGGGCCGAGTTTTCCAGCGACTTGATGTGCGACAGCCCGGGCAGGATCTCCGACTTGATGAATTCCAGCCGGCGGTTGGGGCCGCCGCCGCCGCGCGCGAACCGGGTCTTCCACAGGTCCATCTTCACCGCCAGGCCGCACAGCACGCCGCCGATGGTGACGTGGTGGGAGGTGATGAGCTCGCGAATCGAGCGGAACGTGTCGGCGTTGATGTCGCGCCAGAAGTCCTTGGTGCGGTTGTCGAAGCTCTCGAACCGGCCGGTGATCGAGGTGGAGATGTCGGTGAGGTCGCGGGCGATGTCGTCGAGCATCTTGCTCTGGCGGAAGTCGCGCTTGATCTCGGCGGAGCCGCGCACTTCGGAGACCCAGGTGAGGAAGCGCTGGACCTCGGGGACGATGGCGTCCAGGCACTTGCGGAAATAGGCCAGCGACAGGAAGATGTCGCCGTAGTCCTCCAGGAAGTTGGGGATGTCCATCAGCCCGATGTCGAGGCGGTCGGCCATCGTGCGCAGGTTGCGCAGGGCGTCCTCGCGGTTGGGATTGGCGAACATGCCGATGAGGTCATCGACGTCGCCGATCTGCAGTTCGTCGCCGCCGTAGACGTATTCGATCAGCGGGCGGGTGAAGACGCGCATGTACTGCGTCAGCTCCGCCCGCTTCTTGGCGGACAGGGTCAGCGCCTGATGGTCGTTGACCTTGATGTTGAGCCGGCGCAGCTCGATGCGCGAGGTGTAGACGTCGAAGCTGGCGGCCTGGGCGATGCGGTCGATCTTGACCAGATCGCGCTCGAACTCGTCCTTGTAGGATTCGAAATAGACGCCCACCTGGTGCGGCGTCACCTGGCCGCTGCCGGTCTGGACGTCGTTGAACATCTCGATGACGGTCTGCAGGCGGACGTTCTTGATCAGGCGCGCGTGCTGCAGGCCGGGCGTTTCCAGCGGGATGGCCGAGAGGGGCAGGATGTGCAGGGCATCGCGGGCCTCGTCGTCCCACGCCGCGCGCGGCCGCTTGCCGGCGGCGGCCTGCTCGTCGTCGCGGATGTCCGGTTCGCTCGACGTCTGACCGCCATCCACGACCACTCTCCCCATCCCCCCGTCCAGCCGCACGCCGCACCGTCCGGATGGCTTCCGGCGGGCCGGCGGGCGCCGCCGGCGCATGACAGCGTGCGTATCAATATCGCACGCCGCAACTATGCACGGCAAACCCCCGGAGCCTCAACCCTGGCGGCGTACGGACGCAGCCCGCCCCGTTCGGGCGGACCCGCCGGCGCGCTCAATGGACGCTGACCGGCTCCATGTCGTGCTGGCGCACGGCGGCGAAGGCGATGTCGCGATCGGGCAGCACGGTGAGCGGCGTGCCGTCGGCGGCGTGCACGGCGAAGGTGACGGCACCGTCGGCTTCGACCCGCTTGATATAAGCGACGTGGTCGACGCCGAAGGCGGCGAAGTCCTCGGCCGAGAGGAGGTGCAGGGTCTGGGTGGCCGTGTTCATGTCGGACTCTTTTCGTCGAAAGGTGTCTCTTGCGGGGCGGAGCGCCGGGGGGTACCGGCCCGTCACGCCTCCGGCGGGGCGGAGGACGCGGGTTCGGGGGCGACGTCGATCTGCTGCGGCCCGGCGGCGCGGCCGCCCGCCTTGCCCGCCTGCTTGATGGCGATCGTGCGCACCTTGGGCTCGGGCATCGGCCGCACCAGGTCGATGTTGAGCAGGCCGTTGTCCAGGGTGGCGCCGACGACCTCGATTCCCTCGGCGAGCACGAAGCTGCGCTGGAACTGCCGGGCGGCGATGCCGCGGTGCAGGAACACGCGCGTCTTGTCGTCCTGCTGGCGGCCGCGGATCACGAGCTGGTTGTCCTCGATCTGCACCGACAGGTCGTCGTTGGTGAAGCCGGCCACCGCCAGGGTGATGCGCAGGCCATCGTCGCCGATCTGCTCGATGTTGTAGGGCGGATAGCCCTCGGCCGAGTTCTTGGCGATGCGGTCGAGGGTGCGTTCGAACTGGTCGAAGCCGAGCAGCAGCGGGCTGTTGAAGAGTGAGAGGCGAGTCGACATGGCGCATCCTCCTCGGAAGCGAGCGAGTTGCAGGAGGGCCCATTTCAGCGGCGCCCGGTGCGTGTCACGGCGGCCCGGGCCCACCCGGCGCCGCCGTCGCTCCAATAGATGGGGGGATCCACCCGGGCGGTCAAGGTCGGGCCGCCCGCCACCTGTCCCTTCGAGCGTAACCCCAAAGAGAGCCGACGACATCCGCCCCGCCGCTTGTTGTCCCTTCGCTCACCGCCGCCGGCCATCTCACGGCTGGAGGGGCGGTACCGTTTTTGTCGACTGGAGGAATGCAGTCATGCGTGCACGCCGTATCATCCTGGCCGCCGCGGCCGCCGGTGCCCTGTCCGTTTCGGGCGTCGCCCTCGCCGCCGGCAGCAGCAGCATGGGCACGAGCGCCGACGTGGTGACCACCGGTGTTTCGCCGGACACGGCCCTCACCGAGATCGAGGTCCGCGACATGCAGAACGCCCTCAACAACGCCGGTCACGAGGTGACCGTCGACGGCCGCTGGGGCGACGAGACCGAGGCCGCGCTGTCCGATTTCCAGCGCTCGCAGGGGCTGCCGGTGACCGGCCTGCCCGACAAGGGCACCATCGCCGCCCTGGAGCAGAGCGCCGGCGGCTCGTTCTCGTCCAACAGCTACGGCTCGGGCGGCAGCGCCGGCCCGTCGGTGGGCACCGGCACGTCCGGCCTGACCGGCATGAGCGGCAAGTCCGAGGCGCCGTCGCTGACCGGCCGCGAGGGCGAGGCGGTGAGCGGCAACAGCTCGGGCGCCGTCCACCCGTCCACCCCCGACTCGCAGTAAGCGTCCGCGCCGCATCGTCCGCGGCGCTTGGGACACAGCGACCGACGCCCGCCGGGACACCGGCGGGCGTCGTGTCATTCCAGGGCCATGGCCACCGCATCGGCGAGCGCCAGGCAGGCGGTCAGACCCGGCGACTCGATGCCGAACAGGTTGACCAGGCCGGGAACGCCGTGGTCGCGCGGCCCCTGGACGAGGAAGTCGGCGGCCGGCGCGCCGGGGCCGGACAGCTTGGGGCGGATGCCGCAATAGGCCGGCACCAGCGCCGCATCGGGCAGCCCCGGCCAGTAGCGGCGGATGCTCGCGTAGAAGCGGTCGGCGCGGCGCGGGTCGACCGTGTGGTCGTAGTCGGCGCCCGCCAGCCATTCCACGTCGGGGCCGAAGCGCGCCTGGCCGGCCAGGTCGAGGGTCAGGTGGACGCCCAGGCCGCCGTCCTCCGGCACGGGGTAGACGAGGTGCCGGAACGGCGCGCGGCCGTGGCCCAGCGCGTAGTAGTTGCCCTTGGCGAGATGCTGCGGCGGCACCGCCGCGGCGGGCAGGCCCTCGACCGCCCGCGCCACGCGCCAGGCGCCCAGCCCGGCCGCGTTCACCAGGACGGTGCAGGCGAGCCGCATGGGCTCGGCTCCGCCGACCGCGACCTCCAGGCCCCGCCCGGCGACGCGGGCGCCGAGGAGCGGGCTGTGGAAGGCGACCATCGCGCCGTGCCCCTCCGCCTCGCCCTGCAGGGCCAGCATCAGGCCGTGGCTGTCGACGATGCCGGTGGACGGCGACAGCAGGGCGGCCACCGCGTGCAGGTCCGGCTCCAGGGCGCGGACGGCGCCGGCGTCGAGGCTCTGCAGGTCGTCGACGCCGTTGGCGGCGGCCTGGCGGCGGATCGCCGCGAGATTCGCGACCTGCTCCTCGTCGGTGGCGACGATCAGCTTGCCGAGCCGGCGGTGGGCGATGCCGCGCCCGGCGCAGTAGGCGTACAGCGCGTCGCGGCCGGCCACGCACAGCCGCGCCTTCAGCGAGCCCGCGGGATAGTAGATGCCGGCGTGGATGACCTCGGAGTTGCGCGAGCTGGTGCCGGTGCCGATCGCCTCGGCGGCTTCCAGGACCACCACCTCGCGCCCGCTCATGGCCAGCCGCCGCGCCACCGCCAGCCCGACCACCCCGGCCCCCACCACCACGCAGTCGACGCGGTCCATCGCCCCGCCCTTCCGGAATTCCGCAGAGGGCGCAGACTGTGCGGATTCGGCGCCGCGGCGCAAGGGAGACCCGCACGGGTGACTTGGCGTAAGGTTGAACGTGCCTTGCCTTGTCATCAATGGACCGTATGTCGGGGGGGCATCAAGAGCATCGAACTGACGGTGACGGCGAAAGGCCAGATCACCCTGCGGCGAGCGGTGCTCGTTCATCTGGGGATTGCGCCCGGCGACCGGGTGAGCGTCACGCTGCGCCCCGACGGGCGGGCCGAACTGCGATCCATGCGTGCCGAGCCGGAGGTGGCGGCGGCGCGCGGCGTTCTCAAACGGCCTGGCCGGGCGCCGGTGGGCCTGGAGGAGATGCAGCGTGCCGCGGCCGGGGGCGCGGCGCGCCCGCCGGTCCGCGCTGAGGCCGGCGTCCGGTTCAGCGTGCCGCCTCGCCGTCCAGGGCCCGCGCCGCCTCCAGGGCGCCGGCCGGCAGGTTGTGGGCGATGCCCTTGTGGCAGTCGATGCAGGTCTGCCCCTTGTCCTGGGCGGCCAGGTGCAGGTGGCGGGCGCGCTCGCCCTGCAGGGCGACGTCCATGGCGCGGAAGTTGTGGCAGTTGCGGCATTCCCGGGAATCGGTGGCCTTCATCGTCCGCCAGACGTTGCCGGCCAGCCGCAGGCGCTGCGCCTCGAAGTCCTCGGTGGTCTGCATCGAGCCGAGGACGTGATGATAGAGCTCCTTGGACGCCTGGATCTTGCGGATCACCTTGTGGGTCCAGTCCTTGGGCACGTGGCAGTCGGGACAGGTGGCGCGCACCCCCGACGGGTTGCTGTCGTGGACGCTGCCGCGGTACTCGACGTAGACGTTGTCGCGCATCTCGTGGCAGGAGACGCAGAAGGCCTCGTTGTTGGTCGCCTCCATTGCCCAGTTGAAGCCGCCCCAGAACAGCACGCCGCCGACGGCGCCGGCGATCAGCAGGACGCCCAGCGACCAGCGCAGCGAGGGGCGCCAGAGCGCGTGCCACAGGCGGGCGAGGCGGCCCGGCCGGGCGGCGGCGGTGCCGCCGGCGTCGCGGGTTTCGGTGGTCATGGCCCGTGCTCCTTCGTCAGCGGATCGTCGGCGCCGGGGCGAACGCGTTGTCCACCAGCGGCTTGGCGTCGGTCTGCGGGACGTGGCACTGGGTGCAGAACCAGCGGGTGCCGGCCACGGTGTCGAGGCGGTTGCCCTCGCGGTCGACGTAGTGGGTCTCGCTGATCTGCGGCGCCATCATGCGCTTGGCCGTCGACCAGTCGTGGCAGGTCATGCACTGGTTGACGTTGCGGTCGATCTGGTACTTCTCGACGCGGTGCGGGATCAGCGGCGGCTGCTGGCGGAAGTTGCGGCTGTAGGCGCCGCCCTCCTGGTACTTGAAGACGGTGATGGCCGGCGCCTGGTCGGTGGCCGGCACCTCGACCGCGCCGCGCAGCGATTGCACCTCGTCGGCCAGCGCACCGGCCGGCAGGGCCCCGGAGGTCAGGGCGATGGCGGACACCAGCGCCAGTCCGGCCGCCGCGGCGATGAACGTCATGGGGGTTTTCACGTGGGATCTCCTTGGCGAAGGGGCTGCGCGCCGGCCGCCGGCCCATGGGGAAGGCGCAGGGCGAGGGCGAACACGTCGTGCGGGCAGACGTCGGCGCAGCGCCCGCACGCGGTGCAGTCGGGGGACAGGATGACGCCGCCGCCGGGCCCGTCGAGGGCGGGGTTGAGGGCGGGGGCGATGACGTGGGGCTCGGGGCAGACCTGGAAGCAGTCCATGCAGTGGTCGCAGGCGGCGCGGCGCGGCGCCGCCACCGCCAGCCGGCCGAAGCGGCCGAGCTGCCCGTAGAAGGCGCCGACCGGGCACAGGTGGCCGCACCAGCCGCGGGGTGCCACGGCGAGGTCGAACAGGAAGATGGCCGCCACCACCGCCCAGGCGAGCCCGCCGGCGAACAGCGTGCCGAACACCAGCGCCCGGTGCAGCAGGGTGACGGGGTTGACCGCCTCCCACGCCACCACGCCGGTCACCGCGCTCGCCAGCAGCACCGCCGCCAGGAGGTGGAGGCGCAGGCGGCGGTTCAGCGCCGTGCCCTCCTTGAGGCCGAGGCGGCGGCGCAGCGCCGCCGCGGCGTCGGTGACGAGGTTGACCGGGCACACCCAGGAGCAGTAGAGGCGGCCGCGCAGCAGCGCGTAGGCGCCCAGCACCAGGGCGGCGCCGAGCAGCGCCGTCGCCTCCGGCGCGTGGCCGGCGAGCAGCGCCTGCAGCAGGATCAGCGGATCGGTCAGCGGCAGGACGTCCAGGGTCTCGCTCGACGCCAGCGTGCCGCGGGTGATCCAGACGCCGGCCAGCGGCCCGCTGAGGAACAGGGCGAGGAAGGCGAGCTGGGCGGAGCGGCGCAGGAGCAGCCAGCGGTGCGCCCGCAGCCAGCCCTTGGCGGCGATGGCGGCCGGTCCCGGCCGCCGTTTGGACGGGGCGCTCATGGCCGGAACTCCCCGTTCAGCGCCGGCGGGGTGTAGCCGCGGTCGGGCAGGTCGATGATGCCGTCGACCAGGGACTTGCCCTGGCGCTGCTGCTCCTCCCAGCCGAGGCGGTAGTGCTCGCCGATGCGGCCGCGCGCCAGCGCGCTCGGCAGCACCTTGATGGCGGCCTCCTCCAGCACGCACGACGCCTCGCACTTGCCGCAGCCGGTGCAGACGTCGGTGTGCACCACCGGGATGAGATAGGCGTGGCGGCCGGTGCGCTCGTTGTGGCGCAGCTCGAGCGTGATCGCCTTGTCGATCAGCGGGCAGACGCGGTAGCAGACGTCGCAGCGCAGGCCGAGCGCGTTGAGGCAGGTCTCGTGCCCCACCAGCACGGCGCTGCCCATGCGGGCGTCGTCGATGTCCGTCAGCGCGTGGTCCAGCGCTCCGGTGGGGCAGGCGGCGACGCAGGGGATGTCCTCGCACATCTCGCACGGCACGTCGCGGGCCACGAAGTAGGGCGTGCCCGCGGCCGCCTCGTCGGCGAGCTCGGCCAGCCGCAGGGTGTCGTACGGGCAGTCGCGCACGCACAGGCCGCAGCGCACGCACGCTGCCAGGAAGTCGGCCTCGGCCAGGGCACCGGGCGGCCGCAGGGCGGTCGCCGCCAGGCTGCGGGCCGGGGCGGCGACCCGGCCCAGCAGCAGCGCCAGGCATCCGGTGCCGCACGCGGCCGCCACCGCCCCGGCGAGGACGCGCCGGCGGTCGGGGGCGGGCTTGTCGTGGCTTGCGCTCATGGGGGAGCACTCCGGCTGACAAGGGGGCGCGGTCGCGTCGATCCCCCCTCCCGACCTCCCCCCACTTCGCTCTCGCGCAAACCGGAGGTTTGCGCTGACGCGTCAGGCGGACCTTTGGTCCGCCGAGAGCGGGGGGAGGAGAAAGCCCTCCCCCGCGTCAGTGGGGGAGGGTTGGGTGGGGGGCCGGTGCGGCCACGCCGCCTCACACCTGTTCGGTCTTCTCGACCTTGCAGGCGCACTTCTTGAAGTCCGTCTCCTTGGAGATCGGGCAGGTGGCGTCGAGGGTCAGCTTGTTGACGAGCTGGCTCTCGTCGAAGAAGGGGATGAACACCACGCCCTTGGGCGGCTTGTTGCGCCCCTGCGTCTCGACGCGGGTGGTCACCACGCCGCGCCGGGTCGACAGCTTCACCACCATGCCGCGGCGCAGGTTGCGGGCCGCCGCGTCGTCGGGGTGCATGAACACCACGGCGTTGGGGAAGGCGCGGTGCAGCTCCGGCACGCGCCGGGTCATCGAGCCGGTGTGCCAGTGCTCGAGCACGCGCCCCGTGACCAGCCACAGGTCGAACTCCTGGTCCGGGCTCTCGGCCGCCGGCTGGTAGGGCAGGGCGAAGACGTTGGCGCGGCCGTCCTTGTGGCCGTAGAAGCGCACGCCCTCGCCGGGCTTGACGTAGGGGTCGTAGCCCTCGCGGAAGCGCCACAGCGTCTCCTTGGCGTCGACCACCGGCCAGCGCAGGCCGCGCGCCTTGTGGTAGAGCTCGAAGTCGGCGAGGTCGTGGCCGTGACCGCGGCCGAAGGCGGCGTACTCCTCGAACAGACCCTTCTGCACGTAGAAGCCGAAGGCGTGGGACTCGTCGTTGTCGAAGCCGGGCTGCAGCTCGTCGAGGCCGTACCTGTCGACGCTGCCGTTGGCGTAGAGCACCTCGAACAGGGTCTTGCCGCGCAGTTCCGGCGTCTTGGCGAGCAGCTCCTCGGGCCACACCTCCTCGACGGTGAAGCGCTTGGAGAACTCCATCATCTGCCACAGGTCGGAGCGCGCCTCGCCCGGCGCCTTGACCTGCTGGCGCCAGAACTGGGTGCGCCGCTCGGCGTTGCCGTAGGCGCCCTCCTTCTCCATCCACATGGCGGTCGGCAGGATCAGGTCGGCCGACAGCGCCGACACCGTGGGGTAGGCGTCGGACACCACCACGAAGTTCCGCGGGTCGCGCCAGCCCGGATAGATCTCGTCGTTGACGTTGGGCCCGGCCTGCATGTTGTTGGTGCAGAGCGTCCAGTAGCAGTTCAGCTTGCCGTCCTTGAGCATCCGGCTCTGCAGCACGGCGTGGTAGCCGACCTTCTCGGGGATCGTGCCTTCCGGCAACTTCCAGATCCGCTCGGCGATGGCGCGATGCTCGGGGTTGTTCACCACCATGTCGGCCGGCAGGCGGTGGGCGAAGGTGCCGACCTCGCGCGCCGTGCCGCAGGCCGAGGGCTGGCCGGTCAGCGAGAAGGGGCCGCAGCCGGGCTTGGAGATCTTCCCGGTCAGCAGGTGCACGTTGTAGACGAGGTTGTTGGCCCAGGTGCCGCGGGTGTGCTGGTTGAAGCCCATGGTCCAGTAGGACACGACCTTGACGGCCGGGTCGGCGTAGAGCTCGGCCAGCGCCAGCAGCTTGTCCTCGGGCACGCCGGACAGCTTGGCCACTTTCTCCACCGTGTACTCCGCGACGAAGGCCTTGAAGGCGGCGAAGTCGATCGGGGTGGAGGCGTTGGTGTCCTTGGTGTCCTTGGCATCCTTCTCCAGCGGGTGGTCGGGGCGCAGGCCGTAGCCGATGTCGGTCACCCCCTGCTTGAAGTTCAGGTGCTTGGCGACGAACTCCTCGTCGACGCGGCCGGTCTGGATGATGTGGTTGGCGATGAAGTTGAGGATCGCCAGGTCGGTCTGCGGCGCGAAGGTGATGGGGATGTCGGCCAGCTCGTAGGAGCGGTGCTCGAAGGTCGACAGCACCGCCACCGTGCAGCCCTTGTGGGTGAGGCGCCGGTCGGTCAGGCGCGACCACAGGATGGGGTGCATCTCCGCCATGTTGGAGCCCCACAGCACGAAGGCGTCGGCGTGCTCCAGGTCGTCGTAGCAGCCCATCGGCTCGTCGATGCCGAAGGTGCGCATGAAGCCGGCGACCGCCGAGGCCATGCAGTGGCGGGCGTTGGGGTCGAGGTTGTTGGAGCGCAGGCCGGCCTTGTAGAGCTTGGCGGCGGCGTAGCCCTCCCAGATCGTCCACTGGCCGGAGCCGAACATGCCGACGGCGGTCGGGCCGGACGCCTTCAGCGTCTCCTTCCACTTCGCCGCCATGACGTCGAAGGCCTCGTCCCAGGAGACCGGCTCGAACTCCCCGTCCTTGGCGTACCTGCCGTCGCGCTTGCGCAGCAGCGGCCGGGTCAGGCGGTCCTCGCCGTACATGATCTTGGAGAGGAAGTAGCCCTTGATGCAGTTCAGGCCGCGGTTGACGGGGGCGTCGGGGTCGCCCTGGGTGGCGACGATGCGGCCGTCCTTGACGCCGACCAGCACGCCGCAGCCGGTGCCGCAGAAGCGGCAGGCTCCCTTGTCCCAGCGGATGCCGTCGCGCCCGGCGGCGGCCGCCACCTGGGCCGAGACCGGCAGGCCGGCCACCGCGGCGGTGGCGGCGACGGCGTTGGCCTTTACGAAGTCGCGCCTGTTGAGTGTCATGAGGGCATCTCCCCGGACGTCGGTCCGTCCGTCTCGCAGTGGTGGTAGACCAGGGCCGCCGAGGCGACGCCCTCGATCTCGACAAGGGTCTTCAGGGTGAGCGCCGCCGGCGCCTCGTCGGTGTCCTCGACGGTGACGACGAGGCGCCCGTCGCCGCCCTCGCCGTGGATCTCCACGCCGGGCAGTGCCCGCAGGCGGCGGCGGGCGGTGTCGAGGCGGTTCGGATCGGCGTGGACGAGGACGCCGCAGACGTTGTGCCCGCAGCTGGTGTGCCCGGCGGGCGGGCGGACGGCCTCCTCGACGAAGCGGGTCACCCGCATGCGGCCATCTCCTGTGTGGCTGGGGTGGGACGAAGGGCGACGGCGCCGGTCGGACAGGGGCCGACGCAGGCGCCGCAGCCGGTGCAGGCGGCGCCGTCGATGTCGGGCAGCCAGCGCCCGCGCCCCAGCGGGCGGAAGCGGATGGCGCCGGCCGGGCAGTGCTCGCCGCAGACGCGGCACTCCACCGATGCGACGGCGAGGCAGCGCGGGCCGACCGCCGCCGTCAGGCGCCACGGCGCGCCGCCGCCGCGGCGGTCCAGGGCGCCGGTCGGGCAGGCGTCGGCACAGGCGCCGCAGAAGCTGCAGCCGGCGGTGGCGAAATCCAGCGCCGGCCGGCCCGAGGGGTCGCGGCCGACGATCCGCTCCGGGCAGGCGCCGGCGCAGCGCCCGCAGCCGTCGCAGGCGGCGGCGAAGGCGGCCGCACCGGCGAGCGCCCAGGGCGGGCGGACCGCCGCCGGCTCGGCGGTGCGGCGTCCTCGGAACAGATCGGCGCGGCTGAACCCGGCCATGGGACACGTCTCTCCTGTTGGCGGCCCGTCCCCGAGGGGACGAGACCGCGGCGCTCGGCGGCTTGGCGGACGATGGCGTCGGAGGAAGTGTCATGCCGGGGGCCCGGGCCGGCTTGACGCTGGTCAAGCCGGCCGGCGCGACATTTTTACCGCACTGTCCCGCTGGGACATGCCGCCCTCCCGGGGGCGTTTCCCACGGTCGCCGTTGACCCCGCAGGAGAGGCAACTATGCTTAAGCCCCGGTGGGAGCGACACGCAAACGGTGAGGACGGTGAGGGGAGAGGACGGCGACCGTGCCGGCAATTTGTTCGCGCGTTTCCAGGCGATGATCGACACCGTGCCCGACGGCGTGATGGTGATCGACGCCGCGGGGGCGGTGCAGAATTACAACCCGGCATGTGAACGGCTGTTCGGCTGGCGGGCGGAGGAGGTGCTCGGCCGCAACGTGTCGATGCTGATGCCGTCGCCCTACCGCGAGGAGCACGACGGCTACCTCGCGCGCTACCTCGCGACCGGCGAGCGGCGGATCATCGGCATCGGCCGCGAGGTCACCGGCCTGCGCAAGGACGGCTCCACCTTCCCCATGGAGCTGGCGGTGGGCGAGGCCGGGCAGGACGGGCCGCCGGCCTTCATCGGCATCGTCCGCGACCTGACCGAGCGCAAGCGCATCGAGGCCGAGCGGCGCGAACGCGAGGCGCGCCTCACCTCGATCCTCGAGACGGTGCCCGACGCCATCATCGTCATCGACGAGCGCGGCCTCGTCGAATCCTTCAGCCCGGCGGCGGAACGGCTGTTCGGCTACGCCGCCGCCGACATCGCCGGCCAGAACGTCAGCCTGCTGATGCCGTCGCCCTACCGCGAGCAGCACGACGCCTACCTCGCGCGCTACGTCGCCACCGGCGAGCGGCGGATCATCGGCATCGGCCGCGTCGTCTCGGGACGGCGCGCCGACGGCTCGGTCTTCCCCATGGAGCTGGCGGTGGGCGAGGTGCAGATCGGCGGCCGGCGCCTCTACACCGGGTTCGTGCGCGACCTCACCGAACGCCAGGCCACGGAGAAGCGCCTGCAGGAGCTGCAGGCGGAGCTGCTGCACGTCAGCCGGGTCAGCGCCATGGGGCAGATGGCCTCGACCCTGGCGCACGAGCTGAACCAGCCGCTCACCGCCGTCATCAACTACGCCAAGGCGGTCAAGCGCATGCTGGCGACCCTGGAGGGGCCGGCGGTGCCGAAGGTGGCCGACACCATGGACAAGGCGGTGGCCCAGGCGACGCGGGCCGGGCAGATCATCCGCCGCCTGCGCTCCTTCATCGAGAAGGGCCACACCGAGCGCACGGTGGAGCCACTGAACAAGGTGGTGGAGGAGGCGGCCGCCCTGGCCCTGGTCGGCGCCAAGGAGACGGGGATCCGGGTCCACTTCGACTTCCACCCCGTCGACCCGCCGGTGCTGATCGACAAGGTGCAGATCCAGCAGGTGGTGCTCAACCTGGTGCGCAACGCCGCCGAGGCGATGGCCGGGTCGGCGCGGCGCGACCTGCTGATCGCCACCGGGCCGCACGACGGTGCGGCGGACCTGATGGAGGTCGCGGTGTCCGACACCGGGCCCGGCATCGACCCGACGGTGATGACCCAGCTCTTCCAGCCCTTCATCACCACCAAGGAGAAGGGCATGGGGCTGGGGCTGTCGATCTGCCGCTCCATCGTCGAGGCCCACGGCGGCCGGCTGTGGCCGCAGCCGAACCCGGACGGCGGCACGGTGTTCCGTTTCACCGTGCAGTCCGCCGAGATCCCCGACGGCGACAAGGGAGCGGAGCATGACGGCTGATCCGACGGTCTTCGTCATCGACGACGACGACGCGGTGCGCGATTCCCTGCTGGTCCTGCTGGAGAGCGCCGGTTTCGCCGTCGAGGGGTTCGCCTCGCCGGCCGCCTTCCTCGACTCCGATGCGCTGGACCGGCCGGGCTGCCTGGTGACCGACGTGCGCATGCCGGGCATGAGCGGGCTCGACCTCCAGGAGACGCTGGCGCGGCGCGGCGACGCGAAGCCGGTGATCGTCATCACCGGGCACGCCGACGTGCCGCTGGCGGTGCGCGCCATGAAGTCGGGCGCGGTCGACTTCATCGAGAAGCCGTTCGACGAGGACACGCTGATCGCCGGCGTGCGCACGGCGCTGGCCCGTGCCGCCGCCGCGGAGGCGCCGCCGCCCGCCGGCCCCGTGCCGGCGGCCCCGGCCTGCCCGCCGGAGGTGCTGGACCGCTTCGCCAGCCTGACGCCGCGCGAGCACGACGTGCTGCGCGGCATGGTGGCCGGCAAGTCCAACAAGATCATCGCCTACGACCTGTCCATCAGCCCGCGCACCGTGGAGATCCACCGCGCCCGGGTGATGGAGAAGATGCAGGCCGAAAGCCTGCCGCAACTCGTGCGCATGTCGCTGTCCGCCGGCATCGCCCCCGAGGAGGGCTGATCTCGATCAAGAGTGCGGCCGTACGGGGAAACCCGTATTTCTGGCCTGGCGTCCGGGGACTATCTTTCCGTCCGTTCCGGTGACGTCACGCGCCCCGGACCCCCGTAGGCTCTGGAGGCGGTTTTGGACGGCACGGACGAGAAACTCGTCTATCTCATAGACGACGACGAGCCGGTCCGCGATTCGGTCCGCACGCTGCTTGAGACGTGCGACTATCGGGTGCAGGACTACCCCTCGTGCAGCGCCTTCATGGACGGCTTCAAGGATGCCGGCGCGCACAGCCCCAAGCGCTGCCTGCTGCTCGACCTCCACATGCCGGTGATGAGCGGGCTGGAGTTCATGGAGCGTCACGGCGCCGATCTCCACGGCATCCCGGTGATCCTCATCACCGGGCGCAGCGACGCCGCCACCAGCGCGCGGGTGCGCGACGCCGGCGTCGTCACCGTCCTGGAGAAGCCCTTCGAGGACGATGCGCTGCTCGACGCCATCGAGAGCGCGCTGGTGGCCTGACGGGTCATCAGGGCTACTGCGTACGTAATATGACGTCATATACGTAGTCGCCCTTACGTAGTGTTCCGAACTACGCGGAACGGCCAAAACCTCCTAGATTTCGGATCGGGACCAACGAGGCGGAACCCAAGGAGGCGCCGCCGCCGATTGCAGGAGACACCACCATGGCCGCTCATCTCGCCACCCTCGACAGCGCCGTTTCCGCCCGCCCGGCCTTCGTGCCGACGGCGGCCCCGGCCCGCCGCAGCGTGCGGTCGGTCGGCGGCACCGTGGTCTCCTTCCCCGACCCGCGCACCAGCGACCCGCTGGAGGCGATCGCCGAGACGGTGGTGGCCGACCGCGAGACGATGCTGTTCGCCGAGGGCGACAGCGCCGGCGACGTCTACCGCGTGGTCGACGGCATGGTCCGCGTCTACAAGCTGCTGCCCGACGGCCGGCGCCAGGTGGTCGGCTTCCTCCAGGGCGGCGACATGATGGGCCTGACCCTCGGCCCCTGCCAGCTCTACACCGCCGAGACGGTGACCGCCTGCACCCTGCAACGCTTCCCGCGGGCCCGCTTCGAGGCGGTCATGGACGCGCAGCCGGCGCTCGCCCGCCGCCTCAGCGCCCGCATCGCCACCGAACTGGTGGCCGCCCAGGACCACATGGTGCTCTTGGGCCGCAAGACGGCGGTGGAGCGGGTCGCCTCCTTCGTGCTGCGCCTGGCCGAGCGGGCCCAGGCCGACGGCCGCCGGGTGCGCCTGCCGATGAGCCGCTGCGACATCGCCGACTATCTCGGCCTGACCACCGAGACGGTGTCGCGCGCCTTCACCAAGCTGAAGACCAGCGGCACCATCCGCCTGCTGGAAGGCGGCATGGTCGAGGTCGTCGACCGCGGCCGCCTCGCCGAGACCACCGAGAGCGCCTGAGCACCATCCGTTTTTCCCGCTGGCGCCGGCCGCCGGCATCCCCAGATAGGGCGTCGGAGCGGACGACCACGGGGAGCGGCATGGCGCGGGCGACAGTGTTCAAGAAGGGGTCGGCCAGGATGGGGGCGGCCGGCCTTGCCGCCCTGGCGCTGGCGGCCTGCGACGGCAGCCGCGTCGTCGGCGACGAGCCGGACTCCGCCTACAATTTCGGGGAACTGGCCTACGCCGCCGCCGACCGCGATCTGCGGGTGGTGGTGCAGGGCAATCCCTTCGCCGCCACCCCGGCGGAGCTGGCGCAGACCGTGACCACGGTGATGGGCAAGCGCATCGCCGGCATCCGCACCAACCCCACCGTCCAGCCCGATTCCTCGGCGCGGCCCGACTACCGCGTCGTCGTCGTCTTCGAGCCGGTGCAGCCGACCCTGAACGCCCGGCTGTGCGCCATGGGTCCGGTGCCGACCCGGCCGACCGGCGAGACCCTGACCGTCCAGGCCGCCTTCTGCCGCGAGGGGCGGACGCTGACCTCGGCCACCGGCTGGCTCGACGAGCCGCAGGGACCGAACGATCCCCGGCTGCGCCACCTCGTCGGCGACATCACCTCGGCGCTGTTCCCGACCCCGGGGGCGGGGGGGCGGAGCTGAGGGGCGACTGGTTCGGCGTCGACCCTCTGACAAGGATTGCCAATATTCCTCCAGGGACAGGCAAGGGGCGTCCGCCGTGCCGACACGGAACATCAATCTGACGGACACTCTCGACCGCCTCATCGACGAGGAGGTCAGCTCCGGACGCCATCAGAACGCCAGCGAGGTCGTTCGCGCCGGTCTGAGGCTGTTCGAACAGCGCCGGCGCGAAGAAACCCTGCGCCTCCAGGCGCTGCACGCCGCGCTCGACGTGGCGATCGCCGAGGCAGACCGCGGTGATGTTGCGGAGATCGACGGCATCGATCGCTTCGTCGACGATGTGGTTGCGAGCATGGAAGCGGGCGAGGCGCACGATCAGACGGGACCCGGTGCGTAGCCTGCAACGCACCGCCGCCTTCGCACGGGATCAGGAATGCGTCCTGGCGGAACGTGGCGAAGGCTTCGGGCCTCTCGGCCGGCGCCGCTGCGCGGGCCTGCTCAAGCAGGCCCTCAAGGACATCGTAAGCGATCCGAACCGAACCGGGGCCAGGCCTGTGCCTGGCCGCGACGGGGTGTACGCCTACCACATCCGCCACAGCCGCCGTGCGACGCCCGACGACGAGCGCATCCGACGACCGCGGCACGTGGTGTTCTATCGTCTGCTCGGCGGTGGGCGCGTCGTGCAACTGCTCAGACTGCTCCACGAAAGGATGGAGCCGCAGGCTTGGCTTCCGCCTGGGGACGAGGCCTGAGGCACATCGTCGTCGATCGGTGCCGCCGTCACACGTTCGTCGCCGCCCGCCAGGCGAACAGCGCCACGCTCGCGGCGACGGTGGCGTTGAGGGACTCCACCGCGCCGGTGGTCGGCACCGCCAGGCGCAGCGCCGGCAGGCCGGCCGGCACCCCCTGGCCCTCCTCGCCGAGGACCAGGCGCAGGTCGGCGGGCCAGGCGAAGCGGGTGAGATCCGCGCCGCCGCCGTCGAGCGCCACCAGCGGACCGGCGGCATCGTTGAGGGCCGGCCAGCGGGGGCCGCGCAGCAGGGTCAGGGCGAACTGGGCGTTGGCGGCGGCGCGCAGGCACTTGGGATGGAAGGGGTGGGCCGATTCCTCCAGCAGCACCACCCGCCGCACCCCGAAGGCGGCGGCGCTGCGCAGCAGCGCGCCGAGGTTGCTGGGATCGCTCAGGGCGCAGACCAGCTCCAGCCCTTGCGGCGGGCGGGCGAGGTCGGCCGCGGGCATGGCGGGGACGCGGCCCAGCAGCAGCGGGAAGCCCGTTCCGGCGGCGTCGAGGCGGCGGAACAGGGCCGGGGCGAGCTGCACCACCTCCAGGCCGGCCGGCAGCGGCCAGCCCGCCAGCCGCTCCGGCGCGTCGCTCAGCACGGCGGTGAAGCGGTCGGGATGGCGGGCCAGCGCCTCCGGCACCGTCTTCAGGCCGGCCAGCAGGAACTGGCCGTGCTTCTTCAGGCCGCGGCTCTCCAGCAGCGACTCCCACAGCTTGAAGCGCGGGTTCTGCGGGCTTTCGATCAGGAGCGGCGGCCGGGGCATCGTCGGGCGGGCTTCTCGGGGCGGCGGGACGTCGCCCCGTCTTGCCCGACCGCGCCGCTCCTGTCCAGGACCGTCGGCGTGAGCGCCCGAGGCTGATCGCTTGTCGGGCGGGATGCACATGGCTATTGTGCGATCCCCGGACCGTTTACCACCGAAGGTCCGGCCAGTGCTCCGCCAGAGAGAAGCCACCATGTCCAAGCCCCGCACGCTTTTCGACAAGATCTGGGACAGCCACGTCGTCCATCGCCAGGATGACGGCACCTGCATCCTCTACATCGACCGCCACCTCGTCCACGAAGTGACGAGCCCGCAGGCGTTCGAGGGGCTTCGCATGGCCGGCCGCGCGGTGCGCCAGCCGGAGCAGACGCTGGCGGTGCCCGACCACAACGTGCCGACCACCGACCGCTCCAAGGGCATCGACGACGAGGAGAGCCGCATCCAGGTGGCGGCGCTCGACAAGAACGCCCGCGACTTCGGCATCCGCTACTTCCCGATGGACGACGTCCGCCAGGGCATCGTCCACATCGTCGGCCCCGAGCAGGGCTTCACGCTGCCCGGCGCCACCATCGTCTGCGGCGACAGCCACACCGCCACCCACGGCGCCTTCGGCGCGCTGGCCTTCGGCATCGGCACCTCCGAGGTCGAGCACGTGCTGGCCACCCAGACCCTGCTGCAGAAGCCGGCCAAGAACATGCTGGTCCGGGTCGACGGCGCGCTGCCGCCGGGCGTCACCGCCAAGGACATCGTGCTGGCCGTGATCGGCCGCATCGGCACCGCCGGCGGCACCGGCCACGTCATCGAGTTCGCCGGCGACGCGATCCGCGGCCTGACCATGGAAGGCCGCATGACGGTCTGCAACATGGCCATCGAGGGAGGTGCGCGCGCCGGCCTGATCGCCCCGGACGAGACCACCTTCGAGTACCTGAAGGGCCGTCCCCTGGCGCCCAAGGCCGGCACCTGGGAGCAGGCGGTGGCCTACTGGAAGACCCTTCCCTCGGACGAGGGGGCGAGCTACGACACCACGGTCGTGCTGAACGCCGCCGACATCGTCCCGCAGGTCACCTGGGGCACCAGCCCGGAGGACGTGCTGCCGATCACCGCGGTGATCCCCGATCCCGCCGACATCGCCGACGCCGGCAAGCGCGCCGCCGTCCAGCGGTCGCTGGAGTACATGGGGCTGACGCCGGGCCAGGCGCTGAGCGAGGTGAAGGTCGACACGGTCTTCATCGGTTCCTGCACCAACGGCCGGATCGAGGATCTGCGCGCCGCCGCGGCGGTCGCCCGGGGCCGCAAGGTGGCCGAGGGCATCCGCGCCCTGGTCGTTCCCGGCTCCGGCCTGGTCAAGGAGCAGGCGGAGGAGGAGGGCCTGGACAAGGTCTTCACCGAGGCCGGCTTCGAGTGGCGCGAGCCCGGCTGTTCCATGTGCCTGGCGATGAACGCCGACCGGCTGTCGCCGGGCGAGCGCTGTGCCTCCACCTCGAACCGCAACTTCGAGGGACGGCAGGGGCGCGGCGGCCGCACCCACCTCGTCAGCCCGGCGATGGCGGCGGCGGCGGCGGTGACCGGCCATCTCACCGACGTGCGGTCGCTGTAGGGCGGCCCGGGCGCCCCGCTTCCCGGCGGGGCGCCCTTCTTCCCGCGTCATACGAATTCCGCCTGAAGGCGTCATTCGTATGCTCCTCTCGATCAATGCTGTTGCATTGATCTGCCGGGTTTTACGGTTCGCGGATGAGCGAACCGATCATCCGCCAACCGTATCAGTCGCCGCGGCCGGCGCGGGTGCCCAGCAGGCCGTGCGGGCGCAGGATGAGGAACAGGGTCAGCAGGGCGAAGCCGGCGACGTCCTTGTAGGCGAGCGGCCCGTACGCCGACCAGAAGGTCTCGAGCAGGGCCAGCAGCGCCGCGCCGAGCAGGGCGCCGGGGATCGAGCCGATGCCGCCGACCACCGCCGCGGCCAGCGCCTTGAAGCCGATGAGATAGCCGGTGAAGAAGTTGATCCCCCCGTAGTAGAGGGCGATCACGAAGCCGGCCGCCGCGGCGTACGCCCCGCCGACGGCGAAGGTGACCGCCACGGTGCGGTCGATGTCGAGTCCCATCAGGGCGGCGGCGCCGACGTCGTCGGCACAGGCGCGGTGGGCGCGGCCGTACGCCGTGCGCGCCATGGCCCGGCGCAGACCGAGATAGAGCAGCGCCGTGAGGGCGAGGATCACCGCCTGCGAGGTCAGCGCCGTCACCGTGAAGTGGCCGGCCGTCCACAGGTCGTGGCGGGTGGCGAAGACCGGGCGCGGCCACCATTCGCGCGCACCGTGCAGCAGGCGCACGCCCTCCTGCAGGGCGATGGAGAGGCCGATCGCCGCGATCAGCGGCGTGTGCGTGTGCACCCCGCGGACATGGCGGAACACCAGCCGGTCCATGGTCCAGCCGTGGACCGCCGTGAACGCCATCACCAGCACCAGTGCCGCCAGCAGCGCCGCCGGCAAGGTCGCCAGCCCGAGCACGGCGAGCCCGGCCGCCGCCATGGCGGCCAGCATGGCGCCGATCATCGTCAGCTCGCCCATCGCCAGGATGATCTGGCCGAGGATGCCGTAGACCAGGGTGTAGCCGATGGCGAGCAGCCCGTAGACGCAGGCCAAGGTCGCCGCGTTGACGGTCTGCTGGGCGAAGAACGCCGCCGGCGCCCATCGGCTGGGCGGAGCCTCCGGCCGGTCCGCCGCCGCGTCGACGGCCGGGCCGGGCCGCCCGTGCGCCGGCAGCTCGGCCCACAGGCGCAGCATCAGGAAGCGCATGCCGGTCAGCGGTCCGGTGCGGTCGGTCGCCACCCCGGTGACCTCCAGCCGCCCCTGGTCCAGGTAGCGACCGGCGAAGCGGCAGGCGATCCAGTGTTCGCCGCCGCCGGTGGTGTAGCGCAGCCGCAGGGCGTCGTCGACGTAGGCCTCCTCGACGACGCGGACGGCCGCCGGGTCGGCCTCGAAGGCGGGGATGAAGCGGCGGCACGCCTGCGCCTGGTCGCGGTCGACGCCGCACGCGGCGAGTCCCGGCAGGAGGAGCAGCAGCAAGGCGGGAGGCGGACGGGCCAAGGACGGCACTCGGACGGTTGGGGACGCCAGCTTATCAGCGCCCCCGGCCGGTCCGCCAGTTCCCGCCGTCTACTGCAGCTGGACGCCCGGCCCCAGCTCGTCCGGGGTCAGCGACCCGTCACCGTTGCGGTCCAACTGCTGGAAGCGCTGGGTGCGGTGCTGGGCCATGAGCTGCGGATCGACCCCCGAGCGGCCCTGCGGCCCGGCCAGGAACTCCGGCAGGCTGACGGCACCGTTCCCATCGGCGTCCAGCATGGTGAACATCCGGCCCGGACCGGCACCGGCGCCGGCGCCCGGCCCCATGCCGCGGCCCTGGCCCATGCCCGGCTGCGCCTGGGCGGTCTGCCAGCAGCCGCCCGCCCCGTAGCCGCCGGGAGAGCCGCCGCGCGCCGCCGCATCGGTGGCGACGGCGATGCCACCGGCCAGCACGATGGCCGTACCGGCCAGCATGGCGATGCGAAGGATGCGGTTCATGACACACTCCCTTTCGACGTTGGCGTCATGACGCCATTGAACGCCGCTTCGGTAACGGGAGTGTGTCCGGCGGACCGGCCTCGTGTAACGGATGGTAACGGCGGCGGCTCAGGCCGGCGGCGGCACGGGGGCCACGGGCCGGTCGTCGCGCGACGTCACCGCCCAGATCACCGGGAACAGCAGGGCCACGGTGGCGAACGTGCCGAGAGTCAACAGCCGGTCCATCATGGTCGGCCTCCTTCGTCGAAGATCGAAGGCTCCGGTATGATCCGGGCGGGGGCCGGCGGCAATCTCTCCGAAGGTGATTCGCCGTTTGGAGAGGCGCGCCCCCGCCGCGCTCAGTAGCGGGCGGCGACGAAGTAGAGCCCGTCGGGCGGGGCCGTCGGACCCGCCTTGCTGCGGTCGCGGGCCTCCAGCGCCCGGCGCACGTCGTCCGCCGTCCATTTGCCGGCGCCCACCAGCTCCAGGGTGCCGACCATGTTGCGCACCTGATGGTGCAGGAAGGAACGGGCGGCGGCGTGCACGTGGACCTCGTCGCCGGCGCGGACCACCTCCAGCCGGTCGAGCGTCTTCACCGGCGAGCGCGCCTGGCACAGGGAGGCGCGGAAGCTGGAGAAGTCGTGCCGTCCCACCAGGACCCGGGCGGCCGCGTCCATCGCCGCGGCGTCGAGCCGGCGCTGCACGTGCCAGACCCGCCCGGCGTCGACGGTGGGCGGCGGCCGGCGGTTGAGGATGCGGTAGAGATAGCTGCGGCCAAGCGCGCTGAGGCGGGCGTGGAACTCCTCGGCGGCCGGCTCGGCCAGCAGCACCGCCACCGGCCAGGGCCGCAGGTGGAAGTTCAGGGCGTCGCGGATCTTGTCCGGGGTGAAGGGCTTGTCGACGTCGGCATGGACCACCTGGCCGAGGGCGTGCACGCCGGCGTCCGTGCGCCCGCTGCCGTGGACGCGCACGGCCGTCCCGGTCAGGCGCGCGAACGCCTCCTCCAGCGCCTGCTGCACGGACGGGCCGTTGTCCTGCCGCTGCCAGCCGCAGAAGGGGCGCCCGTCGTACTCGACGGTCAGCTTCCAGCGCGCCACGGCGGCCCGCCCAGGACGCTGCCGGGGGACAGCGAGAAGCCGCGCAGGAACGCCGCGCCGTCGACCGCCGCCTTGCCCGGCCGCTGCACCCGGGTCAGCCGCACCGCGCCGCGGCCGCAGGCGACGGTCAGCGCCTCGTCCAGCAGGGTGCCGGGGGCGGCCGGAGCCGCCCCGTCCGCCGCCCCGTCCAGGGGTTCGGCGGCCAGCACCTTGATGCGCTCGCCGGCCGCCTCGAACCAGCAGCCGGGCCACGGCGTCAGCGCGCGCACCTGCCGGTCGATGGCGGCGGCGTCGCCGTTCCAGTCGAGCCGTCCGTCCTCGCGGGTGAGCTTGGCGGCGTAGGTGACGCCTTCCTGCGGCTGCGGGCGGGGCGTCAGGCGTCCGGCGGCGAGCCCGTCCAGGGCGGCGACGATCAGCCGCGCCCCCAGCGCCGCCAGGGCGTCGTGCAGGGTGGCCGCGGTGGTGGTGCCGGTGATGGGCACGGATTCCGCCAGCAGCATCGCCCCGGTGTCGAGGCCGGCGTCCATCTGCATGATGGTGATGCCGGTTTCGCCGTCGCCGGCGAGGATGGCCCGCTGGATCGGGGCGGCGCCCCGCCAGCGCGGCAGCAGCGAACCGTGCACGTTGAGGCAGCCGAGCCGCGGCGCGTCGAGCACCGGCTGCGGCAGGATCAGCCCGTAGGCGGCGACCACCGCGGCGTCGGCGGCGAGCGCCGCGAACTCGGCCTGGGCCTCGGCGTTGCGCAGGGACTTCGGCGTGCGCACGGGAATGCCGTGCGCCTCGGCGAAGCGGTGGACCGGCGACGGCTGCACCTGCTGGCCGCGCCCGGCCGGACGCGGCGGCTGGCTGTAGACGCACACCACCTGGTGCCCCGCGTCGATCAGCGCCCGCAGGCTGGGCACCGCGAAGTCGGGGGTGCCCATGAAGACGAGGCGAAGGGGGGGCATCGGGACGCTCGACTGGGACGGGGGGATCAGGCGGTCGCCTTCTGGCGCTGCTGCTTCTGCAGCTTGCGCATGATCATGTTGCGCTTGAGCAGCGACAGCCGGTCGACGAACAGGGTGCCGTTGAGGTGGTCGATCTCGTGCTGGATGCAGACACCCAGCATGCCGTCGGCCGCCAGCTCCTGGACCTCGTTCCGCTTGTCGAGGTAGCGCACGCGCACGGCCTTGGGCCGCATCACCTCGGCGTACTGGTCGGGGATCGACAGGCAGCCCTCCTCGCAGGGCACGATCTCGTCGGACGACCAGACGATCTCCGGGTTGGCCATCTGCAGCGGGCTGGGCGGCTCGTCGCGCTCGTGGACGTCGACGACGATGACCCGCTCCAGCACGCCGACCTGCGGCGCCGCCAGGCCGATGCCGTTGGCGTCGTACATCGTCTCCAGCATGTCGTCCATCAGCTTGGCGATGCGCGCGTCGACGGCGTCGACCGGCTTCGCCTTCTGCTTCAGGCGCGGGTCGGGGGCGATGAGGATCGGCAGGGTGGCCATGGGGTCCGAACGGGTGCTGTGGAGATTGAAACGAGAAAAATATGCAAGCCACCGCAGTGCGTCAAGGAAGCGACCGCACGCGCTACAGCCGGCGCAGCACGTCCATCCGGCAGGGCTGGTCGAGCACCCAGCGGCCGTCGAGGGGTTCCGCCAGACGGTGGAAGCCCTCCCGCAGCGTGCCCTCATGGGCGGCGAAGGCCGGGCCGCGGGCGGGATCGACGGCGAGCACGTGCGTCTTCAGGGCGGCGAAATCGTCGAAGGCCCGGGGGCGCGAGTAGAAGCGCGTCGCCACCGGCGCGAAGCCGAGGGACGGGGCCAGCGCCACCGTGTGCTGGGCGGCGGCGCGCACCGCCGTCTCGTCGTGCACCGGCAGCAGCAGCTCGAAGAACGGGCCGGCCGGCAGCGGCTCGCCGATGCAGAGATGGCCGCCCGGCACCAGCACCCGGCGCACCTCGGCCAGGGCGTCGCGGTGGACCGCCTCGGGGACGTGGTGCAGGCTGAACAGGAACACCGCGAGGTCGAGGCTGGCGTCGGCAAAGGGCAGGGCCTCGGCCAGCCCCTCGGCGTAGCGCTCGCCGGCCTCCGGCGCGACCGCCCGGGCCGCCGCCAGCTTGCCGGCGGAGATCTCGATGCCCGTCACGTCGGCGCCGCGCGCCGCCAGCTGGCGGACCAGCGCCCCTTTGCCGCAGCCGATGTCGACGGCGCGGCATCCCTTCAGCGCGACGTGCTCGGCGATGAGATCGATGTGGTCGATCACGGGCGGTGCGGCGTTCATGGCGGACGTCTCCTTCGCGGCTCGCCGAACAGTACGCCCGATGCCGGTGGCGGACCAGTGCCGCTGACGCTTCGACAGGTGCGTGAAAGCGCGCTATCAAGGCGCCATCCGATCCCCACCGCCGTCCGCACGCCCGCCATGCCCGAACCGCTTCCCGTCGCCCTTCCCGCCGCGCTCGACGTGCCCACCCTGCTGCTGTGGATGGACCTGATCGGCGTCTTCGTCTTCGGCCTGAGCGGCGGCACCCTGGCGGTGCGCCACCGGCTCGACGTGTTCGGGGTGCTGGTTCTGGCGATGGCGGCGGCGCTCGCCGGCGGCGTGGTGCGCGACGCCATCCTCGGCTCGGTGCCGCCGGCGACCTTCCGCGACGACCGCTATCTCTGGGCGGCCGTCGCGTCGGGCCTGGCGGCCTTCTTCTTCCATCCCGTGGTCAACCGGCTGGGCAAGCCGGTGATGGTGCTGGACGCCCTGGGGCTCGGCCTGTTCGCCGTGGCCGGCTGCCAGAAGGCGCTGCTCTACGGCCTGGCGCCGCTGCCGGCGGCGGTGATCGCGGTGATCACCGGCATCGGCGGCGGCGTGCTGCGCGACGTCCTGGTCAGCGAGATCCCCCGCGTCCTGCGCGAGGAGATCTACGCCTCGGCCGCCCTGCTGGCGGCGCTGGTGGTGATCGCCGGCAGCCGCCTCGACCTGCCCGACCTGCCGGTGGCGGCGGTCGCCGTGGCGGCCGCCTTCCTGCTGCGGGTGGTCAGCGTCCTGCGCAACTGGAGCGCGCCGCGCGCACCCGGCTCGTAAGGCCGGGGGGGCGGGCGCGAACCAAGGACGGGCCGCGCTGTTGACGTCAGACCCTTCCGGGGTCGACGGCGGGCGGCACGTCGGTCGCCGGGCTGGGGACGTCGCCGAGGCCGGGGCCCGGGTTGGCGAGGTCGGGGTTGTCGGTGGCCGGCCGGCGGGTCGGCAGGTCCTCGTTGGGAGGCTGGGCGGGGCGAAGCGGGCGCGGGGTCTGCGGGATCGGCATGGGATCGGTCCTCCTCTGACGTTCGGCAGGGATCCGCTCAACAGACGAATGGGCCTTCGGTCGCCGTTGACCGACCGCGATGAGGGGGTATGCTTTCCGGGACAAGCCGCCGCACACGAAGGGAGGAATCCAATGGCCGGGCACGGCAACGGTGAGGCTGCGCACGCGCTCACCTATTTCCGCGGGGAGTGGCTGGAGGGGAACCCCGCCATCGTCGGCCCCATGGACCACGCCATGTGGCTGGCGTCGACCGTGTTCGACGGCGCGCGGGCCTTCGAGGGGGTGGCGCCCGATCTCGACCTCCACTGCCAGCGGGCGATCCGCTCGGCCCACGCCATGGGGCTGGCGCCGATGGTGACGGCCGGCGAGATCGAGGAGCTGTGCTGGGAGGGCATCCGCCGCTTCCCCCGCGACGCGGCGCTCTACATCCGGCCCATGTTCTACGCCGAGTCCGGGTTCGTGGCCCCCGACCCGGACAGCACCGTGTTCGCGCTCACCCTGCACGAGATGGCGCTGCCGGCGGCGACCGGCTTCACCGCCTGCCTGTCGAGCCGGCGCCGCCCCGCCCCGGGCAGCGCGCCCACCGAGGCGAAGGCGGCCTGCCTCTATCCCAACGCCGGCCTGGCGCTGAAGGAGGCGCGCGAGCGCGGCTTCGACAACGCCATCATGCTCGACCCCATCGGCAACGTGGCGGAGTTCGCCACCGCCAACCTGTTCATCGCGCGCGACGGGGTGGTGTCCACGCCGGTTCCCAACGGCACCTTCCTCAACGGCATCACCCGCCAGCGGGTGATCGGGCTGCTGCGCGACGCCGGCGTGCCGGTTGAGGAGCGCACCCTGTCGTTCCGCGACGTCCTGGACGCCGACGAGGTGTTCTCCACCGGCAACTACGCCAAGGTGGTGCCGGTGACGCGGGTCGAGGACCGCCACGTCCAGCCCGGCCCGATGGCCGCCCGGGCGCGGGCCCTCTATTGGGAGTTCGCCCACCGCTGAGCCCCCGGCGCGGGCGGCGTCACGGCAGCGCCGGCCGGCGATCGGCCAGCCGGCGCGTCGACCGCACGACGACCGGCAGCAGGCGGCAGACCTCCTCGCCGGCCCGTTCCGCCGCCCCGCGGTCGCCGGTCCGCACCGCCACCAGCAGCCGCTCCGCCGCCGCCGACAGGCCGATGGCGCCGACGTTGCCCGCAACGCCCTTGAGGTCGTGGGCCTTGACGCCGACCGTGGCGAGGTCGCCGTCCGCCAGCATCCGCGGCAGCGCCGCCACGAGGGGGGCGTAGGTGTCGGCGAAGATCGCCATCAGCCGCTGCATGAGATCGCGGTCGCCGGCCGTGGTGGCCAGCGCCCGGTCCAGGTCGATCTCCGGAACGCCGGCGTCCGCGGCCTCCGCCGCCTCCGCGGCGGCCGGGCGGCGGGCGTGGCGCGCCACCACCCGCAGCATCGCGGCGACCTCGAACGGCTTGCCGACGTGGTCGTTCATGCCGGCGGCCAGGCAGCGTTCGCGGTCCGCCGCCATGGCGTTGGCGGTCATGGCGATGATCGGCAGCTCGCCGAGCCCCAGGTCGTCGCGGATGGCCCGGGTGGCCTCGTAGCCGTCCATGCCGGGCATCTGGATGTCCATCAGCACGGCGTCGAACGCGGCGGCGGGGGCGGCGAGGCATTGGACGGCCTCGTGGCCGCTGGCGGCGACGGTGACCCGGGCGCCGGCGCTCTCCAGGATGCGGCAGGCGACGACCTGGTTGATGGTGTTGTCCTCGACCAGCAGGAGCGACAGGCCGTCCAGCGCGGCGGCGGACTCCGCGGCCGCCGGCGCCGGCGCCGGGTCCGCGACGCCGCGCACCGCGCAGACGCCGGCGACGGCGTCGAGCAGGACCGACGGCGTCACCGGCTTGGTCAGGATGTCGCGGATCAGCGTGTCGCCGCCGGATTCGCGCCGCACCCGTTCGTACTCGAAGGCGGTGACCACGAGGATCAGGGGGACCTCCTCGGGCCGGCAGTGTTCCCGCAGATGGCGGACGATGTCGCGCCCACCCACCTCGGGCATGCACCAGTCGAGCAGGAGCAGGTCGAACGGCTTGCCGGCCGCCGCCTCGGCGACGGCGGCCAGCGCCTCCCGCCCGGAGCCGGCGACCACGACCGTCCAGCCGAAAGGCGCGATCATCGCCGCCATCACCTCGCGGGCGACCGGGTTGTCGTCGGCGACCAGCACCTTGAGGTTGCGCGGCACGCGGCGGACCGGGTCGGGCGCCTCGGAGGCCGCGGGGCCGCAGGCGAAGGGGACGGTGAAGCGGAAGGTGCTGCCGCGGCCGGGCTCGCTCTCCACCGCGATGGTGCCGCCCATCAGCTCGACCAGGCGCCGGCAGATCGCCAGGCCGAGGCCGGTGCCGCCGAAGCGGCGGCTGGTGGTGCTCTCCGCCTGCGAGAAGGCGTCGAAGATCATCCGCTGGTGCTCGGCCGGGATGCCGATGCCGGTGTCGCGGATGGCGAAGGTCAGCAGGGTGCGGCCGTCCCGGGTCTCCAGCGGCTCGACCGACAGCACCACCTCGCCCCGCTCGGTGAACTTGATGGCGTTGCCGGCCAGGTTGGTCAGCACCTGCTGCAGGCGCAGCGCGTCGCCCACCAGGGACAGCGGCGTGCCCGGCGCGATGCGGAACAGCACCTCGATGTCCTTGCCGCGGGCGTTGACGGCGGTCATCGCCGCCAGCGTCTTCATCAGGTCGTCGAGGCGGAACGACTCCTCGCTCAGCTCCATCCGGCCGGCCTCGATCTTCGAGAAGTCGAGGATGTCGTTGAGGATGGCGAGCAGCGACTGCGCCGACATGCGCGCCTTGCCCACGTAGTCCTTCTGCAGCGGCTGCAGCTCCGTCTGCTCCAGCAGGTAGAAGAAGCCGATGATGGCGTTCATCGGCGTGCGGATCTCGTGGCTCATGTTGGACAGGAAGTCGCTCTTGGCGCGGCTGGCCGCCTCGGCCGCCTGCTTGGCCTGGGCCAGCGCGGCCTCGGCCCGCACCCGCTGCTGCATGTGCTGCTGGAACACCTGGACCGCGCGCGCCATGGCGGCGACCTCGCGCACGCCGCCGCCGGACGGCACCGCGACCGCGTAATCGCCGCCGGCCAGACGGTCCATGGCCCGCTTCAGGGCGAGCAGCGGGCGGGTCAGGGCGTCGGCGGAGAGGACGGAGAAGGCGACGGCGGCGAGGGAGGCCGCCAGCACCACCGCGAGGATGGTGACGCTGGCCGACAGCGAACCGGCGGCCAGCCTGGTCCTGGTCTCGTCGTTGATGGCCAGCGCCGTGCTCCGCAGCGCCTGCAGGCGCGGGGCGAGCTGCGCGCCGGTGGCGCCCAGCGCCGCCTCTTCCCCCCGCGCCGTCCGGTTGGCGGCGACGAACGCGCGGTGGGCGGCGATCAGCCCGGCCTCCCCGAACAGCCCGGCGCGCAGCGCGGCGACGTCCTCGGCCAGGCCGTCGACCGAGGCGGCCTGGTCGCCGCCGCGCAGCCGGGCGACGAGGCGCCGGGTGCGCGCCTCCAGACCGTCCAGCGCGGCGGTCAGCTTCCCGTCGAGGGCGGCGAAGCGCTCGCCGTTGGTTTCCGTCATGTAGCCGGCGACGGCGGCGTCGACCTCGCCGAGGTACTCCAGGCTGCGGTTGGCGTTCTGCAGCGACTGGAACAGCTCGTAGAAGATCGTCCCGATCAGGTCGCCGAGGTCGTCGACCGAGGCGCGACCCGCCTGGATGGTGGTGCGGGTGCCGTCCTCCAGCTCGTTGATGCGGATCTCCAGGCCCTGCACGACGCGGCGGATGCGCCGGCTGACGTCGACCAGCAGCCAGTCGAAGTCCTGCCGCCGGCGGTCGGCGACCTCCTCCTTGCGGTTGCTGTCGGCGCGGCTCGCCAGGGTGGCCCGGGCCTGGGCGAAGAAGGTCCGGGCGAGGCCCGCCGTGTCGTCGACGGCGATCCGCCCGTCGAACGCCGCCGCCAGCGCGGCCATCCGGGCGAGGTGGCGGTCGGAGGCGGCGGCGAGGGCGTCGATCTCGGCGACGGCCGTCGTGTCGCCGGTGGCCCGTTCGCGCAGCGCCAGCGCGACCACCAGCTCGGCGCGAGCGAGGTCGTTGGCCACCCCGCCGCTTTCGTGCAGCAGGGGCGAGGCGAAGTCGGAGAAGGTCCGCGACAGCTCGACCGTGCGGTCCAGCCGGTACCAGCCGAAGCCGCCGACGCCGGCGACCAGCAGCACGCACACGAGAAAGCCGAGGAGCAGCCGGCCGCGAAGCCCGAGCCCGGCCGCGCCCCGGCCCCGATTCGCCTCTGCGTCGCTCATCGTGACGTGTCCTTCATGCCCGGCCGGCGCCACCGCAGGCGCAGGTTGCCATGGGAGCCGGACCGGGCATCCGGTCCGCCGATCGTGCCGACGCGGGGCGGGACGGGCATGGCTGCACGGTCGTCGTCACCGGGCCGCACGCTCGCGCATCCCCTGGACCTGGCCGGCGACGCCGGTTCGGCTCCCATTTCTTCCATCGCTCGGGCCGCTGTCAAGGCCGGCACCCGGAGCGACTCCCGCAGAACCGGGGATCGATTTCGCAAGGACGCGGTGCGACATCGTCGTGCCGCCGCCGCCCGCCCGTGGCACTCTGCGGCCGTCCCTCCCACAGCCGCCGAGGATGCCATGGCCACCACCCCGCCGCGCCCGCCGCTCTACATTTCGGCCCCCATCGCCGCGCTGGTGGAAGGGATCTACCGCGAGGACACCACCGTCGGCCGGGTGCGCGCCAACGGCGACTTCGGCCTGGGCACCTTCAACGACCTGGACGGCGAGATGGTGGTGCTGGACGGCACGGTCTGGCAGCTCCGCGCCGACGGCACGGCGGCCACCGTCGACGACGCCGTGCAGACGCCCTTCGCCTGCGTGACGACCTTCGTCGGCGACACCGCCGAACGCCTCGCCGACCCCATCCCGGCCGACCGGCTGGAGGCGGCGCTGCACCGCCTGCTGCCGACCGACAACCTGGTCTACGCGGTGCGCGTCGAGGGGCGGTTCGACGCCGTGCGGGTGCGCTCGGTGCCGCGCCAGGACAATTACCGGCCGCTGGCCGAGGTGGCGAAGACCCAGACGGTGTTCGAGCACGCCGACCTCGACGGCACCCTGGTCGGCTTCTGGACGCCGGGGTTCCTGAGCTCCCTGCACGTGCCGGGCTTCCATCTCCATTTCCTGTCGGACGACCGCCGCCACGGCGGCCACCTGCTGGCGGCGGCGGCGCGCGACGTCACGGTGCGGCTGCAGCACGCCGCGGCGGTCCGGCTGGAGATGCCGATGACCCTCGATTTCCTGACCATGGAGCGCAGCCGCGACCTCGACGCCGACCTCGCCGCCGTGGAGCGCTGATCCGGCGCCCGGCGGCCTGCGGGCTGGACCGGCGGGGGCGGGGATGCTTCAATCCGCGCCAGTGCGGCGGCGGAGGACGTCATGGCGGAGGCGATGGCAGCGGCGGCGGTGGGAGCGGCGCCGGAGTTCGGCAGCCTGGAGGCGGCCGACGGCGCGGTGATGCGAACCGCCCGGTGGCGTCCGGCCGGCCCGCCGCGGGGCACCGTGGTGCTGCTGACCGGCCGCGCCGAGTTCGTCGAGAAGTACCAGGAAACGGCGGAGACGCTGCTGCGCCGCGGCCTGCAGGTGTTCTCGCTGGACTGGCGCAATCAGGGACTGTCGTCGCGGCCGCTGGCCAACCCGCAGAAGCACCATCTCGACGACTTCGCGGTGCTGCGCGACGACCTCGCCCTGTTCGTCGACCGCGTCGTCCTGCCGCGGGCCGCCGGCCCGCTGCTGCTGATGGCCCATTCCATGGGCGGCATGGCGGCGACGCTCCACCTCGCCGACCGGCCCGACCGCTTCGCCGCCGCGGTCCTGTCGGCGCCGATGTTCGGCATCGCGCTGGGACCCTGGACGGCGCGCCTGGCGCCGCCGCTGGCGGCCGGCGCCTGCGCCGCCGGCTTCGCCACCGCCTACGCGCCGGGGCAGCGCGACTACGATCCCGCCCGCGACGGCGCCTTCACCCCGGACAACCCGATCACCGGCGATCCCGCCCGCTACGCCGTCTTCCACGACGCCTACCGCGCCCGGCCGGAGCTGCGGGTCGGCGGCGTCACCTACGGCTGGCTGCGCGCCGCCTTCCGCGCCGCCGCCGCGGTGCGCACGACCCTGCCGCTCGGGCGGGTGCGCCATCCGGTGCTGCTCCTCAGCGCCCCCGGCGACCGCATCGTCGACGCCGCGGCCCACCCCGCGGTGGCGCGGCGCTTCGGCCGCTGCACCGTGACCCTCTATCCCGAGGCCCGCCACGAGGTGCTGATGGAGCGCGACGCCATCCGCGACCGGGTGTGGCGCGACGTCGACGCGTTCCTCGCCCCCACGCTCGCTTCCTAGGATGACCATGCCCGATTTCTGGACCGAGTCCGGCTACCACCTCCTCGGCCGCGACGCCGACGGCCGGCTGACGGTGACCGAGGACTTCCTGCGCGCCTACCTGAACCGGCCGGAGATGGCGCCGGTGGCGGAGAGCTGCCCGGCCGAGCGGGCGCTGCACGCCGCGCTGGACGCCGCGCCGGCCCGCCCGGTGGCGGCGGCCGAGGTGGCGGCCCTGGCCGACGCCGACGCGCGCGAGAACTGGCGGGTGTGGCTGGCCTTCCGCGACCGCCTGCTCGCCGCCGGCACCCTGGAGGCTGCCTATCTCGCCCTGTTCCGCGCGGCGGCGCGGGGCGTCCCGGGGCTGTTCGTCGACCATCTCGTCCACGCCATCCTGCGCGGCGTGCTGGACGGCACGCCGTCCGGCCTGCGGGCGCGGGCGGGCGAGCTGCTGTTCCGCGCCCAGACCGTCGCCCTCCAGGACGGCCGGGTGCGCCTGGCCGACGCCGAGACGGTGGCGATGCACGCCGCCTCCGGCGGCTTCGGCAGCCTCGGCCGGCTGGTGGTGGAGGCCGGCACGGCGCCGCGCTCGGTGGATCTCGACGTGCTCGACGAACGCTCCCAGGAGGCGTACTGGGCGCGCAGCGGGCGCTACGACACCGTGCTCGACATCACCTTCGGCGCCGCCGGGCTCGACGCGCTGGCCCGGGTTCTGGAGGCCTGGGTCGCCCATTTCCTGGCCGTCCGGGTGAGCATCCAGCCGGTGCAGACGATCCGCGACGAGCGCTGGGTGTGGCACGTCGGGCTGGACGCCGAGGGCTCGGCCATCCTCAACGACCTCTACCACGGGGCGGCGGTGGAGGAGGAGCGGCTGGCCCGCGTGCTGGCGCTGTTCCGCCTGGAGTTCGCCGATCCCGCCGCCATGCGCGCCGACATCGCCGGCCGGCCGGTCTACCTGGCGCTCGCCATGACGGCGGACCGGCGGGTGCGCCTGAAGCCGCAGAACCTGCTGGTCAACCTTCCCCTGGCGGCGGCCTCCTGAGCGCTCCCGGGCGAAGGGTTCGCCGGGGCGGCGGCGATCTGCTATAGAGGGGCCGCACCCGTTCACCGCCGCCGCAGACGACGCACCGCTCATGGCACCGACCGACAGGGCACCGACCGACAGGGCTTCGGCCGACCGGGCACCGGCCGACATGGCCACCGCCATCCGGCTCCACCAGGCCGGCCGGATCGACGAGGCCGAGGCCCTGTACCGGCGGCAGATCGAGGCGGCGCCGCGGCGGCCGGAGACCGGGCCGGCCTACGTCAACCTCGGCGCCATCCTCCAGGCCCGGGGGCGGCACGAGGAGGCGGAGGCCCTGCTGCGCCGCGCCCAGCGCATGGCGCCCAACGATCCCAACGTCCTCAACAACCTGGGCATGGTCATGCAGGCGCGCGGCCGGCGCGACGAGGCCATCGCCTTCTTCCGCCGGGCGCTCGGCAACGATCCCGCCCACGCCGACGCCCGCGGCAATCTCGGCGGCGCCCTGGTCGACGCCGGCCGGGCCGGCGAGGCCATCGCCTTCCTCGAACCGCTGGCCGTCCAGCCCGGCGCCGGCGCCCACGTCCTCGTCAACTACGCCAACGCCCTGCGCGAGGCCGACCGCTTCGCCGAGGCCGAGGCGTGGTACCGCCGGGCGCTCGACCGCGCCCCCGAGGACCCGGACGTGCTGGCGAACCTCGGCGTCTGCCTGCTCGACCAGCGGCGGGCGGCGGATGCCGTCGCCTGCCTGGAGCGGGCGGTGGCGCGCGATCCCCGCCACGTCCAGGCGCAGTGGCACCTGTCGCTGGCGCTGCTGGCGCTCGGCGACTTCGAGCGGGGTTGGCCCAAGTACGAGTGGCGCTGGCTGCTCGCCTCCATGCGGCCGAGCCTGCGCCGCTTCGCCCAGCCGGCCTGGCGCGGCGAGCCGCTGGAGGGCCGGCGCATCCTGCTGCACGGCGAGCAGGGGCTCGGCGACTGCCTGCAGTTCGTGCGCTACGCGCCGCTGGTGGCCGAGGCGGGCGGGCGGGTGATCCTCGACGTGCCGGCCCCGCTGGTGCGCCTGTTCAGCGGCCTGCCGGGGGTCGAGGCGGTGGTGGCGACCGGCACGCCGCCGCCCGAGGCCGACCTGCACGCGCCGCTGCTCAGCCTGCCCCAGGCCCTCGGCACGCGCCTGGCGACGGTTCCCGCCCGCGTGCCCTACCTGCGGGCCGACCCCGCCCTGGCCGAGGCGTGGCGGGCCCGCCTGGCCGCGGCGCCCGGCCTCAGGGTCGGCCTGGTGTGGGCCGGCAACCCGCGCACGGAGCTGCCCTCCGCCCACGCCATCGACCGCCGCCGCTCGATGACCCTGGCCCAGCTGGCGCCGCTGGCCGGCATTCCCGGCGTGCGCTTCTACAGCCTGCAGAAGGACGGCGAGGCGGCGAAGCAGGCCAAGGCGCCGCCCGCCGGGATGGACCTCGTGGACCCCATGGGCGGGGTCGCCGACTTCGCCGACACGGCGGCGCTGGTCGCCAACCTCGACCTGGTGATCGGCGTCGACACCTCGGTGATCCACCTTGCCGGGGCGCTGGGCCGGCCGGTGTGGGTGCTGTCGCGCTTCGGCGGCTGCTGGCGCTGGCTGCTCGACCGCGAGGACAGCCCCTGGTACCCGACCCTGCGCCTGTTCCACCAGCGCGCCCCCGGCGACTGGGCCGAGGTGGTCGACCGCGTCGCCGCGGCGCTGCGGGAATGGGCGGCGGCCGGCGTTTCCCGCTGAACGGCGCCCCGGTGCGCCATCCGCCACGTCAGGACAGGCCGGCGGCCGGGCGCAGCGCCTCGTTGATGCGCGTCTGCCAGCCCGGCCCGGTGGCCTTGAAATGGGCCAACACGTCGGCGTCCAGACGGATCGTCGTCGGCGTCTTCGTTGCGTCGGCCGGTGGCCGTCCGCGCCGTGCCGGCTTGCCCCCTTCCGTGACGGTGCCGCGGGCGAACATCTCATCGGTGACCTCCGGCACCTCCTCGTACTCCTCGGGCTGGATGACGTGAGCGTCAACCTTCGCCAAGTCGCTGCCCAAAGCGCGCTTTTTCCCGGTCATTGGCCTTCCTCATGGAAATGACGTGCCGTGCGTCGCCGCGCGGCGTCCACACGATCACCACCATCCGGCCCCCCCCCCCGGGTGTCCGATCGAAACGATGCGGCCCTCGCCACAGTCCCGCCGCCCATCGGGGATGTCGACGGTCACATCGGCGAACACCTCCACCGCGTCGGCGACGTCCAAGCCCCGCTCCGTCGGGGTGTTGTCACGCTTGACGGGGGGCGAAGGTGATGTTCATGGGATTTATCGTCCATACAAAAATCCGGCGGGCACGGACCTTTCGTACGTACAAAAAAGGCAATGCGGGACAGGGTGGGCATGACCGTCGAGGTTTCCGGCCCCAAGCTGCGCGAAGCCGCGCTGGGGTAGCCACCCTTTGCGGGCTGCACCGTACCGTACTGGCCCGGAATGCGACTGCGAAACGAAAACGCCCGGCGGTTCCGTGGAACCGCCGGGCGTTGTCCTGTTGGTCGGAGAGAGAGGATTCGAACCTCCGGCCCCTGCCTCCCGAAAGCAGTGCTCTACCAGGCTGAGCTACTCTCCGGTCCGTTCCGGTCGGGGCCGCGGGTCAGCGGTCCGTCCCGGTGAGGCCGCGTATATAGCGGCTCGGTCTGGGGCGCGCAAGCGCAAAATGGCGCGCCTCAGAATTCGCGATCGATGACGAAATCGATGACCTCCAGCATCGCCCGCTTGACCGGCGCGTCGGCGAACAGGCGCAGGGAATCGCGGGCGATGGCGCCGTAGTGGCGGGCCCGCTCGACCGTGTCCTTGAGCGCGCCGTGACGGGCCATCAGCTCCTGGGCGCGCTCCAGGTCGCCGTCGCGCTGCTCCAACTCCTCCATGGTGCGGCGCCAGAAGGCGCGCTCCTCGTCGTTGCCGCGGCGGAAGGCGAGCACGACGGGCAGCGTGATCTTGCCCTCGCGGAAATCGTCGCCCACCGTCTTGCCCAGCTTGGCCTGCTTGGCCGAATAGTCCAGCACGTCGTCGACGAGCTGGAAGGCGATGCCGAGATTCATGCCGTAGTCGGTGAGCGCCGCCTCCTCGGCCTGGGGGCGGCCGGCGACGACGGCGCCGACCCGGCAGGCGGCGGCGAACAGCTCGGCCGTCTTGCCCTTGATGACCTCCAGGTAGGCCTGCTCGCTGGTCTCGGTGTCGTTGCTGGTCTGCAGCTGCAGCACCTCGCCCTCGGCGATCACGGCCGAGGCGTTGGCGAGGATGCGCAGCACGTCCAGCGAGCCCACCTCGACCATCATCTGGAAGGAGCGGGAGAACAGGAAGTCGCCCACCAGCACGCTGGCCTTGTTGCCGAACACGGCGTTGGCCGAGGCCAGGCCGCGGCGCAGGTCGCTCTCGTCCACCACGTCGTCGTGCAGCAGGGTGGCGGTGTGGATGAACTCCACCACCGCCGCCAGCAGCCGGTGGTGCTCGCCGCCGTAGCCGCACAGCCGCGCCGACGCCAGGGTCAGCACCGGGCGCAGCCGCTTGCCGCCGGCCGCCACGATGTAGCCGGCGAGCTGCGGGATCAGCGCCACCGGCGACTGCATGTTGGCGATGATGATGTCGTTGACCGCCGCCAGATCGTCGGCGACCAGGGCCGTCAGGTCGTCGAGCGGCGTCGTCGAAGACTTGCGCCGGTGCGGATCGAGATTCGTGACGACCGCCAAGGCCGACTCCAATGATGATTGACGTGGCTGTACCCGGCAGCGAGCATACTGGCGGCGCCTCTTCGGTCAAGTCTGCTGCACGGCGGCGCCCTCGGGGAAAAGGGGCGGGGCAGGGGGGAACGGCACGGCATGAGGGAAATCCTGCGGACGACCGATGCCGTCCGGCTGTCGTGGCTGACCGCCCTGCTGGCCGACGCCGGGGTCGCGGCGGTGGTGCTCGACACCCACACCAGCGTCCTCGAGGGCTCGATCGGCGCCATCCCCCGCCGCCTGATGGTCCTCGCCGAGGACGAGGCGCTGGCGCGGCGCGTGCTGGCCCAGGCGGGCGAGGAGGCCGGCCCATGAGCGCAAAGGTGCCGCGATGAGCGCCGACGTGCCGGACGGTTTCGAAGAGGACCTGCTGCTGGGCGGCCGGGTGCGCCTGGTGCAGCCGCGCCACGGCTACCGCGCCGCCATCGACCCGGTCCTGCTGGCCGCCTTCACCGCCGCCCAGCCGGGCGAGCGGGTGCTCGACGTCGGCACCGGGACGGGGGCGGCGGCGCTGTGCCTGGCGGCGCGGGTGCCGGGCGTGCGCATCATGGCGCTGGAGAAGGAGCCGGAGATCGCCGAGGCGGCGCGGCACAACGCCGCACGCAACGGCATGCAGGGGCGGGTGATGGTCTATGCGGGCGATTTGCTGCGGCCGCCGCCGATCCTCGCCCCCGGCTCCTTCGACCGGGCGATGATGAATCCGCCCTATCTCCGGGCCGACGCGGCGACGCCGCCGCCCGGCGCCTGGAAGGCCGCCGCCAACGTCGAGGGTGAGGCGCGCCTGGCCGACTGGATCGCCTTCGCCGCCGCCATGCTGCGGGCCCGCGGCTGGCTCACCCTGGTGCACCGCGCCGACCGGCTGGACGAGGTGCTGGCCCTGCTGCACGGTCGCTTCGGCGGCGTGCTGCTGTTCCCGCTGTGGCCCAAGGCGGGGGAGGACGCCAAGCGCCTGCTGGTCGCCGCCCAGCGCGGCGGCCGCGGCCCGGCGCGGCTGGCGCCGGGGCTGGCGCTGCACGGCCCCGACGGCGCCTTCACGGCCGAGGCCGACGCCGTGCTGCGCGACGCCGCCGCCCTGGCCGGGTGACGCCCCGGGGTGACGCCCCGGGGTGACGCCCCGGGGTGACGCCTTTGATCTTCAGCGGGGCCGTCCCCATGTTGGGGAGGCTCACCGTTGGAAAGCCATGACCGAAAACCGCTCCCTCCTCGCCAAGCTCCCCTTCGGCCCGTGGCGCACGCGCGGGCCGCTGGTCTCCGTGGTGCGCCTGAACGGCGTCATCGGCGACGTCGGCCCGCTGCGCCGCGGCCTCACGCTGGCCAGTGTGGCGCCGCTCCTGGAACGCGCCTTCGCGCCGAAGCAGCAGGCGGCGGTGGCGCTCGTCGTCAACTCGCCCGGCGGCTCGCCCGTCCAGTCCTCGCTGATCGCCAAGCGCATCCGCGACCTGGCGGCGGAGAAGACGGTGCCGGTGATCGCCTTCTGCGAGGACGTGGCGGCGTCCGGCGGCTACTGGCTGGCCTGCGCCGCCGACGAGATCTTCGCCGACGAGAGCTCGATCGTCGGCTCCATCGGCGTCGTCTATTCCGGCTTCGGCCTGCACGGCTTCATCGAGAAGCACGGGGTGGAACGGCGCCTGCACACCGCCGGCGACAAGAAGGTGCTGCTCGACCCCTTCTCGCCGGAGCGCGAGGACGGCATCGCCCACCTCAAGTCGATCCAGGCGGAGATCCACGAGGCCTTCAAGGCGATGGTGCGCGGCCGCCGCGACGGCCGCCTCAACGCGCCGGAGGAGGAGCTGTTCTCCGGCGCCTTCTGGGCCGGGCGCCGGGCGCTGGACCTCGGGCTGATCGACGGCATCGGCGACCTGCGGGGCACCTTGCGCGCCCGCTTCGGCGACACGGTGCGGCTGCGGCCGGTGCAGGAGAACAAGGGGCTGCTGCGCCGCATGCGCCTGCGCGTCGACGCGGCCGCGCCAGCCCCGGCACTCCCTGCCGGGCTCGCCGCCGGGCTGGTCGACGCGGCCCTGACGGCGGTCGAGGAGCGGGCGCTGTGGGCCCGCTTCGGCCTGTGACGGCCGGGCGGGCCGGCGCTCCGGAGCGCCGCGGTCATACGAATTCCGCCTGAAGGCTTCATTCGTATGCCTCTCTCGATCAATGCTATTGCATTGATCTGCCGGGTTTTATGGGTCGCGGATGATCGCACCGATCATCCGCGACCCGTATCAGATGCCCTGGCCGCCGGAGACCTCGATCCGCTGCGCGGTCACCCAGCGGTTGTCGTCGGACAGCAGGCTCGCGATCATCGGCCCGATGTCGTCCGGCACGCCGGCGCGGCCGAGCGCGGTCATGCCGGCGAAGAGCCGGTTGACCGCGGCGTCGTCGCGGACGGCGCCGCCGCCGAAGTCGGTCTCGATGGCGCCCGGCGCCACCGTGTTGACGGCGATCCCGCGCCCGCCCAGCTCCTTGGCCATGTACCGGGTGAGCACCTCGACCGCGCCCTTCACCGCGGCGTAGGCGGCGTAGCCGGGAAAGGACACCCGCGTGAGGCCGGAGGACAGGTTGACGATGCGGCCGCCGTCGGCGATCAGCGGCAGCAGCGTCTGGGTGAGGAAGTAGACGCCCTTGAAGTGGACGTCGACCAGGCGGTCGAACTGCGCCTCCGTGGTCTCGCCGATCAGGGCGCAGTCGCCATGGCCGGCGTTGTTGACGAGGTGGTCGAACGTCTCGCGCGACCAGGTGTCGCGCAGCGTCGTCCGCAGCCGCTCGGCGAACGGCGCGAAGGCGGCGACGTCGCCGGCGTCGAGCGGGAAGGCGGCCGCCGTGCGGCCCATCGCCTGGATCTCGGCGACGACGGCCTGGGCGTCCTCGGCCCGGTTCCGGTAGGTGAGGACGACGTCGCCGCCGCGGCGGGCGACGGCGAGCGCGGCGCTGCGGCCGAGCCCGCGGCTGGCGCCGGTGATGAGGGTGATCGTGGTCATGGTCCGACTCCTGTGGGTGGCCCCTGTGGCGTGACCACTCCGATATCGGGCGGGGACGCCGGCCTTTGTTGCCGGAACCTCGACAATCCTTGCCTGTTCCTCCAAGATGCCGCGCATCGCCGTGGCGACGGAGCAGGCTCGCCCCATGACCACGCTGTTCGACGCCGTCCGCCGCCACGCCGAGGCCCACGCCGACGCGGACGGCCTGGCGCAGACCCCGATCCCGGGCCTCACGGCCGTGCGCGCGACGGCGCCCAGCGGCCTCGTCTACGCCATCTCGCGGCCGCTCGTCTGCCTCGTGCTGCAGGGGAGCAAGCAGGTGACGATGGGGACGCAGGCCTTCGCGTTCGCCGCCGGCGATTCGCTACTGATCACGGCGGACGTGCCGACCGTCAGCCAGATCACGCGCGCCAGCGTCGCCGCCCCCTACCTGTCGCTCGTCCTGGAGCTCGACCTCGCCGTCATCGCCGATCTGGCGGCGCAGGCGGGCGCCGCGCTCGCGGCCGACGACGCGCCGGTGCGGGTCGACCCGACCGACGCCGAGGTGGCCGACGCGGCGCTGCGGCTGATGCGGCTGCTCGACCGCCCGGCGTCGGTGCCGGTGCTGCACGCGCAGCTCGTGCGCGAGCTGCACTATTGGCTGCTGATCGGCCGGCACGGCTCGGCGATCCGGCGCCTCGGCTGGCCGGGCGGCCACGCGCAGCGGGTGGCGCGCGCGGTCGCGGTGCTGCGGGCCGACTTCGCCCGCCCGCTGCGGGTCGAGCGCCTGGCCGCCGTCGCCGGGATGAGCCCGTCGTCCTTCCACCAGCACTTCCGCGCCGCGACCTCCCTCTCGCCCCTGCAGTTCCAGAAGCACCTGCGGCTGATCGAGGCGCGGCGGCTGATGCTGTCCGAAGGGGCGAGCGCCAGCGGCGCCGCGTTCGCCGTCGGCTACGAGAGCGTGTCCCAGTTCACCCGCGAGTACGGCCGGATGTTCGGCCTGCCGCCGGTGCGCGACGCGAAGGCGGCACGGGAAGGCCCGGCGGGGGCTGCCATGGCGGCGCCGGCCTAGAGAAGCCCCTTGTCCCGCGGGATGCCCAGCCGCTCGACCACCCGCAGGCGGGCGGCGCCCACCTCGCGGTCGGGCACCGCCAGCATGCCGGCGAGGCGGCGCATCAGGTTGGCCTCGAGGTCGTTGAGGTCGCCGTCGGCGTAGGCCACCTCCCACAGCATCTCGACGATCCACAGCCGCTCCTCGGGTGGGCAGTGGTCGATGATGGGACGGACGTAGTCGTAGTGGTGGGCCGCCCCTTCCGTCTCCGCCTCGGCGGCGCGCAGCAGCTCGCCGGCGTCCGCTTCGTCCAGGTCGAAGCGGCGGCGCACCACGGCGACGATGCGGGCGCGCTCCTCCGGGCCGATGCGGTCGTCGGTGCGCGCCGCCTCGACCAGCAGCGCCACCGCGGCGAGTTGCAGTTCGTCGTGGCCGAGGCGCCGGCGGCGCTTCTCCTCGGGCCGGCCGTCCCAGTCGTCGAACAGGGCACGGATGCGGTTCAGCATGGGATCTTCCTTTCGCGTGCGCGACCATGGTCTCGACCATCAACGCGGCGGACCGTGCACGGGGTCCGCGGTCTACTGGGTGACCGTGCCCAGCCGGTCCGACGGCGGCGGCACCGGCCGCCCGGCGGCCGTGGCCTCGGCGACCCAGGCGTCGATGGCGGAGCGGGCGGCGGCCTCCGCCGCGGCCGGCGTGGCCCCGCCGGCGGTGCAGCCCGGCAGGTCGGGCACGTCGGCGCGGTAGCCGGTCCCGTCCTCGGGCGGCACCGGGCGGACGATGACGGGGTAGGCGCGGCTGTCCATGACGTCTCCATGATCGTGGCGGGAACGTGGGAGAGCATGAAACCGTGGGTTCGCCGGCGTATATTGTCCAGTCGGCGCATCGGGCGACCGCGTCCGTGGCTGCGTATGCGGTCGCCCTCCAGCCTTGACCGCCGCGCCGCCACCCCCTAATCCTGCCGCATGCTGTCCTTCTCCAAGCTCCTCCTGCTGGTCCTGGTGGTCGTCTTCGCCTTCTTCGGCTGGCGCTGGCTGAAGCGCGTCGAGGCGGTGGGGCGCGAGCGGCTGCGCGAGCGCGGCGAGCGGCCGGCGCCGCAGGGGCGGGGCGGGGCGGCGACGGCGTCGGCCCGCGGCGGGCGGGCCGGCGAGACGGCCGAGGACATGGAGAAATGCCCGGAGTGCGGGGCCTACGTGGCGCCGCGCTCGGCCGCCTCCTGCGGCCGGCCGGGGTGCCCGTACGGGCGCTGAGGCGCGCTTGATTCGGGGGGGAGTGCCGCGTATGGTGCGGCGCGCCTCAACAAGAACCTCACGTGGCCGCCCATGGCGCCGAACAGCGCGAACTCCTCCCCCCTGCCTTTCCAGGCCCTCATCCTCCGGCTCCACCAGTTCTGGTCCGAACAGGGCTGCGTGATCCTGCAGCCCTACGACATGGAGGTGGGCGCCGGCACCTTCCATCCCGCGACGACCCTGCGGGCGCTCGGTCCCGACCCGTGGAAGGCGGCCTACGTGCAGCCCTCGCGCCGGCCCAAGGACGGCCGCTACGGCGAGAACCCGAACCGCCTGCAGCACTACTACCAGTACCAGGTGATCCTGAAGCCGTCGCCGGCCAACGCCCAGGAGCTGTACCTGAAGAGCCTGGAGGTGCTGGGCATCGATCCCCGCCTGCACGACATCCGCTTCGTCGAGGACGACTGGGAGAGCCCGACCCTGGGCGCCTGGGGGCTGGGCTGGGAGGTCTGGTGCGACGGCATGGAGGTCACCCAGTACACCTATTTCCAGCAGGTCGGCGGCATCGAGTGCGACCCCGTCGCGGTCGAGCTGACCTACGGGCTGGAGCGCCTCGCCATGTACGTGCAGGGCGTGGAGAACGTCTACGACCTCGACTTCAACGGCCAGGGCGTGCGGTACGGCGACGTCTTCAAGCGGGCCGAGGTGGAGTACTCCGCGTACAACTTCGAGCACGCCAACACCGACGCCCTGCTGCAGCACTTCAAGGACGCCGAGGCGGAGTGCCAGGCGCTGGTCGGCCGCGGCGTCGCCCTGCCGGCCTACGACCAGTGCATCAAGGCCTCCCACCTCTTCAATCTGCTCGACGCGCGCGGCGTCATCAGCGTGGTCGAGCGCGCGTCCTACATCGGCCGCGTCCGCGCGCTGGCCAAGGCGTGCTGCGAGGCGTGGATCGCCGGAGGGGCCAGGTAACATGCCCGAACTTCTGATCGAATTCTTCTCCGAGGAGATCCCGGCCCGCATGCAGGCGCGCGCCGCGGACGATCTCAAGCGCCTCGTCACGGAGAAGCTCACCGCCGCCGGCCTGACCTTCGACAGGGCCGAGGCCCACGCCACACCGCGCCGCCTCGCCCTGGTCGTCGACGGCCTGCCCGAGCGCACCGCCGACGTGCGCGAGGAGAAGAAGGGCCCGCGCCTGGGCGCGCCCGACCAGGCGGTGCAGGGCTTCCTGAAGTCCGCCGGCCTGACGTCGCTCGACCAGTGCGAGCAGCGCGACACCGGCAAGGGCGTGTTCTACTTCGCGGTGACCGAGAAGCCGGGCCGCGACACCGCGGCCGTGCTGGCCGAGGCGATCCCCGCCGTGATGGCCGAGTTCCCCTGGCCCAAGTCCATGCGCTGGTCGCAGACCGACGTGCGCTGGGTGCGGCCGCTGCACGCCGTGCTCGCGGTGTTCGGCGGGCGCACGCTGCAGGGGACGGTGGCGCTGGGCGCCCGCCAGGGCGAGCTCGCCTTCACCGACACCACCCGCGGCCACCGCTTCCTGTCGCCCGAGCCGTTCGCGGTGACGTCCTTCGCCGACTACGCCGCCAAGCTGCGCGCCGCCCACGTGGTGCTCGACCGCGCCGAGCGCAAGGCGAAGATCAAGGCCGACGCCGAGGCGCTGGCCGCCGCCGAGGGGCTGGTGCTGAAGCCCGACGAGGGGCTGCTGGAGGAGGTCGCCGGCCTGGTGGAATGGCCGGTGGTGCTGATGGGCCGCATCGACGAGGCGTTCATGGACGTGCCGCAGGAGGTGCTGATCACCTCCATGCGCACGCACCAGAAATACTTCGCCGTGCTGGACGAGGACGGCCGCATGGCGCCGCGCTTCGTCGTCGTCGCCAACATGGCGACCGAGGACGGCGGCAGGGCGGTGGTCGCCGGCAACGAGCGCGTGCTGCGCGCCCGCCTGTCCGACGCCAAGTTCTTCTGGGACCAGGACCGCAAGGTGCGCCTGGAGGAGCGGGTGCCGGCGCTCGCCGACATCACCTTCCACGCCCGCCTCGGCACCTTGGCGGAGAAGGTCACCCGCGTGCAGACCCTGGCCGGCGAGCTGGCCCGCGCCATCGGCGCCGACGTCGACGCGGCGACCCGCGCCGCCCTGCTCGCCAAGGCCGACCTGGTGTCCGGGGTGGTGGGCGAGTTCCCCGAGGTGCAGGGCATCATGGGGCGCTACTACGCGCTGGGCGAGGGCGAGCGGCCGGAGGTGGCGGCCGCCATCGCCGACCACTACAAGCCGCTCGGCCCCGGCGACAGCTGCCCGTCGGCGCCGGTCTCCGTGGCGGTGGCGCTGGCCGACAAGATCGACACCCTGATCGGCTTCTTCGCCATCGACGAGAAGCCCACCGGCTCCAAGGACCCGTACGCCCTGCGCCGCGCGGCGCTCGGCATCATCCGCCTGATCCTGGAGAACGGGCAGCGCCTCGAGCTGCTCGCCGTCTTCCGGGCCGGGCACCGGCTGTACGGCGTGGACGGGCTGGCCGCCGCCGACCGTGTGGCGGACGAGCTGCTGGCCTTCTTCGCCGACCGTCTCAAGGTGGTGCTGCGCGACCAGGGCGTGCGCCACGACCTGATCGACGCGGTGTTCGCGCTGGGCGGCGAGGACGATCTGGTCCGTCTGCTGGCGCGGGTGACGGCGCTGCAGGCCTTCGTCGGCTCGGAGGACGGCGCCAACCTGCTGACCGCGTACAAGCGCGCCTCCAACATCGTGCGCATCGAGGAGAAGAAGGACGGGACGGTGTACGACCAGCCGGTCGATCCCGCCCTCCTGCACCAGGCGGAGGAGAAGGACCTCCACGGCGCCCTCGGCGAGGCCGCGGCGGCGGCGGCACCGCTGCTGGCGGCGGAGGACTTCGCCGGCACCATGGGCGCGCTGGCGCGCCTGCGCGGTCCGGTGGACGCCTTCTTCGACAAGGTCACGGTGAACGCCGACGACGCGGCCCTGCGGGCCAACCGTCTGCGCCTGCTGAGCCAGATCCGCGCCACCCTGAACGCCGTCGCCGACTTCTCGCGCATCGAAGGCTGACGCGGGCGGCCGGGCGGTCCGGTCGACGGGCGGTCCCCGCCGGCGACGGCGGGGACCGCCCGTTTCCGTTCGCCCCGTCGCCGACCGCCGGCCACCTGCCCCTTTCGATAGCGACTCGCAACGATACGATACTTTCCGGCCGCCGTGCTGTACGATGACCGCCGCGTGCAACGGACGGGGATCGGAGTTCCAGCGGGATGTCGGTCGTCCATACGCGCAGGCCGGTCGGCCTGCGGCGCCTGCTGGTCGGGGCGTTCGTCCTCGCCGCGTCGCTCGGTGTGGCGCTGGCCGTCCTGGCGGTGTGGCAGGACCACGAGCAGACGCGGCGCCACGCCGAACAGCAGCTCCGCTCCGCCGCCGCCCTGGTGGAGGCGCACGCCACCGGCATCCTCCTGTCCGCCGACCAGATGGTCCGGCGGACCATGCAGTTCATCGGCGGCCGCGACCTCGCCACCATGCGCGAGGACCGTGGCGACTGGGCCGAGCTGAAGGCCATGGCCGACTCGCTGCCGTACGTGTCGTCGATCCTGGTGGTCGACCGCGACGGCTTCACCGCGCTGAGCTCCGTCGCCTTCCCGTCGCGGCGGATCGACGTTCGCGACCGCGACTACTTCAAGGCGCACGCGGCGGCCAAGGCGGCGGAGGAGGACGATCTCTTCATCGGCGCCACCATCATCGCCCGCCGCAGCCAGCGCGCCGTCTTCACCGTGTCGCGCCGGCTGGAGGCGCCGGACGGCAGCTTCGCCGGTCTGGTGGCGGTCACCGTCGACGCCAACTACTTCGCCGAGGCCTACGGGAAGACCGGGCTCGGGCCCTCGGCGGTGCTCGCCGTCGGCCGCCAGGACGGCACGCTCATCGCCCGCCAGCCGATGCCGGCGACGGTTGCGGAACGCTCGCTGGCGGACTCGCCGCTGTTCCGGAGCTACCTCGCGCAAAGCCCCGCCGGCGTGTACCGCGGCGCCTCGGTGGTGGACGGCATCGACCGCCTCATGGCCTACCGGGCGGCGGAGCGCCTGCCGGTGGTGGCGTTCGCCTCGCTGGCGATGGACGACGTGTTCGTCCGCTGGCGCGTCCGCGCCGCGTGGGTCGCCGCCCTGGCCGCGGCCGGCCTGACCGTGGCCGGCGCGCTGTTCGCCCTGCTGCTGCGCGGCCTCGACCGCGAAGTCGGCGTGCGCGCCGAGCTGGAGCAGGCGAACGTCGCCCTCGACGCCAGCAACCGCCGGCTGGCGGCGACGCTGGCCGAGAAGCAGGTGCTGTTCCGCGAGGTCCATCACCGGGTCACCAACAACCTGCAGGTGGTCACCGCCCTCCTGCGCCTGCAGGCGGGCCGGACGGGCGACGCCGAGGCCCGCGACGCCTTCGAGTCGGTGCTCAACCGGGTCGCCTCGATGGCGCTCCTGCACCGCGTCCTCTACCGCACCGACCAGGCCGACCGGGTCGCCTTCGGCGCCTATCTGGAGGAGCTGTGCGAGCAGCTCGCCGACGCCTTCGCGCTAGACGAGCGGGGCATCGCCCTGGTGGTGACGGCCGAGCCGTGCGCCCTCCCCCTCGACCGGGCGGTGCCCGCCGCCCTCGCCGTGAACGAGGCGATCACCAACGCCATCAAGCACGCCTTCCCCGAAGGGTGCCGCGGCACCATCGCCGTGCGCGTCCACCGCGACCGGGACGGCACGGTCGTCGAGGTGCGGGACGACGGGGTCGGGCTGGGCGGCGACGCCGGCCCGGCGGGCCGTTCCGGCATCGGCCGCACCCTGCTGCGCCGGCTGGTGCAGCAGGCGGGTGGCCGCTACACGCTGGAGAACGGCCCGCCGGACGGCCCGCCGGCCGGCCGGCCGGGCACCATCTTCCGCCTGTGCCTGTCCGAGGACCAGCCGGACGGCGAGGACATCGGCTAGCGCGGCCGGTTTCCGCGTTCCTACGGGAGTCATGCCCCCGAGCGGAAACCCAGACACACGAGTGCCCCCAACCCCGGCCCTCCCCCGCTTCGCAGGGGAGGGAGGGGACCCGCGGCGGAGCCGTGGGGAGGGTGGGGGCCGGAGGTGGGTCAGCCATTCCGCTCGACGGGTGTCAGCCGCCGCGGCCGGCGAGGAAGCGGCCGAGACGGCCGTCGTCCTCGCGGATGTGGTCGATCAGCCAGCGGCCGACGAAGTCGACGACGTGGGCGTTCGCCCATCCCTCGGCCTGGGTGTCCTGCAGGGCGACGAAGTTGTTGAGCTGCTTCAGCAGCAGCGCGTGCGCCTCCTCGTGGGCGGCGGTGTCCGGGTAGCGGCTGGCGTGCATCAGCCGCTCCTCCTCGTCGAAGTGGCGGCAGATCTCGGCGGTGAGGGCGTCGAGCAGGGCCCGCACGGCGGCGCGGCCGTCGGCGCGGGCGGGGTCGTCCAGGCGCTGGACGAGGGCGACCAGCGCGGCGTGCTCGCGGTCGAGCGCCGGCACCCCAGTGGCGAGAGCGTCGGTCCAGACGAGTGTCGCGTGTGCGGTCATCGGCGAACGCTTTCCCCATGCCGTCCCCGAGGCTGCATATTAGCATGACATGCGCATCAGGGCAGGGCGGCGAGGCGTCGTCCGGCGCAGGGCAGCCGCACGAAAAACCCCCTCCGGAGGGGATCTCCGGAGGGGGCTGGTCGGATGCCGGATCAGTCGCGCTTGACGGTGTCGCTGTCGAGCGCCGCCTGGGCCGCCGCCAGGCGGGCGATCGGCACGCGGTAGGGCGAGCACGACACGTAGTCGAGGCCGACCTTCTCGCAGAAGGTCACCGACGCCGGGTCGCCGCCGTGCTCGCCGCAGATGCCGAGCTTCAGGTCGGGGCGGACCTTGCGGCCGCGCTCGACGCCGATGCGCACCAGCTCGCCCACGCCCTCGGCGTCGAGGGTGGCGAACGGGTCGTGCTCGAGGATGCCGGCGCGCTCGTAGTCCGGCAGGAAGCTGCCGGCGTCGTCGCGGCTGATGCCGAACGTCGTCTGCGTCAGGTCGTTGGTGCCGAAGCTGAAGAACTCGGCCGTCTCGGCGATCTCGTCGGCCCGCAGGGCGGCGCGGGGCAGCTCGATCATGGTGCCGACGTGGTAGGTGACGGTGCGGCCCGTCGCCGCCCTGACCTGCTCGGCCGCCCGGTCGACCACCGCCTTCAGGATGTCGAGCTCCTTCTTGGTGCCGATCAGCGGGATCATCACCTCCGGGATCACGGTCTCGCCCGTCTTCGTCTCCACCTCGGCGGCGGCGGTGAAGATGGCGCGGGCCTGCATCTCGTAGATCTCGGGATAGGTGATGCCGAGGCGGCAGCCGCGATGGCCGAGCATCGGGTTGGCCTCGTGCAGCTGGGCGGCGCGGTGATGGACGCGCAGGGGGTCCGTGCCGGCGGCGCGGGCCACCTCCTCCATCTCCGCCTCGGTGTTGGGCAGGAACTCGTGCAGCGGCGGGTCGAGCAGGCGGATCGTCACCGGCAGGCCGGCCATGATCTCGAACAGCTCGACGAAGTCCTGCTTCTGGAAGGGCTCCAGCTTGGCCAGCGCCTTGCGGCGGCCCTCCTCGGTCTCGGCGAGGATCATCTCGCGCACCGCCAGGATGCGGTCGGGGTCGAAGAACATGTGCTCGGTGCGCGACAGGCCGATGCCCTCGGCGCCGAACTTGCGGGCGGTGCGGGCGTCGAGCGGCGTCTCGGCGTTGGCGCGCACGCCCAGGCGGCGGATCTCGTCGGCCCAGCCCATCAGGGTGGCGAAGTCGCCGGACAGCTCGGGCTGGATGGTCGGCACCTCGCCCAGCATCACCTCGCCGGTCGAGCCGTCGATGGTGACGATGTCGCCTTCCCGGATCGTCACGTCGCGCACCGACATGACCTTGTTCTTGTAGTCGACCCGCAGCTCGCCGGCGCCGGCGACGCAGGCCCGGCCCATGCCGCGGGCGACCACGGCGGCGTGGCTGGTCATGCCGCCGCGGGTGGTCAGGATGCCGCGGGCGGCGTGCATGCCGTGGATGTCCTCGGGGCTCGTCTCGATGCGGCAGAGGATGACGGCGTCGCCGAGGCCGGCCTGGCTTTCCGCCTCGTCGGCGGTGAACACCACCTTGCCCGAGGCGGCGCCCGGCGAGGCCGGCAGGCCCTTGGCGATGACCTTGCGGTCGGCCTTGGGGTCGAGCGTCGGGTGGAGGAGCTGGTCGAGCGAGGCGGGATCGATGCGCTTCACCGCCTCGGCCTTGTCGATCACCCCCTCGCGGCAGAGGTCGACGGCGATCTTCAGGGCGGCCGCCGCGGTGCGCTTGCCGGTGCGCGTCTGCAGCATGTACAGCGTGCCCTGCTGCACCGTGAACTCGATGTCCTGCATGTCGCGGTAGTGCTTCTCGAGCGTCAGGCGGACGCCGTCGAGCTGCTTGAACACCTCCGGCATGACCTCTTCCATGGCCGGCAGGTCGGACTTGTTGGTCTCCTTGCCGGCGATCGTGAGGTGCTGCGGCGTGCGGATGCCGGCCACCACGTCCTCGCCCTGGGCGTTCACCAGATACTCGCCGTAGAACAGGTTCTCGCCGGTCGACGGGTTGCGGGTGAAGGCGACGCCGGTGGCGCAGTCGTTGCCCATGTTGCCGAACACCATGCACTGCACGTTGACGGCGGTGCCCCAGTCGGCCGGGATGTCGTGCAGCTTGCGGTAGGTGATGGCGCGGGCGTTCATCCACGAGCCGAAGACGGCGCCGATGGCGCCCCACAGCTGCTCCTGCACGTCCTGCGGGAAGGGATGGCCGAGCTCGTGCTCCACCATCGCCTTGTAGCCGGCGATGACGGACTGCCAGTCCTCGGCCGTCATGTCGGTGTCGAAATGCTTGTCGCGGTCGCGCTTGTGCGACTCGAGAATGTCCTCGAAGTGGTGGTGCTCGACGCCCAGCACGACGTTGCCGTACATCTGGATGAAGCGGCGGTAGCTGTCGTAGGCGAAGCGCGGGTCCTTCGAGCGCTCCACCAGCCCCTGCACGGTCGTGTCGTTGAGGCCGAGGTTGAGCACCGTGTCCATCATGCCGGGCATCGAGGCCCGGGCGCCGGAGCGCACCGACACCAGGAGCGGGTTGGCGGGGTCGCCGAACGTGGCGCCCATCGCCTGCTCCAGCCGTCCCAGCGCCTCGTCCACCTGGCCGCGCAGGTCATCGGGATACTTCCGGCCGTTGGCGTAGAAGTACGTGCAGAGCTCGGTCGTGATCGTGAAACCCGGCGGCACCGGCAGGCCGAGGTTCGCCATCTCCGCCAGGTTGGCGCCCTTGCCACCCAGCAGGTTCTTCATGTCGGCCCGCCCTTCGGTCTTGCCGGCGCCGAAGCTGTAGACCCACTTGTTCTCGCCCTGGCTCGCCATCGTGGATTTCCTCGCTAGCTCTGGTCGTTTTGGCCCCGTGCACGGGTGCCAGCCCGGACGCAACGGGGAACAGCCGATTATGATCCCACCGGTTCTAGACGCACGGCCCGGCCGAAGTCGAGCCAAACCGCAGCCGTGCCGGCGCATGGGCGCCCTGCCGGCCGTCTCGGCAGGATGTCCGGGCCCGCCCACCCATGGGCGGGCCCGGACATCCTGCGAAACCGTAAGGTCCGCCCGTCTGCCCAGGCCGGGCCACAGGGGCCCCGATCTGGGCAAAGGTGCTTGGCGTCAGAGCAGGGTGACCCACGTCGCCTCGCGCCCCTTGGCCGCATCCTGGACGCGCATGTGGACCCGCTGGCCGGGCTCGAGATCGGCGAGGTGGCAGCGCCGCAGCACGCTCTTGTGGACGAACACGTCCTTGGCGGCGTCGTCGGCGGTGACGAAGCCGAACCCCTTGTCCGGCTTGAACCATTTGACGGTGCCCGAGACCTCCGTCTCCGGCCCGCCGCGCGGTCGGGCCGGGGCGGCGGCCGGTGCGCCCGACGCCGCGCCGGCGCTGACCACCTCGACGAGGTGCAGGACCTGCGGTCCCTTGGAGCCCGGTCCGACGGTGCAGACGACCTCGGCGCCGTCGCCGATCTCCTGCAGGCCGGCGCGGTTGAGCACCGAGATGTGAAGGAAGGCGTCCGGCGACCCGTCGACCGGAGCCACGAAGCCGAAACCCTTGGTGACGTTGAACCATTTCACCAGGGCGCGAACCTGGACAGCGTCGTCCGACGTCACCAGGCCGTTCTGACCGAAGCGAGACACGTCCGCCAACCCCTGAACCCGGCGCCACGCGCGGATGATTCCAAGGAGAGATGCCGGGCGCGCCCGGCACCGCCCCGACGCGAATTGTAGGCACAGTGCAAGCGGAGTCTCCAGCGTCTTTTTCTTGACGGACAAGGCGGTAGATGCAGTCTGGCCGGGCATGCCGCGCTTGCCCAGGCCGGCGGCGCTGCCCATCTGCGGGGGAGGTCCAACCGGTGGATGCACGAACCATGGCCGAAGCCGCCGCAGCCCAGCCGTCCTTCCCCTGGGCGCGCTGCTATCCGTCCGACGTCGACTGGCAGGCGCCGCTCCCCGCGGCACCGCTGTTCGCGCTGCTGGACGAGGCCGTGCGTCGCTTCGCCGCGCGGCCCTTCCTCGACTTCCTCGGCCGCCGCTCGACCTACGCCGAGGTGGGGGCGCTGGTCGACCGCGCCGCCAAGGGGTTCCAGCAGCTCGGCGTCGGCAAGGGGGTGCGGGTCGGCCTGTTCCTGCCCAACACGCCCTATTTCGTCATCGCCTTCTACGGCGTGCTGAAGGCCGGCGGCACGGTGGTGAACGTCAACCCGCTCTACGCCGAGCGCGAGCTGGTGCAACTGATCGCCGATTCCGGCGTCGACCTGATGGTGACCCTCGACCTGGCGGTCCTGCACGACAAGCTGATGCGGCTGCCCGACGGGGCCGGGCCGAAGCGGATCGTCGTCTGCCCCATGGCCGGCATCCTGCCGTTCCCCAAGAGCTGGCTGTTCCCCCTGGTCAAGCGCAAGGAGCGGGCGCGGGTGCCGGACGACGCCCGCCACGTGCCGTTCGGGACCCTCGTCGCCAACGACGGCCGCCCCGCGCCGGTCGCCATCGACCCGGCCGAGGACGTGGCGGTGCTGCAGTACACCGGCGGCACCACCGGCGTCCCGAAGGGGGCGATGCTCACCCACGCCAACCTGTATGCCAACACGGTGCAGAGCGCCCTGTGGTTCGCCGGTGCCCGGCCGGGGGAGGAGCGCATGCTGGGGGTGCTGCCCTTCTTCCACGTCTTCGCCATGACGGTGGTGATGAACCTGTCGATCCGGCTGGGTGCCGAGATCGTCATGCTGCCGCGCTTCGAGCTGGACCAGGTGATGGAGACCATCCACCGCAAGAAGCCGACGCTGTTCCCGGCGGTGCCCACCATCTACACCGCCATCAACCACCACAAGCGGCTGAAGGAGTTCGACCTGTCGTCGATCCGCCTGTGCCTGTCGGGCGGCGCGCCGCTGCCGCTCGACGTGAAGGAGGCGTTCGAGCGCAACACCGGCTGCACCCTGGTGGAGGGCTACGGGCTGTCGGAGAGCTCGCCGGTGGCCTGCTGCAATCCCATGAACGGGATCAACAAGACCGGCTCCATCGGCCTGCCGCTGCCCGGCACCGTCGTCGAGATCGTCAGCCTGGACGAGCCGCGGCGCGTGCTGCCGCCGGGCGAGCGGGGCGAGGTCTGCCTGCGCGGGCCGCAGGTGATGAAGGGCTACTGGAACAAGCCGGAGGAGACCGCGCTGGCCCTGCAGGACGGCCGCCTGCACACCGGCGACGTCGGCATCATGGACGAGGACGGCTACACCTTCATCGTCGACCGCATCAAGGACATGATCCTGTGCAGCGGCTTCAACGTCTATCCCCGCAACGTCGAGGAGGCGATCTACCTCCATCCCGCCGTCGCCGAGTGCGTCGTCGCCGGGCTGCCCGACGACTACCGCGGCCAGACCGTGAAGGCCTACATCCGCGTCTGCGACGGCCGGTCGCTGAGCGAGGAGGAGCTGGCGGCGTTCCTCAAGGACAAGCTGTCGCCCATCGAGATGCCGAAGATCGTCGAGTTCCGCGACAGCCTGCCGAAGACGATGATCGGCAAGCTGTCGCGCAAGGCCCTGTTGGACGAGGAGGAGGCGCGCCGTGGCGAGGCCCGTGGCTGACCCCGATCCGGAGGCGCGGCGGCGCCTGCGCGGCTTCCTCAACCACCTCATCGCCTATTTCGCGGTGATGGTGGTGGCGGTGCCGGTCAACGTGCTGGTCGACCCGCAGACACCCTGGTTCCTGGTGCCGCTGGTCGGCTGGGGCGCCCCGCTGGCGGTGCACGCCGCCTACGCCATGGGGCTGCTGAAGCGGGGCGGGTAGGGCGCGTTTGCCCCCGCTTGCGCTTTCCGTTAGGAAAGGGGCATGCCCGCCACCGCCGCCGCTCCCTCCCGCTTCGCCGCCCGGCTCGACGACCTGGCGCTCGCCGTCGTCTTCCTGACCCGCCTGCCGCTGCGGCTGCGCCGGACGCCGGGAGACGACGCGCTGGGCCGCGCCATGGGCTGGTTCCCCCTGGTGGGCGCCGCCGTCGGCGCCCTGGGGGCCGCGGCCTACGCGCTGGCGGCGGCCGCCAACCTGCCGCCGCCGGTGGCGGCGCTGCTGGCGCTCGGCACCACCGTGTGGGTGACGGGGGCGCTGCACGAGGACGGGCTGGCCGACGTCGCCGACGGCTTCGGCGGCGGGCGCGACCGGGCGCGCAAGCTGGAGATCATGCGCGACAGCCGGATCGGCAGCTACGGCGCGCTGGCGCTGCTGCTGGTCCTCGGCCTGCGCGCCGCAGCGCTGGCGGCGCTGGCGGCGCCGGCCGCGGTGGCGGCGGCGCTGGTGTCCGCCGGGGCGTGCTCGCGGGCCGTGCTGCCGGTGCTCGCGCGGACGATGCCGCCGGCGCGCCGCGACGGCCTGGCCGCCACCCAGGGCCGGCCGCCGGTGGGATCGGCGGTCCTGGCGGTGCTGCTGGCCGCCCTGCTGGCGCTCGCCGGCGCCGGCGCGGCGGCCCCGGTGGTGGTGCTGGCCGCCGCCTTGGCGGCCGCGGCGGTCGGCGGGCTGGCGTCGCGGCAGGTCGGCGGCTACACCGGGGACGTGCTGGGATCGGCGCAGCAGGCGGCGGAGGTCGCCGGGCTGCTGGTCCTGGTGGCGCTGCGCTGAGGCGAGGAGGAGAGAGGACGGGCATGAACGTCGTGACCACGCGCTGGTGGCTGATCCGCCACGCCCCGGTGGTGAACCCGCACCGGCGCATCTACGGCCAGACCGACATCGACTGCGACACCGCCGACTCGGCGTCGTTCGCGGCGCTCGCCGCCGGCCTGCCGCGCGGTGCCGTGTGGCTGGCCACCCCGCTCGCCCGCACCCGCCTCACCGCCGCCGCCATCCGCGCCGCCTGGGGCGCCGAGCCGCCGCCCGAGCCGGAGCCGGTCGCCGCCCTCGCCGAGCAGCATTTCGGCGCCTGGACCGGCCTCACCCACGACGAGCTGCACGCCCGCCAGCCCGCCGCCGCGCACCGCTTCTGGATCGCCCCGGCCAGCGAGCGGCCGCCCGAGGGCGAGAGCTTCACCGACGTGGTGGCGCGGGTCGCCGCGGCGCTGGACCGGCTGACCGCGGCGCACGCCGGGCGCGACGTCGTGGCGGTGGTGCACGGCGGGCCGATCCGCGCCGCCCTGACCCACGCCCTGCATCTCGACCCCGAGGCCGCCCTGCGCTTCCGCATCGACACGCTGTCGCTGACCCGGCTCGACCACATCGCCGTCGACGACCAGCCGCCGGCCTGGCGGGTGTCGGGGGTCAACCTGCCGCCGGGCGCCGTTCTGGCCGAGAGCTAAGCAGGTTTCCCGCACTCCGCCCACCTTTGGGCGGGCTCGGAAAACCTGCAAAACCAGGGAGTCCGCAGGTTTGCCCAGGCCGGGCCATCGGTGGCCCGGCCTGGGCAAACCTGCTTAGCGCGCGGCGCCGCGGGCCGGCGTCGCCGGGCCGGCGGTGCGCTGGAGGACGCGGGCGTCCTCGTTGGTCATGGCGACCACCACGCATCCGGTGCTGTCGCCGTTGCGGAACAGGTAGATCATCCGCGGATCGGCGAGCTTGCCGGCGTCGCTCAGGTTCAGCCCGTGGCCGAAGGCGACCCCCAGCACGTCGCGGCCGAAGACGGCGCGGAAGCGCATCGGCACCATCTCGCGGAAGCGCCGCTCGGCGCAGGCCTTGGAGAGCTCCTTGTCGATGCGCCCGGCGCTGCGCCAGTCCTCGTCGGAGCGGATGGTCACCCATTGCGGCGGCAGGGGAAAGCGCATCACCGGCGGCGCCAGCGGCAGGTCGTAGCCGCCGGGCGGCACCGGCGCCAGGTGGTGCGGGTCGGTGCGCTCCAGCGGGCCGGCGGCGGCCGGCTCGGCCGTCGGCAGGGCGGCCGGCGGCAGGCCTGCCAGCAGCAGGGCGGCCAGCGCCGCGCGCCGGCGACGGGTGCGGGCGCGTCCCATCACGTGCGGATGTCGATGCCGCCGGGAGCATCGGCCGCGGTGGCGGCGTCGCCCGCCGCGGCGAGGCGGCGGGTCAGCGCCGGGCCGAGGCGGACCGCCGGCGTCGCGGCGCGTTCCGCCGGACGGCCGTCGCCCGCCGCCCGGGTCGCGACCTTGCCCGCGACCTTGCCCGCCGCCGCCCGCCGGAAGGCGGCGGACAGCCGGTCGCGGATCGTCCTGATGTCCTTGCCCATGGTCAGCCTCCGCACGCCGCACCGCCCGGCGACTCTAGCCGGACATGGCTAACGGAATCCTAATCCACACGGCTCCCGATCTACACCGTCGGCCGCTGCGCGAAGGGGCCGGGGCCGGGGTCCGCGGCGGGCTCCACCGTGACCGCGTCGACGCGCGCCGCCGGCGGCCCGTCGCGGCACTCGGCCAGCATGCGGTCCACCGCCGCCGGCGGTCCGGCGAACAGCGCCTCGACCGAGCCGTCGGCGCGGTTCCTCACCCAGCCGCGCAGGCCGAGCTGGGTCGCCCGCCGGACCGTCCAGCCGCGGTACCACACCCCCTGCACCCGTCCGCCGATGTGCGCGCGCACCGCGCGGTCCGTCCCGTCCGCCATCCCGTTCCTCCGCCGGTGGGCCCGCCAGCAATGTGGCGGCCGCGGGGCGATCTGTCCAATGGCCGGACCCGCGCGGCCGGGCTAGAGTGGGCCGGACCATGCCGGAGGTCCGCCATGCGGATCCAGAAGCTGTCGCCCGACGAGGCCCTGGGCAGCCTGCGCAGCGGCATGCAGGGGCTGTCGGCCGCCGAGGCGCGCCGCCGCCTCGGCACCTTCGGGCGCAACGCCCTGGAGCCGGCCCGGCGCCGCGCGCCGCTGGCGCGGCTGGGCCGCAGCTTCATCCATTTCTTCGCGCTGCTGCTGTGGCTGGCCGCCGGGCTGGCCCTGGTGGCCGAGGCCCACCAGCCGGGCGAAGGCATGGCCACCCTGGCCGCCGCCATCGTCGGCGTGGTGCTGGTCAACGGGCTGTTCAGCTTCTGGCAGGACTACCGGGCGGAGCGCGAGCTGTCGGCGCTCGGCCAGCTGCTGCCGCAGCGGGTGAAGACCCTGCGCGGCGGCACCCTGCTGCCGGTGACGGCGACCGAGCTGGTGCCCGGCGACGTGATCCTGCTGGGCGAGGGCGACCGCGTGCCGGCCGACGCGCGGCTGGTCGAGGCGCGCGGGCTGCGGGTCGACACGGCGACGGTGACCGGCGAGTCCGTGCCGGTCCTGCGCGACGCCGAGCCGACCGAGGAGGGCGACCCCCTGGCCGCGCGCAACCTCGTGCTGGCCGGCACCGCGGTGGTCGCCGGCGAGGGGCGGGCGGTCGTCTTCGCCACCGGCGCCCACACGGAGTTCGGCCGCATCGCCCGCCTGACCCAGGGCGAGGAGCGGGTGCGCTCGCCGCTGCTGCGCGAGATCGCCACGGTCAGCCGGGTGATCGCCGCGCTGGCCACCCTGCTGGGCGTCGTCTTCGCCGTCGTCGGCGTGCGTGCCGGCATGCCGGTGTGGGGGGCCTTCGTCTTCGCCATCGGCATCATCGTCGCCAACGTGCCGGAGGGCCTGCTGCCCACGGTCACCCTGGCGCTCGCCATGGGGGCGCGGCGGATGGCGAGGCGGCGGGTGCTGATCCGCCACCTGCCGGCGGTGGAGACGCTCGGCTCGGCCACCGTCATCTGCACCGACAAGACCGGCACGCTGACCCGCAACCGCATGGCGGTGAAGGAGGCGCACGGGCCGGCCGGGCCGCTCGCCGCGGTGGCCCGCCACTGCCACACCCTGAAGGCCGGCGGCCGCGGCCGCTGGCTGGGCGACCCCATGGAGGTGGCGCTGGTCGAGCACGCCGGCCCCGGTCCGCGGCTGGCGCTGGTCGACGAGGTGCCCTTCGACAGCGAGCGCATGCGCCTGTCCACCGTGCACGCGGCAGCCGACGGGCGCCGCGTCGTCTACACCAAGGGCGCGGTCGAAGCGGTGCTGCCCCTGTGCACCCGCCGCGCCGCCGCGGACGGCGCGGCGGCGCTGGACGAGGCCGGCCGCCGGGCGGTGCTGGCCGAGCAGGAGCGGATGGCCGACCGCGGCCTGCGCGTGCTGGCGCTGGCGTGGCGGGACGACGCGGACGGCGGGGATCCGGAACGCGACCTCACCCTGGCGGGGCTGGTCGGGCTGGAGGACCCGCCGCGGCCGGAGGTGCCGGCGGCGGTGGCGCGGGCCCGCGCCGCCGGCATCCGCGTCGTCATGGTCACCGGCGACCACCCGCACACGGCGCTCGCCATCGCCCGCGAGGTCGGGCTGGTGCGCGGCGACGATCCCACCGTGGTGACCGGCGACCGGCTGCGGGCCCTGTCGGACACCCACCTGACCCTGCTGCTCGACGCCGAGGAGATCGTCTTCGCCCGCATCGGCGCCGACCAGAAGCTGCGCATCGTCCAGGCGCTGCAGCGGCGCGGCGACATCGTCGCCGTCACCGGCGACGGGGTGAACGACGGGCCGGCGCTGCGCCAGGGCGACATCGGCGTCGCCATGGGCCGCAGCGGCACCGACGTCGCCCGCGAGGCGGCGGACATGGTGCTGCTGGACGACAACTTCGCCTCGATCGTCCACGCCGTCGAGGAGGGGCGGGCGGTGTTCGCCAACATCCGCAAGTTCATGGGCTACATCCTCACCTCCAACATCCCGGAGATCGTGCCCTACCTCGCCTTCGTGCTGCTGGGCCTTCCGCTGCCCCTGACGGTGATCCAGATCCTGGCGGTCGACCTCGGCACCGACATGCTGCCGGCCCTGGCGCTCGGCGCCGAGCCGCCGCACCGCGACCTCATGCGCCGCCCGCCGCGCCGCGGCGGCCGGCGCCTGCTGACCCCAGGCCTGCTGGCGCGGGCCTATCTCTTCCTCGGGCCGTTCGAGGCGGCGGCGGCGATGGCCGCCTACGGGGCCGTGCTGTACGCCGGCGGCTGGTCGTGGGGCCAGCCGCTGGGCGCCGCCGACCCTCTCTACCGCGCCGCCACCACCGCCTGCCTCGCCGCCATCGTCCTGGCCCAGGTGGTCAACCTGTTCCTGTGGCGCGACGACCGCGCCTCGGCCCTCGACCGCCGCCTGCCGCGCAACCGCCTGGTCCTCTGGGGCATCGCTGCGGAATTGGCGCTGCTCCTCGCCATCGTCGGCACGCCGCCGGGCCACCTGCTGTTCGGCGCGGCGCCGCTGCCGTGGTGGGCGTGGCTGACGGGGCTCCCGGTGGTCGCCGCCATGGCGGCGGCGGACGAGGCGCGCAAGGCCCTGCTGCGCCGCCGCGATCCTTGACCCGGCCGCCGACCGGGGTCATCGCCTTTGACGGGCGGGGGGTTTCCTGCCAATGTCCCGGCCTTTCCCGTCTTTCCCTGCGGTACCCGCCATGAGCAATCCCCAGCCCGCCCTGTCGTTCGAGGAGATCCGTGCGCTGGTGCGCAACCTGCCCGGCCCCGACCTCGGCGCCGGCACCGCCGCCGTGCAGCGCGAGCGCCAGCTCACCAAGCCGCCCGGCGCGCTGGGCCGGCTGGAGAGCCTGGCGGAATGGCTGTCGACCTGGCAGGGCCAGCACCCGCCGCAGCTCCAGCGTCCCCGGGTGGCGGTGTTCGCCGGCAACCACGGCGTGGCGGCGCGCGGCGTCTCCGCCTTCCCGGCGGAGGTGACGGCGCAGATGGTCGCCAACTTCCAGAACGGCGGCGCCGCGGTGAACCAGCTGGCGGAGATGGCCGACGCCGACCTGCGGGTCTACGAGCTCGACCTCGACAACCCGACCCGCGACTTCACGCAAGGGGCGGCGATGGACGAGGAGGAGTGCTGCCGCGCCATGGCCTACGGCATGATGGCGGTGGAGATGGGCATCCATCTGCTGGCGCTCGGCGAGATGGGCATCGGCAACTCCACCGCCGCCGCCGCCATCGCCGCCGCCCTGTTCGGCGGCGAGGCGCGCGACTGGGTGGGGCGCGGCACCGGCGTCGACGACGCCGGGCTGGAGCGCAAGGTGGCGGCGGTGGAGGCCGGGCTGGCCGCCAACCCCGAGGCCCGGGAGGACCCCTTCGAGGCGCTGCGCCGGCTCGGCGGCTACGAGCTGGCGGCGATCGCCGGCGCCATCCTGGCGGCGCGCATGGCCCGGGTGCCGGTGGTGCTGGACGGCTTCGCCTGCACCGCCGCCGCCGCCGTGCTCCACAAGGCCGACCGCCGGGCCCTCGACCACTGCGTCGTCGCCCACCGCTCGGTCGAGCCGGGCCACGCCCGACTCCTCGGAATCCTCGGCAAGGAGCCGCTGCTCGACCTCGGCATGCGTCTCGGCGAGGGTTCCGGCGCCGCCCTGGCGATCCCCCTCCTGCGCGCCGCCGCCGTCTGCCACGCCGGCATGGCGACCTTCGCCGAGGCCGGGGTCAGCGGGAAGACCGCGGGCTGAGCACCGGTCACCGCTCGCCGTCCGGCTCCGCCGCCGCGGTCCGGGCGGCCCGCGGACGGTCGGCGGGGCGGCAACTGTACTCGTAGCTCAGCTCCCGGAACGGGAAGCGGGCGCCGACCATGCCGGCGACGATGGCCGCCTGCTGGGCGCAGCGCGCCTCGGTCGGGTAGATGATGGGGACGGTGACGTACTCGCAGGCCCGCAGCGCCACGCAACCGACGACGAACAGCTCGAACATGCCCCCGACCTCCCTGACCGGACAGACCGCGTGCCATCGAAACGTCATCGAATCGTAACGTTGATAGTTTGCGCCGGGCAAGGGGTCTTCGGGGGCGACCCGCTCGGAGAGGTCAGAGCAGCCCGTCGGCGTAGTCGGTGATCAGGGCCGACAGGAAGAGGTCGAGCAGCACCAGCGCCGCCGCGGTGGCGCCGGCGATGTCGAGGGCGGTGCGCATGACGAACCACTGGTAGGTCAGCATCGCCATCATCACGCCGAACACCAGCCCCTCGGCGATCCCGGGGGGCAGCAGGGCGCTCTCGGCCAGCAGGACGGCCGGGAGATAGACGCTCATCTGCACGACGGACGACCAGTTGTAGGCGCAGACGAAGCCGGGATAGCGGTCGGCGCGGTCGAGCATGGCCGAGACGGAGATCATCGCCACGGGAAAGGCGGTCCAGCTGATCACGTAGGCGACGGCCTCGACGGCGACGAACTGCAGGGTCGGGGCCGTCTGCATCTCCTCCCACAGGCGCAGGACCAGCAGCACGGCGTAGGCCGGCAGCACCAGCAGGGCTGCGTAGAAGGACTTCGCCGCGCCCTCGGGGGAGCGGTCGAAGCACTCGTGTCCGGTGGCGTCGAACCGGGCCAGCCGGAAGGCGCCGACCACCGAATAGGCGATGTCCCGTACGGTCAGGGTCGTCATGCGGGCAGCGTCCTGGGCGGGGCCGGGGGCGGGGTCACGGGGCGGGCAGCCGGGCGAAGGCGTCCCGGACGATCGCCCCATAGATGTCGGTCAGCGCCGCGAGATCGTCGAGGGCGACGTGCTCGTCCACCTTGTGCATGGTCTGGCCGACCAGGCCGAACTCCACGACCGGGCAATGGTCCTTGATGAAGCGGGCGTCGGAGGTGCCGCCGGTCGTCGAGTACTCCGGCCGGCGGCCGGTCACCGCCGCCACCGCGTCGGCCACCAGCTCGGTGAGCGGCCCCGGCGGGGTGAGGAACGACTCGCCGCTGCAGTGGCAGTCGAGGTCGTAGGAGCCGCCGACCGCGTCGAAATGGGCGCGCAGCCAGGCTTCGAGCCCGGCCGGGTTCTGCATGTCGTTGAAGCGGATGTTGAAGGTCGCCTTGCCCTGGCGCGGGATGACGTTGTTGGCGGGGTTGCCGACGTCGATGGTGGTCAGCGCCAGGGACGAGGGCTGGAAATGGGCGTTGCCGGCGTCCAGCGGCTCGCGGGCGATGGCGTCCAGCATGCGGACCAGGCGCGGCAGCGGGTTGTCGGCGAGGTGCGGGTAGGCCACGTGCCCCTGCACCCCGTGCACCGTCAGCCGGCCGGTGAAGCTGCCGCGCCGGCCGATCTTCATCATGTCGCCGAGGCGCCGCGGGTTGGTGGGCTCGCCCACCAGGCAGGCGTCGATGCGCTCGCCGCGCGCGTGCAGCCAGTCCAGCACCTTGCGGGTGCCGTTGACGGCCATGCCCTCCTCGTCGCCGGTGATCAGCAGGCTGATCGAGCCGGCCGGCGGGCCGGAGTGCGACAGCGACCGCGCCACCGCGGCGACGAAGCAGGCGACCGCGCCCTTCATGTCGACGGCGCCGCGGCCGTACAGGTTCCCGGCGTGGATCTCCGCGCCGAAGGGGTCGACCGACCAGCCCGCCGGGTCGCCCGGCGGCACCACGTCGGTGTGGCCGGCGAAGCAGAAGTTGGGGCCGTGCCCGCCCAGCCGGGCGTAGAGGTTGTCCACCGCCGCCTCGCCCGGCTCCTCGAAGCGCAGGCGGTGGCAGGCGAAGCCCAGCCGCTCCAGCGCCTGCGCCAGGACGTCCAGCGCGCCGGCGTCGGCCGGCGTGACGCTGGGGCAGCGGATGAGGGCGCTGGCGAGCGCGACGGGGTCGTCGAGCCGGGCGGGCGGGACGGTCGGGGGCATCAGTCGCGCAGCAGTTCGTTGATGGAGGTCTTGGCCCGGGTCTGCTCGTCGACCCGCTTGACGATGACGGCGCAGTAGAGGCTGGGCCCCGGCGTGCCGTCGGGCAGCGGCTTGCCGGGCAGGCTGCCGGGCACCACCACCGAATAGGCCGGCACCCGGCCGACGAACACCTCGCCGGTGGCGCGGTCGATGATCTTGGTCGAGGCGCTGATGAAGACGCCCATGGACAGCACCGAGCCGCGCTCGACGATGACCCCCTCGACCACCTCGGAGCGGGCGCCGATGAAGCAGTCGTCCTCGATGATCACCGGGTTGGCCTGCAGCGGCTCCAGCACGCCGCCGATGCCGACCCCGCCGGAGAGGTGGACGTTGCGGCCGATCTGCGCGCACGAGCCGACCGTCACCCAGGTGTCGACCATGGTGCCGGAGTCGACGTAGGCGCCGAGGTTCACGAAGGAGGGCATCAGCACCACGCCGGGCGCCACGTAGGCGGAGCGGCGCACGACGCTGCCCGGCACGGCGCGGAAGCCGGCCTCGCGGAACCGGTGCTCGCCCCAGCCGGCGAACTTGGAGGGCACCTTGTCGAACCAGGTCGCCCCGCCGGGGCCGCCCTCGACCACCGCCATGTCGTTGAGGCGGAACGACAGCAGCACCGCCTTCTTCAGCCACTGGTTGACCCGCCAGCCGCCGTCGGCCGGCTCGGCGACGCGCAGGGTGCCGGCGTCGAGGCCGGCCAGCGCCTGCTCCACCGCGTCCCGCACGGTGCCGGTGGTGGACGGGCTGAGGGTTTCGCGGGTCTCCCACGCGGTGTCGATGGCGGACTGGAGCTGGGCGTCGGTCATGGCGAACCCCTGGCGGCTGGAGGCGAAAAAGCGGCGAAACATGGGCCGGGGGAGCGCGCGTTGTCAACCGGCCAGCGGCGCGGCTGCGGCCTACTACCATACGAGTTGTCGCCGAGTCGCCGGATGGTCGCGGCAAAGAAAGCGACTGAAAACCACTTGCTGCGGCGCAGCATTACTTTCGGGCCGGGTCCGTCGAAAAGAGCATACTCCCGTATCGCTGCCGAATTCGCCGCCGCCGCTTTCCGGCTTCTTCTGAAAATCAGCGGCGGCCATGGCGATTCCGCTTGCATCGCATGCCGATTATCTGGACTATTGCCGTCGACAGTGACGCTTGCGTCGTCAAGGCCCGAGTTGGGGAGGAACGTCACCAAATCGAGCGCCCTCAAGGGTGCCGACCTATTGGGCAACCTGACCGGTTTCCCGGAGATGCCCGGAAGATGGCGAGAAGGTCGAGACCTTCTCGCCATTTTTTGCGTCTACCGCCCTGGATTCCGCCGGCGCAACCGGTTGCGGCGCGGAGGCGGCGATCATCGGGGCAGAGGAGCTGACGTGAAGCGGTCGATCGCCTTGGTTGCTCTGGTGGTGCCCGACTACGACGCGGCGATCGCATATTTCGTTGGCACGCTCGGCTTTTCGCTGCTGGAGGACACGCCAATCACCCGCGACAAGCGCTGGGTGCGGGTGGCCCCACCCGGCGCCACGGAAACGGCGCTGCTGCTGGCCAAGGCGGCAACGCCCGAGCAGCACGCCGCCATTGGCGCACAGGCCGGCGGACGCGTCTTCCTGTTCCTGCGGACCGACGACTTCGGCCGCGACTTCGAACGGCTGTCCGCGGCCGGAGTGGAGTTCCTCGAATCCCCGCGTGTGGAACCCTATGGGAGAGTGGCGGTGTTCCGCGACGCTTTCGGCAACCGGTGGGACCTGATCGAGGAACGCGCAGCCCGGTGATCGGTGCCTATCCGGCCACCCGCTCCAGCCAATCCACGAGATCCTCGACCTCGTGGTCGATGTGGTCGCCGGTTCCGACGCCGCCGCGGTCCGGCCGCGCCCAGTCCGCCTCGGTCTTCACCCACACCGTGGTCATGCCCATGGCGTGGGCCGGCGCCAGGTTGCGGGCGATGTCCTCGACCATGCAGGCGCGCGCCGGGTCGATGCCGTGGCGCGCCACAAGGTCGCGGTAGGGGCGGGGGTCGGGCTTCGGCACGTAGCCGGCCTCGACGATGTCGAACACGGCGTCGAAATGGCGGCTGATGCCGAGGCGTTCGGTGACGTTGGCGGCGTGCCGGACCGAGCCGTTGGTGTAGACGATCTTGCGCCCCTTCAGCCGGTCGAGCGCGCGGTCGAGCCGCGGGCTGGGCGGCACCGGCGTGATGTCGATGGCGTGGACGTAGTCGAGGAAGGGCACGGGGTCGACGTCGTGCTCAACCATGAGTCCGCGCAACGTCGTTCCGTGTTCGCGGAAGAATCGCTTCTGCATCGTCCGCGCCTCCTCAAAGGGAATCCCGAAGCGCTCGGCGATGAATGTGCCGATGCGCCGGTCGACCTGCGCGAACAGGTTACAGGAGGCCGGGTAAAGAGTATTGTCGAGGTCGAAGATCCACACCTCGACGTCGGGAAGGGCGACGGTCATGCCGAGACAATGGGGGAGCGCGTCCGGTCGGGCAAGGCCGATTCGCGGTTCCGCGCCCGTCGCGTCGGTCGCCGGCCGCCCGGCCGCGCCCGACCGGGTCAGCCTTTGATGGGTGTTCCGCCGATCATGCAGCCGCCGTACGCGTCCGTGGATACCGAACCGCCCCCGCGCCCCGCCGCCGGCGCGGACCCGCGCGCCGTTCTCGCCGCCTTCCCCGGCCCGGCGCTCTGGCTGGGCGCCGACCGCGCGCTGGCCGCCGCCAACGCCGCCGCCGAGCGGCTGCTGGACGAGGATCCCCACTGGCTGGACGAGGTGCGGTCGTGGCTGGGCGGGGCCAGCGTCGCCCCGGGCCTGCGGTCGACGCCGGTCGAGGCGGCGCGCGGCGTCATGATCGTCGAGTGGGCGGCCTCGCCGCTGCCCGACGGGACCACCCTGCTGTTCGGCCGCGACGCCACCCTGGAGCGCCAGCTCCGCCAGACCCTCTCCGAGTCGCGGCGGCGCTACAAGGACCTGGTCGAGGTGTCCAGCGACTTCGCCTGGGAGACCGGCGCCGACGGGCGGTTCGTCTTCGTCACGCCGAAGGGCGCGCTCGGCTACGAGGCCGAGGCGCTGATCGGCCGCGACCCGCGGGAGCTGGCGGTGGAGGAGTGGGGCGACCTGCCGCTGCCCTTCGACACCCGCCGGCCGGTCGACCAGAGCGAGCTGTGGCTGAAGCGCGCCGACGGCGCCGCCGCCTGCGTCGTCGCCTCGGCGCTGCCGCTGTACGGCGCGGACGGGCAGTGGGGCGGGGCGCGCGGCGTGTGCCGCGACGTCACGGAGCAGGTGGTGCGTGCCGCCGAGCTGGCCCGCGTGCGCAACCGCGAGAAGATGCTGGGCCACCTCGTCCACACCCTGCGCAACCGCCTCGACGCCGCCGAGGCGCTGGGGGTGGCGGCGACCGAGACGGCGCGGGCGCTCGGCGCCGACGGCTGCCGCATCCTGCGGGTCGGCGAGGCCGGCGCGCCGCTGCCGGTCACCGACTTCGCCGGCGAGATCCCGGCCGAGCTGGAGCACGCCGCCCTCGGCGAGACCCTGGCGCGGGTGATGGCGGCGCCCGAGCCGGTGGTGGCGACGCTCGGCGGCAACCGGCTGCTGGCCTGCCGCACCGAACACCAGCGCGCGGTCAACGGCGCCGTCCTGGTGTGGCGCGGCGACGACGCCGACCCCTGGGACGACGAGGACGCCCAGCTCATCGCCGGCGTCGCCGACCACATCGGCATCGTCCACGCCCACCTCGCCTACCAGGAGCGGCTGCACCGCCTGTCGGAGCGGGACGGGCTGACCGGCCTGTTCAACCGCCGCACCTTCTTCGAGCGGCTGGAGGAGCAGCTCGGCCGCCCCGACACGGGGCCGTCGAGCCTGCTCTACGTCGACCTCGACAACTTCAAGGCGGTCAACGACCTGCACGGCCACCAGCAGGGCGACCAGGTGCTCAAGGCGATCGGCACCCTGCTGACCACCGGCGTGCGCCCGGGCGACCTGCCGGGGCGGCTCGGCGGCGACGAGTTCGTGCTGTGGCTCGGCCGCACCGACGCCGACCGCGCCCGCGCCGTGGCCGACCGCCTGCTGGCCGGCGTCGCCGAGCTGCGCCACCTCTCGGCCGGCCCGGACAAGCCGCTGGGCCTGTCCATCGGCATCGCCGTCCACTGGCCCGGCCGCGGCGAGACCGTGCAGGAGCTGACCGCCCGGGCCGACGCCGCCATGTACGCCGCCAAGGCCCGCGGCAAGGGTTCCTACACCGTCGCGGCCGATCACGCCGCCGTGCCGGAGACCGCCCCGTGACACCGCGCTCCCCCACCCTGGACCCCAGCGACTACGAAGCCGCCAAGGAGATGGTGCGCAGCACCGACCCCGAGGTGCGCCGCCGCGTCGCCGAGCATCCCGAGGCCCGCCCGGAGCTGCTCTACTTCCTCGCCGCCGACACGGCGGCCGAGGTGCGCCGGGCGCTGGCCACCAACGCCGGCACGCCGCGCCAGGCCGACCTGCTGCTGGCCAAGGACCGCGAGGAATCGGTCCGCGGCGCGCTGGCGGGCAAGATCGCCCGGCTGGTGCCCGACCTGCCGGCCAGCCAGCTCTCGCAGATCGGGCGCATGACCATGGAGTGCCTGGAGACGCTCGCGCGCGACCAGGCCTCGGCGGTCCGCGGCATCCTCGCCGAGGCCCTGAAGGACCTGCCCAACGCGCCGCACGCGGTGATCAACGCGCTGGCCCGCGACGTCGAGCTCCAGGTCTGCGGGCCGGTGCTGCGGCACTCGCCGATCCTCACCGAGGAGGACCTGCTCGACATCATCCTGTCGGGGCCGGTGGCCGGCGCTCTGTCGGCGATCGCCGGCCGGGGCGAGGTGTCGGCGTCGGTGGCCGACGCCATCGCCCGCTCCGACGACGAGGCGGCGGTGGCGGCGCTGCTCGCCAACCCCTCGGCGCAGATCCGCGAGGAGACGCTCGACCGCATCGTCGACGAGGCGCCCCGGCACGAGCCCTGGCACGCCCCGCTGGTCCGCCGCCCGCGGCTGCCGGCCCGCGTCGTGGTGCGGCTGGCCAGCTTCGTCGCCGACAACCTGCTGAAGGCGCTGCAGGAGCGCACCGACCTCGACCCGGCGGCGGCGCAGAAGCTGGCCGACGCGGTGCGCGAGCGGGTGGGCAAGGGGATGGCCGGCGGCAACCACGCCGGCGGGCCCGTCGACCTCTGGGCCGGCGAGGACAAGGGCGAGACGCCGGAGCGCCCCGGCGAGCGCGCCGCCCGCCTCCACAAGGAGGGCAAGCTGACGGAGAAGCTGCTGGAGGGGGCGATGCTGGAAGGCGACCGCGCCTTCGTCCTGGCGGCGCTGGGCGAACTCGCCGGCGTCCCCGCCGCCACCGTCGACCGCATCGTCGCCACCCACGCGCCGCGGGCGGTGACGGCGCTGGTCTGGCGGACCGGCCTGTCCATGCGCTTCGCCCGCCAGGTGCAGCTGCGGCTGGCGCAGATTTCGCCCAAGGCGGCACTGAACGCCCGCGACGGTGTTCACTACCCGTTGTCCGAAGACGACATGCACTGGCAGCTGGAGTTCTTCGGCGTCGAATCCCCGGCGAAATGAGCCGCCACGCGGAACGGTCAGCGATGCGCCTTCTTTCCCTGCTTCTCGTCCTCGTCGTCCTCGCCTTCCCGGCGGCGGCCGCCGCCCCGGCCCCCGAACCGTCGCCCGAGGAGCGGGCGGTCGCCGCCGTCTTCGACAAGGCGCGCGCCGCGCTGGCCGAGGGGCGCGGTGCGGCGGTGCTGCCGCTGCTGTCGCGCGACAGCGCGGCGGCGCTGGAGGACGTGCGCCGCGCCGCGCGCGCCGGCGACCGCGCCAGCCTGGCCAAGCTGGGCCCGGCGGAGAAGTTCGCCGCACTCGGCCTGCGCCGCTATCTCAGCCCGGCCGAGCTGCGGCGGATGAAGGCGGCGGACATCGCCGACCACGCGCTGGCCAAGGGCTGGCTCGGCCCCAACGTCATCGCCCAGAGCGCGCTGGGTCCCGTCCGGGTGCGCGGCGACCGCGCCTCGGCGCTGCTGCTGGTGAAGAACAAGCCTTCCCCGGTGCCCGCCGACTTCGTGCGCGAGGGCGGGCAGTGGCGCATCGACCTCACCGGTGTGCTGAAGTTCGGCGGCGCCATGCTGCAGAGCCTGGCGGCGCTGGCCGGCAAGACCGACGAGGTGTTCATCACCGACCTGCTGGACAAGCTGGCCGCCCGCCGGACGCCGACGGCGGTGCGCTGAGGGGGTGCGCTGAGGGGGTGCGGCGGGGGCGTCGCGGCGGACCCCCCTCCTAGTCTCCCCCCACTTCGCGGGGGGAGGAATGAGCCCTCCCCCGCGAAAGTGGGGGAGGGTTGGGTGGGGGACCGCCGCAACCACTCCGCCGCGACGCCCCCGCCGCGACCACCCCGCCGCGTCACTCCGCCGCCGCCCGCTTGGCGCGGTGGTAGCGGCCGGTGCCGCGCTGGAACACCGTGTCGTCCGGCAGCACCGTGCCGGGGTCGAGCACCGGCTGGCGCTTCAGCCGGTCGTAGACGGGCCGCAGGTCCTGCTTCAGGGCGGCGAACAGCGCGTCGTAGTCGTCGATGACGAAGTAGGTCTCCTGGTAGTCGTCGATGCGGTAGAGGGTGCGCATCACCCGGTCGAGGTCGAAGCCGATGCGGTGCGGCGAGGCGTCCTCGAGGCTCCAGATCGACTCGCCCTTGGACGAGACGATGCCGGCGCCGTAGATGCGCAGGCTGCCGCCGCTGCGGATCAGCCCGAACTCCACCGTGTACCAGTAGAGCCGGCCGAGGAAGTCGAGGCAGCCCAGCCGCGTCGCCTCCTGTCCGGCGCGGCCGTAGGCGTGCATGAAGTCGGCGAAGACCGGGTTCATCAGCAGCGGCACGTGGCCGAAGGTGTCGTGGAAGAGGTCCGGCTCCTCCAGATAGTCCATCTGCTCCGGCCGGCGGATCCAGACGGTGACCGGGAAGCGGCGGTTGGCGAGGTGCTCGAAGAAGATGTCGCCGGGCACCAGCCCGGGCACGGCGACGATCCGCCAGCCGGTCGCCGGCTCCAGCAGGGCGGTGAGCCGGCCGAAGTCGGGGATGCGGTCCGCCGCCATGGCGAGGTCCCGCATGGCGTCGAGGAACTCCGGCGCGGCGCGCCCCTTCAGGATCTCCTCCTGGCGGCGGAACAGGGTGCGCCACGTGGCGTGGTCCTGTTCGGTGTAGGACTCCCAGTCCTGGTCGATGGTGTAGTCGGGACGGGTCCCCGGCGGTGCCTGAGCGACCATGGTTCGTCTCCTCCTTTTCCATAACTATGGGGTGGACGGAGACGGCAGCAACCGGTCGCGGGTGGCGGGGGAGGACGCCCCGGCGGGGTGCCTATTTCGTGCCGAACATGCGGTCGCCGGCGTCGCCGAGGCCGGGGACGATGTAGTCGTGGTCGTCGAGGTGGCTGTCCAGGGAGGCCGTGAAGACCTTGATGCGGGGGTGGGCCGCGGCGAACACCCGCATGCCCTCGGGCACGGCGACCAGGGCGAGGAAGCGGATGTTGTCGTCGTCGACGCCGTGGCGGTTCAGCACGTCGCAGGCGTGCACCGCCGAGTTGCCGGTGGCCAGCATCGGGTCGACGACGATGAACAGGCGCCCCTCCGCCTCCGGCAGCTTGACCAGATACTCCACCGGCATGTGGGTCTGCGGGTCGCGGTAGAGGCCGATGTGCCCCTCGCGCGCCGACGGCACCAGCTCGTGCAGGCCCTGGGCCATGCCGAGGCCGGCCCGCAGCACCGGCACGATGGCGAGCTTCTTGCCGGCCAGCATCGGCGCGTCCATCGCCTCCAGCGGGGTCTCGATGCGCTCGGTGGTCATCGGCAGGTCGCGGGTGATCTCGTAGCCCATGAGCAGCGAGATCTCGCGCAGCAGGTTGCGGAAGCCGCTGGTCGAGCGCTGCTTGTCCCGCATCAGGGTCAGCTTGTGCTGGATCAGCGGGTGGTCGAGGATGAAGAGGTTGGGAAAGTCGGGATGGGTGCGCATCAGATCCCCGTGTCGCGTCCGGTGCCTCGCCGATCCTAGCGTGCCCGGCCGGCCGGCGGTAGTCGGCGTTGCGGGGTCAGGCCGGGGAGGTCGCGGCGGCGCCGGCGTCCGGCATGTCGAGGCCGTAGCGCACCACCCGGTTCCGCCCGCTGTTCTTGGCGTGGTAGAGCGCCCGGTCCGCCCGCACCACGAGGTCGTCGACGGCGGTGTCGGGACCGGACTCGACCAGGCCGAACGAGGCGGTGATCCGGAGGACGCGGCCGTCGGGCAGGACGATCGGCGTCGCCATGAGGTCGGCGCGCAGGCGTTCGACGACCTGCCAGCCGTCCTCCAGCACGGTCTCCTTCAGGCACACCAGGAACTCCTCGCCGCCCATGCGGAAGGCCTCGTCGAAGCTGCGGATGCTGCGGCTGACGACGGCGGCCATGGCGGCGAGCACGCGGTCGCCGACGTCGTGCCCGTAGGTGTCGTTGACCGACTTGAAGCGGTCGATGTCGCACAGGGCGAGGCAGAAGGGCTGGCCGGTGCGACGGAAGCGGTTCATCTCGCGCTCCAGCGCCTCCTGCATGCCGCGGCGCGAGCGCAGGCCGGTCAGCGGGTCGAGGCCCGAGGCGGCGGCGCCGAAGGCCCGTTCCATGCGGCGCAGCAGCTTGGCGAACTCCTCGAAGCGGCCGATCACGGATTCGTATTCGGCCTCGCTGGGCGGTTCGCCGTTGGCGGCCTTCAGCAGCACCAGCCGGGCCTGGCGGTGCATCTGCTCGTGCACGGTGACGAGCTTCTCGATCGCCGGCTGGTGGGTGAGGTCCTCCTTGCGCACGGCGGCGCACCAGCGGGCGAAGGCGGCCGGGGCCGCGGCGTGGTCGCCGCCGCGGCCGCGGCGGTAGAAGGCGGCGCGGTGCCACTGCCCGACCCAGCGCAGGTGCTCGTCGAGCACCAGGCCGAGCCCTTCGACGCAGGACTGGGGGCTGTCGGACTCGCTCATGGGCCTCCATGGGGCGTGCGGGCGGCGGCGTGGCCGCATCCTATACCGGACCGCGCGGCACCGCCATGCGGCCGGGCGGGTTCAGCCGAAGGGGCACCCGTGGCCGTCCGGGGGCCGCCCGACGGTCACCGGCGGGGTGCCCCCGTCAGCCACCGTCCCGTTCCGCGCCGCAGAGATGGAGCAGGGCGATGCCGATCAGGGTGAAGAAGATCGCCGCGCTGCCCTGGCCGTTCCAGGTCGACGACTGCCACATGGCGAACCATTCGCCGCCCACCGCGACGAAGCCGACGGCATAGAGCAGGAAGCCGGCGGTCAGGCCGGCGATGCCGACGCGCTTCTCGCGCTCGACGATGGACGCCTCCAGCCGCCGCACCCGCCACAGCCGCGCCACTCCCCACCAGCACAGGACCGCCGTCAGGATCTGCCAGGCGATGATGAGGAGGTAGGCGGCGTGGTGCAGCGCCGGCGCGTCGATCGCCCGCCACATCAGGTTGGGGCTGCGGAAGGTGGTGTCCATCATCAGGACGTGCTGCACGAAGGCGAAGTTGGAGCCGTAGTCGGTGACGTTGCCGAGCGCCACCAGGGTGAAGAACAGGGCCACCCCCGCCAGCAGGGCGAGGCGCGACAGCCGCGCGCTCACAGCGACCGTGCCCGGTCGAGGAAGGCGCGCACCCGGGCGGGGTCCTTGTGGCCCGGCCGGTCCTCGACGCCGGAGGAGACGTCGACCGCCGTCGCCCCGGTCTCGCGCACCGCCGCGGCGAGGTTGTCGCCGGTGAGGCCGCCCGACAGCATCCAGGGCCTGGGCCAGGTGCGCCCGTGCAGCAGGGTCCAGTCGAAGGCGATGCCGTTGCCGCCGGGCAGGGCGGCCACCCGGGCCGGCGGCTTGGCATCGAACAGCAGCCAGTCCGCCGCCGCGGCGTAGCCCATGGCGCGCTCCAGGTCCTCCGGGGCGCCCACCTTGATCGCCTTCATCACCGGGATGCGGAAGGCCGCCTTCACCGCCGCCACGCGGTCCGGCGTCTCGCCGCCGTGCAGCTGCAGCAGGTCAAAGGGCACCTGGCCCACGACGTGCTCCAGGAACTCGTCGTCGGCGTCGACGAACAGGCCCACCGTGCGCACCCCGGTCGGCACCAGCCGCGCCAGCTCCGCCGCCATCGCCGGGGCGATCGAGCGCGGCGAGGGGGCGTAGAAGACGAAGCCGATCCAGCGGGCACCCCCCTCCACGGCGGCGCGCAGGGCGTCCGGCTCGGTGATGCCGCAGATCTTGGCCTGGACGCTCATGGCGCGCCCTCCGCGATCTCGGCGGCGATGCGCCGCGCCGCTTGCGCCGGGTCGGGCTGGCCGGTGATCGGCCGGCCGATCACCAGATGGTCGGCGCCGGCGGCCAGCGCCTCGGCCGGCGTCATGACCCGCTTCTGGTCGCCCGCCTCCGCCCAGGCCGGGCGGATGCCGGGCACCATCAGCACGAAGCCGGGGCCGCAGGCGCGGCGCAGCGCCGCCACCTCGCCCGGCGCGCAGATCACGCCGTCGAGGCCGCACTCCCGGGCCAGCCGGGCCAGCCGCTCCACCTGGGCGCCGGCCGGGGCGGCCTGGCCGACCGCCGCGAGGTCGCCGTCGTCGAGGCTGGTCAGCACCGTGACCCCGAGCAGCTTCGGACGCGCCGGGCCGGCCGCGGCGGCGGCCTCGACGGCGGCGCGCAGCATGGCCGGGCCGCCGGAGGCGTGGACGGTGAGGAAGGTCGGCGCCAGGGGCAGCACGGCCCGCACCGCGCCGGCCACCGTGTTGGGGATGTCGTGCAGCTTGAGGTCGAGGAACAGGGGCGGCCCGCCGGCGCCGATCACCGCGTGCACGCCGTCCGGCCCGTTGGCCATGAAGAACTCGAGGCCCAGCTTGATGCCGCCGACCAGCCCGGCGACGGCGCCGGCGAGGCCGCGGGCGGCGGCGGGATCGGTGGTGTCGACGGCGCAGAAGATGGGCGAAGCCGCTGCGGTCATGCTGGTCCCTCGGGGTGCGTGTCGCCCGGGACCCTAGCAGCATTCCGCGGCCGTCTCCAGAGGCGGCCTCCAAGGGGGGCGGCTACTCCGCCAGCGCGCGCAGCAGGGCGAACAGGCCGTACCCCAGGACCACGGCGACCAGCCAGGAGGCGGCCAGCATCGCCAGCCACGCCAGGACGAGACGGACGCCGCGCAAGGACTCCACCTGCGGCTCCGGCTGGTTCAGGAGGATGGTGCGGAGGTCGGCACCGGGAGCGCGACGCGGGCCGGCGGCCCGGTCGGACATGACGGGCGGCGGTGCCAGGACGGGGGCGATCTGGTGCATCGGGGATGCCGGGCATTTGGTGGAGGTTGTAAACAAACGTACTCCCCGATCGCTCGGAGTGCCCGCGCGCAGGCGCGGTAGGCCATGGGACTCCCGCCGGGTAGGGGCGGTGCGGAAGGGGTACGCCCGCCCCCTCCCGCACCGCCGTCCCCGGCTACTTCTTCGCGAGTGCCGCGACGCCCGGCAGGGTCTTGCCTTCCAGCCATTCGAGGAAGGCGCCGCCGGCGGCGGACACGTAGGTGAAGGCGGACTCCACACCGGCCTGGCCGAGCGCCGCCACGGTGTCGCCGCCGCCGGCCACCGACAGGAGCTGGCCGTCCTGGGTGCGCTTGGCGACGACCCCGGCGACCGCGTTGGTGCCGGCGTCGAAGGGGGCGATCTCGAAGGCGCCGAGCGGGCCGTTCCACACCACCGTCTTGGCGCCCTGGATCTTCAGGGTCAGGAACTCCACGGTCTTGGGGCCGACGTCCAGCGCCATCTCGTCGGCGCCGATGGCGTCGGCGGCGACGTCGCGGCTGGCGGCACCGGCCTTGAACTCCTTGGCGACCATGAAGTCGACCGGCAGCAGCAGCTCGCACCCCGACGCCTTGGCGGTGTCCATGATGGCGCGGGCCTGGTCGGCCATGTCCTTCTCGCACAGCGAGGCGCCGACGTCGGTGCCCTGGGCGTAGAGGAAGGTGTTGGCCATGCCGCCGCCCAGCACGAGCATGTCGACCTTCTTCACCAGATTGCCCAGCAGGTCGAGCTTGGTGGAGATCTTGGCGCCGCCGACGACGGCGCAGACCGGCCGCTCCGGCTTCTCCAGCGCCTTGCCCAGCGCCTCCAGCTCGGCCTGCATCAGCCGGCCGGCGGCGGCCGGCAGGTGGTGCGCCACACCCTCGGTGGAGGCGTGCGCCCGGTGGGCGGCGGAGAAGGCGTCGTTGACGTAGAGGTCGCCCAACGCGGCCATCGCCGTGGCGAAGGCCGGGTCGTTCTTCTCCTCCTCGGCGTGGAAGCGGGTGTTCTCCAGGAGCAGCATGCCGCCCGGCTGCAGGGCGTCGACGGCGGCCTTGGCGGCCGGGCCGACGCAGTCCTCGGCGAAGGCGACCGGCTGGCCGACCGCCTTGGACAGGGCCGGCAGCACCTGGCGCAGGGAGTTCTTCTCGTCGGGACCGCCCTTGGGCCGGCCGAAGTGCGACAGGATCGCCACCTTGGCGCCCTTGGCGGCCAGCTCGGTCAGGGTGGGGGCGAGGCGGTCGATGCGGGTGGTGTCGCTGACCTGGCCGTCCTTGACGGGGACGTTGAGGTCGGCGCGCACCAGCACCGTCTTGCCGTTCACGTCGAGGTCGTCGATGGTGTTGAAATCAGGCATGGCCGCGAACTCCCAGAGGGTCGAGTTTCGCGGCACCGAAGCACAGGAGGCGCCGCTTTGCAACGGCCGCCGGGTCGCAGCCCGGCGGCGGCGGCGGACCCTGCCCGAAGGGGGTGGGGACGCCCGCACCGGCCGGGTGGCGTCACACCGCGGCGGCCACGGCGTGGGCGCAGTCACCGAGCGCGGCGACGCGCAGGCGCCGCGCCCCCTCGTCGGCGAAGCGCGGACTCGGCCCGACCACGCCGAGCGCGCCGACCAGCTCCGTGCCGCCGCGCAGGACCGGCACGGCGAGCGACGACACCCCCTCCTCGAACTCGCCCTCGACGTAGGCGTAGCCGCGCTCCGCGGTCTCCGCCAGGTCGCGCCGCACCGCCTCGAGCGACCGCTTGGTCGTGCGCGTGTAGGGCTGCAGCGGCGCCTCGGCGAGCAGCCGCTCGCGCGTCTCCGGCGGGGCGAAGGCCAGCAGCGCCCGCCCCAGCCCGGTCGGCAGGAGCGGCAGGCGGGTGCCCATGGTGAAGCCGAGCGTGATCATGTGCGGCTCGCCCGGCGAATGGGCGACGTACACCGCCTCGTGGCCGTCGAGCATGGCGAAGGAGATCGCCTCGCCGAGCTTGGCCGAGTAGCCGTTGAGGATCGGCACGATGGCCTTGCCGACCTGCCGCCCCTGCAGGAAGCCGGCGGCCAGCCGCAGCACCCGCGGGGTCAGCGTGTAGACGCGGTTGCGGCACTCCAGATATCCCAGATGCTCCAGGGTCAGCACCAGGCGGCGCGCCACCGTGCGGTTGATGCCGGTGCGGCGGGCGATGTCGGGAATGGTCATCGCCGGCTCGCCCTGGCCGAACGCCTCCACGACCTCCAGCCCCTTGGCGAAGGTCAGCGAAATATCCTTATCCGAGAGGGGGGTGTTCATCAGAATCGTTCCAACATGGCGCTTGACGAAAGCCCTTTCCCGACTCCTATAATCGGGCATGTGAGCGATAATAGCTCCATTGATCGATAATCGCTCACGCGAGGCTGGCAAACAACAGATTTCCGGCGAGCAACCAAAAAAAGGGAACAGGGTTATGATGACCGCATCGAAGGCTTTCACGGCCGCCGCCATCGTCGGCAGCGCCATCTGCATGTCCTGCGTCGTCCCCGCGAACGCCGCGGACGTCAATCTGCGCTACGCCCACTTCATGCCGCAGGGAAGCTGGCAGCACGAGAAGATGTTCGACGCCTGGGCCAAGGCGGTCGCGGCGGAGTCCGGCGGGCGCATCGGCGTCACCGTGTTCCCCGCCCAGACCCTGGGCAAGGCGCCGGCGGGATACGACAACGCCAAGACCGGCATCACCGACATCGCCTGGACGGTCCAGGGCTACACGGCCAACCGCTTTCCCTTGAGCCAGATCGTCGAGCTGCCCGGCCTGTTCGAGACGGGCGCCGTCGGCTCCTGCGCGTTCCAGAAGCTGTACGACAGCGGCGCCCTGGACGGGGAGTACAAGGAGACCCACGTCCTCTACGTCCACACCCACGGACCCGGGCACCTGCACACCAAGGACAAGGCCGTCACCACGCTGGACGACCTGAAGGGCCTGAAGATCCGCCGCCCGACCGACGTGGTCGGCGAGCTGCTGAGCCAGCTCGGCGCGGAGCCCGTCGGCATGCCCGCCCCCGCCACCTACGAGGCGATGCAGCGCGGCGCCATCGACGGCTACATGCTGCCGTGGGAGTCGGTCGAGAGCTTCCGCACCTACGAGGTGGGCAGCCAGCACACCGACTTCGGCTTCTACTCCCTGGCCTTCGTCGTCACCATGAACAAGGCGAAGTACGAGGCCCTGCCGGCCGACCTGAAGAAGGTCATCGACGACAACTCCGGCATGAAGTGGGCGGTCGTCGCCGGGCGCGGCTACGACGAGGGCGACAAGGACGGCATCGCCAAGATCAAGGAGACCGGCGGGCAGATCCACACCCTGAGCGAGGCCGAGCGCCCGGCCTGGGAGGCCGCCGCCGCCCGCGCCGCCAAGGCCTACCTCGACAAGCTGGACGCCCAGGGGCTGCCGGGCACCGCGACCTACGAGAAGGTCAAGGGCTACGTGGCCGACTGCAAGGCCGAGCTCTGACGAAGGGCGGGCCGCTCCATGGAACGCGTGATCCGGCTCTTTGACGGGATCGCGTTCGCGGCGACGGTGGCGATGCTCGCCGTCGTCGTCGAGAGCGTGGCGGCGCGCGCCCTGTTCGACGCCACCGGGGGAGAGATCAACCTGATCGTCCCCGGTGCCATCGAGCTGGCGAGCTATTTCCTGCTCATCCTGGTGTTCGCGGCGCTGCCGCGGGCGGCGCTCGGCGGGCTGGTCAGCGTCGACCTGCTGGTCGGCGCCCTGCCGGGGTGGCTGCGCCGGGCCCTGGAAAGGACCTGGGACCTGGCGCTGGCCGCCTTCGGCGGGATCCTCGCCTGGCTGTTCGGCGAGAAGACGCTGACGATGGCCGCGCGCGGCGACGCCACCCAGGATCTGGAGGTGCCGCTCTACCTCATCTACGGGACGCTGACGCTGTTCTGCCTCGGGCTCGCCGCCACCGGCGTGTGGCTGGCACTCAGGCGGTTCCAGCCGGCGAAGCCCACGGGAGTCTGATCCTTGGAGCCATTGACGATCGGGTTGATCGGCATCGCCGCCGTGCTGGCGCTGCTTGCCGTCGGCTGCCCCGTCGGGCTGTCGATGATCCTCGTCGGCGCCGGCGGCTTCGCCGCCATCGTCGGCGTCGCCCCGGCCTTGCAGGTGATCGAGACCGGCGCCTTCGAGACCGCCTCCAACTATTCCTTCACCCTGATCCCGCTGTTCCTCCTGATGGGCAGCCTGGCGTCGCGGGCGGGCCTGTCCAAGGACCTGTTCGACGCCGCCCGCTTCTTCACCCGGGGCTGGAACGGCGGCCTGGCGCTGGCCGCGGTGACCGGCAGCGCCGCCTTCTCCGCGGTGTCCGGCTCGTCCCTGGCGACCGCCTCGACGATGACCCGCGTCGCCTACCCGGAGATGCGGCGCCAGGGCTACCACCCGCGCCTCGCCGCCGGCGCGCTGGCGGCCGGCGGCACGCTCGGCATCATGATCCCGCCGTCGGTGGCGCTGCTGCTCTACGGCCTGATCACCGAGACGTCGGTCGGCGACATGTTCCTCGCCGGGTTCCTGCCGGGCCTGCTGGCCTACTCCCTCTATCTCGTCACCGTCATGATCATGGCGCGCCACTGGCGCCCCGACCCGGCGGTGGCGGCGGGCGCCGCCGCCGAGGACGTCGCCGGCACCCTGGGGACGGCGCTGCGCCAGTTCGCCCCGGTGGCGCTGCTGTTCGGCCTGGTGATGGGCGGCCTCTACGGCGGCCTGTTCACCCCCACCGAGGCGGGCGGGGTCGGCGCCTTCCTGGCCCTGCTGCTGGCGCTGTGGCGGGGCCTCACCTGGCAGGGGTTCCGCGAGGCGGTGGTGGAGACGGTGGCGGTGACCGCGACCATCTTCGTCATCCTGATCGGCGCCGAGGTCTTCGGCTTCCTGCTGTCGGTCAGCCAGATCTCCTTCGCCATGGTCGACATGATCAAGGCGTACGGGCTGGCGCCGTGGCAGGTGATGACGGCGATCATCGTCTTCTACCTCGTCATGGGCTGCTTCCTGGAGAGCCTGGCGATGATCCTGCTGACGGTGCCGATCTTCTTCCCCGTCGTGATGGCCAGCGGCTTCGATCCGATCTGGTTCGGCGTCATCGCCGTGGTGACGGTGGAGACCGGCCTGATCTCGCCGCCGGTCGGCATGAACCTCTTCGTGGTCAAGGGGGCGGTGGAGGACCTGAGGCTCGGCGACGTGATGGCGGGGGTGCTGCCCTTCGTCCTCGCCGACGTGGTGCGCCTCTGCATCCTCGTCGCCTTCCCCGCGATCTCCCTGTTCCTGCCCCGCCTGCTCGGCGGCGGCTGATTCCCGATCCCAAAGGACGCACCATGAGCGAGACGGTCAAGATCACGTTCCGGCTGCCCGACGGCGCGCTCGTCGAGGTCGACGCCCCGGTCGGCCAGAGCGTCATGCAGGCCGCCGTCTTCAACAACGTCGAGGGCGTCGAGGCGGAGTGCGGCGGCAGCTGCATGTGCGCCACCTGCCACCTCTACGCCGATCCCGCCGTCGCCGCCCGCCTCGCCCCGCCGGACGAGCAGGAGGAGGCGATGCTGGGCGAGACGGCGGCGGAGCGGCGCCCGGAAAGCCGGCTGAGCTGCCAGATCCCGGTGGTGCCCGGGCTGGCCGGCGCCGTCTTCACGGTGCCGGAGCGGCAGTCGTGAGCGCCGCGACGGCGGGCGGCGTGGCGATCGTCGGCGCCTCCCACGCCGGGGTGCAGGCGGCGGTCAGCCTGCGCGAGCTGGGCTACGCCGGGCCGGTGCGGCTGCTCCACGCCGAGACGGCGCTGCCCTACCAGCGGCCGCCGCTGTCCAAGGCCTATCTCGCCGGCGCCGCGGCCGCCGACTCGCTCGCCCTGCGCGGCCCCGACTTCTTCGCCGCCAAGGGCATCGAGCTGATCGCCGGCGCCCGGGTGCGGGCAGTGGAGGGCGAGGGACGGCGGCTCCTGGTGGAACCGGCGGCGGGTGCGGCGGGCGCGGTGCCCGAGCGCATCGACTGCGACCGGCTGGTCCTGGCGACCGGCGCCGTCGCCCGGCCGCTGCCGGTGCCGGGCGGCGACGACGCGGCGGTGGCGACGCTCCGCACGCTCGCCGACGCCGACGCCCTGCGCCGCCGCCTGGCGGCGGCGTCGGCGGTGGTGGTGGTCGGCGCCGGCTTCATCGGCCTGGAGGTCGCCGCCACCGCCCGCGCGCTCGGCAAGGCGGTGACGGTGGTGGAGAGCGAAGGGCGGGTGCTGGCGCGCCTCTTCCCGCCGGTGCTGTCCGACTTCCTGGAGGCGCGCCACCGCGCCGCCGGCACCGCCTTCCTGTTCGCCGCCCGCGTCGCCGCGGTCGAGCCCGCCGCCGAAGGGCGCCGCCGCGTGGTCCTCGCCGACGGGCGGGCGCTGGATGCCGACCTGGTGGTGGTGGGCATCGGCGCCGTCGCGCAGGCGGCCCTCGCCGGCGCCGTCGGCCTGCCCGGCGGCGACGGCATCGCCGTGGACGCCGACTGCGCCACCGCCGTGCCCGGCGTCTTCGCCGCTGGCGACTGCGCCGCCTGGGCCGACCCGCTGACCGGCGCGGTGCGCCGCACGGAATCCGTGCAGAACGCGGTGGACCAGGCCAAGACCGCGGCCGCCGCCATCGCCGGGGCGCCGCGCCCGCCGCGCGCCGCGCCCTGGTTCTGGTCGGACCAGCTCGACCTCAAGATCCAGATGGTCGGCGACGCCCTGGACGCCGACGACGTGGTGTGCCGCGGCCGTCTGGAGGAGGGGCGGTTCTCGCTCTTCCACTACCGCGGCGACCGCCTGGTCCGCGTCGATTCCGTCAACCGGCCGACCGACCACATCGCCGCCCGCCGCCTGGTCGGCGCCGGCACCCGCCTGCCCAAGGCGACCGCCGCCGATCCCGAGGCGCGCCTGAAGGACGTGGCGTGAGGGTGCCGGCCGCCCTCGCCGAACAGGCATAGGCGCCGAACAAGCATAAGCATTGAGGAGATGCGTCGATGATCAGCAAAGAGCGCAACGACGAGATCACGCGGGTCGGCCGCGGCACGCCGGCCGGCGAGCTCCTGCGCCGCTACTGGATGCCGGCGGCGCTCAGCGAGGAGCTGCGGAGCGGCCGGCCCGTCGTCCCGGTGACGCTGCTGGGCGAGCGGCTGGCGCTGTTCCGCGAGCCCGGCGGCGCGCTGGGCCTGATCGGCCGCCACTGTCCGCACCGCGGCGTCGACCTGTGCTACGGCCGCGTCGAGGACGGCGGCGTGCGCTGCCCCTTCCACGGCTGGCATTTCGACGCCACCGGCCAGTGCACCGAGCAGCCGGCCGAGCCCGCCGGCTCGAAGATGCACGAGCGTGTCCGCACCACCGCCTACCCGGTCGTCGAGAAGAACGGCATCGTCTGGGCCTATCTCGGGCCGGGCGAGCCGCCGGCGTTCCCGGCCTTCGACTGCTTCGTGGCCCCGGAGAGTCACGTCTTCGCCTTCAAGGGGCTGTGGGAATGCAACTGGCTGCAGGCGCTCGAGGTCGGCATCGACCCGGCGCACGCCTCCTTCCTGCACCGCTTCCTGCAGGACGAGGACCCCAGGGACAGCTACGGCCGCCAGTTCCGCGACACCGCCGCCGACACGGCGATGCCGATGACCAAGGTGCTGCGCGAGTTCCCGCGGCCGGAGCTGAAGGTCGAGGAGACCGCGTGGGGCCTGCGCATCATCGCGCTGCGCGACCTCGCCAACGGCAGCAGCCACGTGCGGGTGACCAACCAGGTGTTCCCCTGCGCCATCACCATCCCGCTGTCCAACGAGATGACGATCACCCAGTGGCACGTCCCGGTCGATGACGAGCGCTGCTACTGGTACGCGCTCTTCACCAGCTTCGACCGGCCGGTCGACAAGGAGACCATGCGCGCCCAGCGCCTCAAGGAGCACACGCTGCCGGACTACGCGCCGCTGCGCAACAAGCGCAACGAGTACGGCTTCGACAGCCGCGAGCAGGAGACGCTGACCTACACCGGCATGGGGCTCGACATCAACGTGCACGACCAGTGGGCGTGCGAGTCCATGGGGCCGATCCAGGACCGCACCATGGAGCACCTGGCGACCTCCGACGCCGCCATCGTCCGCTACCGCCGCATGCTGCGCGCCGCCATCGCCACCGTCGCCAACGGCGGCGACCCGGCCGCCCTGCCGCTGCGGGGCGACGGCGCGGCGGCGGTGCGCGGTCCGGTGTCGGTGGACGCCATCGCCCCCAGCGACGACTGGAGCGCCAGCTGGGAGACCCGCGACGCGGCCCGCCGGCAGGCCTGCCCCTGGGACGCGGCGCTCTGAGGCTGCTGGGGTTTTCGTGCCCCCACCCCGACCCCCCCGCTGCGCCGGGGAGGGTCGGGGCCGGTGGCCCGTCGGATGCATCTGCTTTTCGCCTGACACCGAACCGCGAGAAGGACGCCATGGCAAGGGATTCGGGTAACTACGGCCGTTCGGGCTTCGTCGCGCGCCACGCCCTGTGGTCCGACGCCGCCCACGCCGCCGCCGAGGCGGCGCTGCGGACGGTGGAGGAGCGCAAGCTGGAGGTGGTGCGCATCTCCTTCGTCGATCAGCACGGGGTGCTGCGCGGCAAGACGGTGCTGGCCGACGCGCTGGCCTCGACCTTCCGCAGCGGGGTGACCATCACCTCCACCTTGCTGCTCAAGGACACCTCGCACCGCACCGTCTTCCCGGTCTGGCAGGAGGACGCCGGCTTCGGCGCCGGCGAGATGACCGGGGCCGGCGACCTGCTGATGGTGCCCGATCCCACCACCTTCAAGGTGCTGCCGTGGTCGCCGGAGAGCGGCTGGATGCTGGCCGACCTCTACCACATCGACGGCCGGCCGGTCGCCCTGTCCACCCGCACCATCCTGCGCGACGCCCTGGCGCGGCTGGAGGCGACGGGCCGGCGCTTCGTCGCCGGGCTGGAGGTGGAGTTCCACGTCCTGCGCGTCACCGACCCGCGCCTCGGCGTCGCCGATTCCGGCCAGCCCGAGGCGCCGCCCGACACCGAACTGCTCTCCCACGGCTTCCAGTACCTGACCGAGGAGCGCTTCGACCGGCTGGAGGACGTGTTCACCCTGGTGCGCCGCAACGGCCTCGGCCTCGGCCTGCCGCTGCGCTCGCTGGAGGCGGAGTTCGGGCCGAGCCAGTGCGAGGTCACCTTCGACCCCGCCGACGGCATGGCGCAGGCCGACAACATGGTGCTGTTCCGCTCCATGGTGAAGCAGGTGTGCCGGCGCGCCGGGCTGCACGCCACCTTCATGTGCCGGCCGCGCTTCCCCGACTCCATGGCGAGCGGCTGGCACCTGCACCAGTCCCTGGTCGACGCCGGGAGCGGCGCCAACCTGTTCATGCCCGACGGCGACGAGCCGATCTCCGCGGTGGGGCGGCGCTGGATCGCCGGCATCCTGGCGCACGCCCGGGAGAGCTGCCTGCTGTCGACGCCCACCATCAACGGCTACAAGCGCTACCGTCCCTTCACCCTGGCGCCCGACCGCATCCAGTGGGGCCGCGACAACCGCGGCGCCATGATCCGCTCGCTGGCCGGCGCCGGCGACGCCGGCAGCCGCATCGAGAACCGGATCGGCGAGCCGGCGGCCAACCCCTATCTCTACTTCGCCTCCCAGGTCCTCAGCGGCCTCGACGGCCTCGAGCGCGGCCTGGAGCCGCCGCCGCCGGTGGAACGCCCCTACGACAGCGACGCCGAGGTGCTGCCGCGCAGCCTGGTCGAGGCGCTCGACGCCTTCCAGGGCGGCGGCTTCTACCGGCGGGTGCTGGGCGACACCTTCGTCGACTACCTCGCGACCATCAAGCGGGCGGAGTGGCAGCGCTACCTCACCACCGTGTCGGAGTGGGAGGAGCGCGAGTATTTCTCCCTGTTCTGATCGGCCGTTCCAGGAGCGCGCGCCATGCCCCATTTCGTGATCGAGTACGCCCGGCCGGTGGAAGCCATGGCCGACCCGGCGGCGGTGATGGAGACGGTGTTCCACGCCGCCGCCGGCAGCGGCATCATGAACCCGGACGACATCAAGATCCGGGCGATCCCCTTCGACCATTACCGGCTGCCCCGCCCCGGCGAGACGTTCCTGCACGTCGGCGCCTTCCTGCTGGAGGGCCGCAGCGACGCCCAGAAGGAGGACCTCGCCGTGCGCCTGCGGGCGGCGCTGGCGGGCATCCTGCCGGACGTCACCAGCATCAGCGTCGACGTCCGCGACATGAACCCCGTGGCCTACAAGAAGCGGCTGCTGCCGTCCGGCGATTGAGGGCCGGCGCCTGAAGGCCGGCGCCTGAAGGTGGCGATTGAGGGCCGGCTCGGCCGCACCATCTTGATGGTCATGACGGACTCGAACTGGCTCGGCCCGGCCGGGCGGATCGCCTACACCGCCGGGCAGGCGGCGCGGGTGGCGTGGTTCTTCGGGCAGTACGCGCTGGCGGCACGGCTCAGCGGGCCGGCGCTGCCGGCCGCCCGCCGGCCGGCCGGCGTCACGGTGCCCGACCGCGGCGCCATCCTCCGGGGGCTGCGGGCGCTGCTGGCGCGCGACCTCGCCAACATCGAGGCGGGCTATTACCGCATGCCCCACGACCTGCTGCCGGGGCCGCGCCGGGTGCTGGCCGACGCGGCCGCCTTCTTCGCCGACCTGCCGGCGGTGGCGCGGCGCCGGCGCGGCCGGATCGGCCGCGAGGTGCGCGCGGCGCCGCCGCCGGGGTCGGAGCGGCTGCCGGCCTACTACCGCCAGAACTTCCATTTCCAGACCGACGGCTATCTCTCGGCCGAGAGTGCGCGCCTCTACGACCATCAGGTCGAGGTGCTGTTCGGCGGCGGCGCCGACGCCATGCGCCGCCAGGCCCTGGTGCCGATCCACCAGCACCTGAGGGAGCGCCGGCAGGCCGACTGCCGGCTGCTCGACGTGGCCGCCGGCACGGGGCGCTTCCTCACCTTCGTAAAGGACAACCATCCGCGCCTGGACGCCACCGCGCTGGACCTCTCGCACGCCTATCTGGCCGAGGCGCGGCGCCGGCTGGCGCCGTGGGCGCGCAGCACCCGGGTGGTGCAGGCCCTGGCCGAGGCCATGCCGCTGCCCGATTCCAGCCAGGACGTGGTGACCTGCGTCTACCTGTTCCACGAGCTGCCGCGCCGGGTGCGCGCCGCGGTGGCGGCGGAGATCGCCCGCGTCCTCAAGCCCGACGGCATCGCCGTCTTCGTCGACAGCCTGCAGACCGGCGACGACCCGGCCATGGACGGGCTGCTGCGCCTGTTCCCGCTGGCCTTCCACGAGCCCTACTTCGCGGACTACGCGGCCGGCGACCTGCCGGCGCTGTTCGCCGCGGCCGGCCTGACGGTGCGGTCGTGCGAGCTGGCCTTTCTGTCGAAAGTGATCGTTCTTGCCAAGACCGGCGCTTCGTGATGGAATCGTCCGTCGGCGAAATCCTCGCCGCGATCAGGGCTGTAACATAACTGTCATATTACTGAAACATTCCTTGCGCGCCGGCTGCCCTCCGGCGCCCACCACAGACGTCGGCCGGCGGAACCGCAGACCCGGTGACCGCATTCCCTTCCCACGAGACATCGTTTCAGGGCGCCGACCGGAACCATCATGACCGACCAAGCCGACACCAACCGCGAAACCGAACTCAAGCTGAGCGTCCGCCCGGGGGACCTGGAGGCGTTGCGCCGCGCTCCGGCCCTGTCCGGCCGCGGCCGCGGCCGGGCCACGACCCAGGCGCTGGAGAGCGTCTATTTCGACACGCCCGACCGCGCCCTGTCGAAGCGCCGGGTGAGCCTGCGCGTGCGCAAGCAGGGCGACGCCTACGTGCAGACCGTGAAGTCGGCGCCGTCGCCCGAATCGGGGCTGACCCGCGGCGAGTGGGAGGTGCCGGTCGACGGCCCCGGCCTCGACCTGTCGCGCTTCGTCGACGGCGAGGCGCTGGCGCAGCTGGAGGGCATCGACCCGGCGGCGCTGGTCCCGGTGTTCGAGGCGCACATCCGGCGCACCGCGCGCGTGCTGAACGGCGCGGGCGGATCGCCGGCGCGGGTCGAGGTCGCCTTCGACGAGGGCGAGATCCGCGTGCCCGGCGGCCCGTCCCTGGCGGTGGCCGAGGTGGAGCTGGAGCTGAAGGGCGGCGACAGCGCCGTCCTGTTCGAGCTGGCGGGCGAGCTGGCCAAGGTGGCGCCGCTGCGGCTGGAGACGCGCACCAAGGCGGCGCGCGGCTTCGCCCTGGCCGACGGCACGGCGGACGGGCCGGTGAAGGCGGAGAAGGTGGAGCTCGACCGCGAGGTCACGGTCGAGGGGGCGCTGGGCCGCATCGTGCGCAGCTGCCTCAACCACGTCGCCGTCAACGAGGCGTGCACCCTGCGCGGCGACGATCCCGAGGGGGTGCACCAGATGCGGGTGGCGCTGCGCCGCCTGCGCTCGGCGCTGGCGCTGTTCCGGCCGTTCCTGCCGGCCGACCAGTACGACTGGCTGGTGGGCGAGGTGAAGTGGCTGGGCTCGGTGCTCGGCCCGGCCCGCGACTGGGACGTCTTCCTGACCGAGCTGTTCGCCCCGGTGCGCGACGGCTTCGCCGACGCGAACGGCCACGGCCAGCCGCTCCTCGCCGACCTCGACGTGCTGGAGGCGGCGGTGCGGGCGAAGCGGGAGACGGCCTACGCCGGGGTGCGCGAGGCGATCCTGTCCGACCGCTACTCCGCCTTCCAGCTCCGCCTGGCGGCGTGGCTGGAATCCCAGGGCTGGCGCGCCCAGCCGGTCAGCGAACGGTCGGCCCGGCTGTTCCGCCCGGTGGTCGACCTCGCCGACGAGCTGCTGGCCAAGCGCCACCGCAAGGCCCGCAAGGCCGGCCGCGGCTTCGAGGACCTGTCGGTCGACGAGCGCCACCAGCTGCGCATCGCGCTGAAGAAGCTGCGCTACGCCACCGAGTTCTTCCGCACCCTCTACGACGACAAGGCGGCGCGGCGCTACACCCAGGAGCTGTCGGCCTTCCAGGACTCCCTGGGCCACCTGAACGACGTGGCGACGGCGACCCGGCTGATGCACGGGCTGCACGAGGACGGCAGCCCCGTGGCACCCGGCGAGGCGCGGGCCGCCGGCCTCGTCATCGGCTGGCACGCCCGCGGCATCACCGCCCTCGAACCCCACCTCCAGCGATCCTGGGAGGGCTTCGCCGCGGCGAAACCCTTCTGGTCAAGGCCGCCCCGGACGGCGTAACCTCTTCGGACCATGCGCACAATCCTCGTCGCCAACATCAAGGGCGGGTGTGGCAAGACCACCATCGCCACCCACCTCGCCGCGGCCTACGCGTGCGCCGGGCACGCCACCGTGCTGGCCGACCTCGACCGCCAGCGCTCGTCGCTCGGCTGGGTGGAGCGCCGCCCGGCCACCGCCGGGGCCCTGGTCGGCCTGGACTGGGCCAAGGCGTTCGGCGACCCGCCGCGCGGCACCCAGCGCCTCGTCATCGACGCGCCGGCGGCGCTGAAGGCCAAGCAGGTGGAGGAACTGGTGCGGATGGCCGACATCGTCGTCCTGCCGGTGCTGCCCGGCGCCTTCGACGAGCAGGCCACCCAGCGCTTCCTCAAGAAGCTGGAGGAGCTGAAGCCGATCGCCAAGAACAAGAAGGCGGTGGCGGTGGTGGGCAACCGCATGAAGGCGCGCACCCGGGCGTCGGAGCGCCTCGACGTCTTCCTCGGCGGCCTCGGCCACGCCGTGGTGGCGCGCCTGCGCGACAGCCAGATCTACGCCGAGGCGGCGGCCGGCGGCCTCAGCCTGTTCGACCTGACGGGCAAGCGGGCGGCCGAGCACCGCGGCGACTGGGACGCCCTGCTGGCCTACATCGACGAGAACACGTAGGACGCGGCCGCGGTTTGCCGTTCACGCCTCGCGGCCGGCCGGCCGGTCGTCACCGGCCGGCGCCGGGACCTCCTCGAACGCCGGCGCCGTCGCCAGACGGAGGAACAGCGCCGCCGCGTCGTCCCAGCGGCCGGCGTCGGCCGCGGCGTCGCCGACCCGCTGCCGCCACGCCGTCAGCTCCTCGGCGACGGTCCGCTCGACCAGCCCCCGGGTCACCGGGCTCCCGTCGTCGAGGAGCGCGCCGTGACGCAGCCACTGCCAGACGAGGGCGCGGCTGACCTCGGCGCTGGCGGTGTCCTCCGTCCGGTCGAACAGATCCACCGCGCCGACCCCGCGCAGCCACGCCTCGAGGCGGCCGAGGCCGACGGCGACGGCTTGGCGCAGCCCGGCGTCGCTGCGCGGGCCGTCGGGGACGGCCAGCGGATCGGCCGCGGCGACCGCGCCGTCACCGCCGTCGGCCGCGGCGGCGCCGGTGACCGGCACCCCGCGGCGGTGTGCGGTGCGCACCGCCAGGACGGCGCAGGAGCGCAGGAACGGGCTCGCCCCGGTCACCGCGGCGAGGTCCGGCAGGACGGCGGCGGGGTCGTTGCCGAACGTCTTGATGAAGCTGACGATGCGGTTCCGGTGCCCGCAGGTCAGGCCGGCGGCGCGGTCGCGCAGCTCGTAGAGGATCTCGTCCAGCTCGAAGGCGGCGTGGATCGTCTCGACGGCCACGATCGTCCGGATGGCGCCGTGGGGCAGCCGCAGGTACTCCTCGGCCACCGTCAGCGCCTCGTTCCACAGGCGCGCCTCGAAGTGGCTCTCCAGCTTCGGCAGCCAGAGGCAGGGGCCGGCGCCCCGCTCCAGCAGCCGGTGCGCGTCGTCGGCGAGGTGGAGGGCGACGTCGAACAGCGCCGCGGACACCGGCACGCCGTCCATGCGCACGTGGCCCTCCTCGCGCGGCCAGCCGCGCGGGCGCAGCGCCAGCACGGCGGGGGCGGGGAGGGCGGTCGTCCGGCGCACCGCGTCGCGCAGGTCGGCCTGGCCGTCCAGCAGGTTGGCCCAGGTCGGCACCGTCCCGTCCTCGACGTCGGCCACCACCACCCGGGCGCCGGTGTCGAGCGCGGCGCCGATCGCCGCGCGCCCGGCCGGGCCGACGACCGCGACCGGGCCGTCCGGCAGGCGGTGGGGCGGGGTGGCGACGGTCCAGTCGGCCTCGCGCACCGCCCGGGTCTCGGGCAGGACGCCGGGTCGCTCGCCGGCGTCGACCAGCGCCTGGCGCCTCCGGCGCACCTCCATGAGGCGCTGCCGCTCCGGCCCGAAGCGCCCTTCCAGCTCGGCCAGGAGGGCCATCGCGTCGGGCGTCAGAAGGCGTTCGTCGCCCGGCCGCACCGGCCCGCGGACCTCGAGCCCGGAAATCATGGTCGCCATCGCGTGTCCCCCGTGTTCGTCGGGCCGCCGCCGCGGCGCGGCCCCTTTTGTCTGCGCGTATAGCACAGGCGGGGGCGGGGCCCCAAGGCGCGCCATGTCGCTGGGGGAAGGGCGCTACTCCGCGCCCGCCTTGCCGGGCACCGGGCGCTGCGCCAGCGGATGGTTCTCCACCACCACCCGGCGCAGCCGGTCGGAGACCACGTGGGTGTAGATCTGGGTGGTGGCGATGTCGGCGTGGCCCAGCATCTTCTGCACCGAGCGGAGATCGGCGCCGCGGTCCAGCAGGTGGGTGGCGAAGGCGTGGCGCAGCACGTGCGGGCTGACCTTGTCGGGGTCGATGCCGGCCTCCACCGTCAGGTCCTTGAGGATCTGCGCGAAGCGCTGGCGCGTCAGATGGCCGCCCGCCGAACTGCGCGAGGGGAACAGGAAGCCCGCCTGCCGGCCCTCGCGGCCCGCCACCAGGAAGGCGGGGCGCAGCGGCAGGTAGGCGGCTATCGCCGCGCGCGCCGGGTCCGACAGCGGCACCATGCGCTCCTTGCCGCCCTTGCCGCGCACGATCAGGCCGCGGCCGTCGCGCAGCAGCGCCGACAGCGGTAGCCCCACCAGCTCCGAGACGCGCAGCCCGGTGGCGTAGAGGATCTCCAGCAGCGCCACCAGCCGCATGCCCTCCGGGCCGCCGCGCCGGTGCGCCGCGTCGATCAGCGCCAGCACCTCGGCCTCGCTGAGGATCTTCGGCAGCGGCCGGCCCTGGCGCGGGCTGTCGAGCACCGACGAGGGGTCGTCGCTGCGCCGCCCCTCCGACACCAGGAAGCGGAAGAACTGGCGCAGCGCCGACAGCCGGCGCGCCACCGTGCGCGGCGCCGGCGCCGCGCCGGAGCGCACGAGGTGGTCGAGATAGGCGCGCAGGTCCTCGCTCGACGCGTCCTCCAGCGGCGTGCCGCGCTGGGCCAGCCACAGGGCGACGTCGGCGAGGTCGCGGTCGTAGGCCTCGCGCGTGTTGGCGGCCGCGCCGCGCTCGGCCAGCAGCATGTCGAGGAAGGCGTCGACGTGCGGCGACCGGGTCAGCGGGCGTGGCTTGCAGGGTCTGCCCCGGCGGGCCATGGGCGCCTCTCCCCTCAGCCCGGCGGCGCCGGGCCGGCGTCAGTGCGGGAAGCGCGCATCCGGAATGACCTTCTCCACCGTCTTCGACGGGGCCGGCATGTCCCAGGTGGCGAGAACCGCCATGCCGCCGCCGAGCACGACCAGCAGGAGGACGACGATGACCGACAGGAGACGGCTCATGGAACCCGGGGAGTTGGAGGAGGTGGAGCGATAGCGGGAACGTGCCACGGCGACTATCCGTACGGGATGGGACAAGGACGCACTTCGTGCTAAGACGCACTGACGACCGCGACTCCGGCGGCCAGCCGACGCCCGTATGGAGTTACCACTTTATCCCGAGCGGCTCCCGCGACGCAACAGCGCCCGCGGGACAGGTTTGTGACCAGGAGACCAGCGTGCCCAAGACCGACCGTTCCCCCACCGCCGTCGCCGGACGCCCGCACCCGCCGCAGCCGGTGCCGGCGCTGCCGCGGACGGTGGTGCTGGTGGGGCTGATGGGGGCCGGCAAGAGCGCCATCGGCCGCCGTCTGGCGGCGCGGCTCGGGCTGCCCTTCCGCGACGCCGACACGGAGATCGAGAAGGCGGCCGGCTGCACCGTCGAGGAGATCTTCGCCCGGGACGGCGAGGCGGCCTTCCGCACCGGCGAGCGCAAGGTGATCGCCCGGCTGCTGGCCGAGGGCCCGGTGCACGTGCTGGCGACCGGCGGCGGCGCCTTCATGGACCCGCAGACCCGGGCGCTCGTGCACGAGCGCGCCGTGTCGGTGTGGCTGAAGGCCGACCTCGACGTCCTGCTGGCCCGCACGGCGCGGCGCAGCAACCGGCCGCTGCTCAAGCAGGGCAACCCGCGGGAGATCCTGGAGCGGCTGATCGCCGTGCGCTATCCCGTCTACGCCGACGCCGACCTGACCGTGGTCAGCGACGAGCAGCCGCTCGAGCACACCGTCGACCGGGTCGTCGGCGCGCTGGAGGACCATTTCCGCCTGGCGCTGCGCCCGGCCGGCGATCAGGAGGAGAAGCATCGATGACCGACACCGTGCGGGTCGACCTCGGCCCCCGCAGCTACGACATCCTGGTGGGCGACGGCATCCTGGGCCGGGCCGGCGACCGCATCGCCGCCGTCACCGGCGGGCGGCCCCCCATCGTCGTCACCGACGAGACGGTGGCGTCGCTGCACCTCGCCACCCTGCACGGCGCCCTCGCCGCCGCCGGACTGGAGCCGGGGGAGCCGATCGTCCTGCCGGCCGGCGAGAAGACCAAGGACTTCGCCCACCTCGAGCGGCTGATGGACGCCATCATCGGCCGCCGCATCGAGCGCGCCGCGGTGCTGGTGGCGCTGGGCGGCGGGGTGATCGGCGACATCACCGGCTTCGCCGCCGCCATCGCCCTGCGCGGCATCGACTTCGTCCAGGTGCCGACGACGCTGCTCGCGCAGGTCGACAGCTCGGTGGGCGGCAAGACCGGCATCAACACCCGCCACGGCAAGAACCTGGTGGGGGCCTTCCACCAGCCGCGCCTGGTGATCGCCGACACCGCCACCCTCGACACCCTGCCGCGGCGCGAGGTGCTGGCCGGCTACGCCGAGGTGGCGAAGTACGGGCTGATCCGCCTGCCCGACTTCTTCGCCTGGCTGGAGGAGCACGGCGGCCGCGTGGTGGCCGGCGACGCCGACGCCCGCCGCCACGCGGTGACGGCGAGCTGCCGCGCCAAGGCGGCGATCGTCGGCGCCGACGAGCGCGAGAGCGGCGAGCGGGCGCTGCTCAACCTCGGCCACACCTTCGGCCATGCGCTGGAGGCGGCCACCGGCTTCGGCGCCCGCCTGCTGCACGGCGAGGCGGTGGCGATCGGCATGGTGCTGGCCTTCGACCTGTCGGTGCGCCTCGGCCTCTGCCCGGCCGGCGACGCCGCCCGCGCCCGGGCGCACCTGGCGGCGGTCGGCCTGCCGGTGAGCCCGGCCGAGGTGCCCGGCGTGGAGTGGGACGTGGACGAGCTGATCGGCCACATGGCCAAGGACAAGAAGGTGAAGGACGGCCGCGTCACCTTCGTGCTGGCCCGCGGCATCGGCCACGCCTTCACCCAGCGCGACGTCGCCGCCGATGCGGTGCGCGCGCTGCTGGAGGACGCGGTGCGACGCTGACGTGGGGCCCGCTCGATCATGGACCTGACCCTCTGGCTGTCGCTCGCCGCCATCCTGGTGCTGCTGATGCTGTCGGCCTTCTTCTCCGGGGCGGAGACGGCGCTGACCGCGGCGTCGCGCCCGCGCATGCACCAGCTCGAGCAGGAGGGCAGCGTCCGCGCCGGCCTGGTCAACCGGCTGCGCGAACGCAAGGAGCGGGTGATCGGCGCCATCCTGCTCGGCAACAACATGGTCAACATCCTGGCGTCGTCGCTGGCGACCAGCGTGCTGATCAGCCTGTTCGGCGACCGCGGCGTCGCCTACGCCACGCTCGGCATGACGGCGCTGGTCGTCGTCTTCTCCGAGGTGATGCCGAAGACCTACACCCTCAACCACGCCGACCGTTCGGCCCTGGCGGTGGCGCGGCCGATCGCCGCGGTGGTCTGGCTGTTCGGCCCGGTGACGGCGGCGGTCGGCTGGATCGTCGCCTCGCTGTTCCGCCTGTTCGGCGCCGACATCCAGCGCGTCGCCGTCGGCAGCTCGGCCGAGGAGCTGCGCGGCGCCATCGAGCTGCACCGCGGCGAGGATTCGGCGGAGCAGGAGGACGAGGGCACCCGCCACGAGCGGGCCATGCTGCGCTCGATCCTCGACCTCGCCGAGGTGGAGGTCAGCGAGATCATGACCCACCGCCGCAACGTGGTGATGATCGACGCCAGCCAGCCGCCGGCGCGGATCGCCGACGAGGTGCTGGCCAGCCCCTTCACCCGGCTGCCGCTGTGGAAGGACGAGACCGACAACATCGTCGGCGTGCTGCACGCCAAGGCGCTGCTGCGCGAGGTGCGGGCGCGCGGCGCCAACCTGGACGACCTGGACGTCGCCCTGATCGCCGCCCGGCCCTGGTTCATCCCCGACACCACCACCCTGTTCGACCAGCTCCAGGCCTTCCGCCAGCGGCGCGAGCACTTCGCCCTGGTGGTCGACGAGTACGGCAGCCTGATGGGCGTGGTGACGCTCGAGGACATCCTGGAGGAGATCGTCGGCGACATCTCCGACGAGCTGGACGCGCAGGTCGCCGGCGTGCGCCCGCAGCCCAACGGCGCCTACATCGTCGACGGCTGGGTGACCCTGCGCGACCTCAACCGCCAGTTCGAATGGCGCCTGCCCGACGACAAGGCCTCGACCATCGCCGGCCTGGTGCTCAACGAGGCCCGCCGCATTCCCGAGGTCGGCCAGGTCTTCACCTTCTACGGCTTCCGCTTCGAGATCCTGCGCCGGCAGCGCCATCAGATCACGGTGCTGCGCGTCGTGCCGCCGCCGGAGCTGCGGCGGCCCTTCGTCAAGCCGGCGTCCGCCGCCGCGCCGGCACCTCCGCCGGTTCCCGCCGCCCCTCCCCCCTCGCCGCCGGAAGCGACTTGAACGGCAACCCGGCATCCCGCACAGTGTAGGCGAGCGGCAGAAGGCCGGCACGGCCCATGGTTGAGAGAGACCGCCGCGATCGGACAGGGACGCGAGGAGGGACGGATGCCGACGCGCAAGATCATTCCCGACGTGATCAAGGACCAGACGCTGGTGTGCCTGCCGCCCGACGCCTCCGTCGGCGAGGCGGTGCAGCGGATGGCGCAGCACCGGATCGCCGCGGTGCTGGTCACCGAGGGCACCGTGCTCAAGGGGATCTTCACCGAGCGCGACCTCACCGTGCGCGTCGTCGCCGCCGGCCGGGACGCCGCCGCCACGCCGCTGTCGGCGGTGATGACCGCCGATCCCGACACGCTCGGCCCCGACGCCCCGGCCAGCGAGGCGCTCGACCTGATGGAGCGCCACCGCTACCGCCACCTGCCGGTGGTGCAGGACGGCAACGTGGTCGGCATCGTGTCGGTGCGCGACCTCTACAGCGAGGTGCGCCACCATCTGGAAGAGGAGATCAAGGAGCGCGAAGCGTTCATCTTCGGCTCGCAGTTCTCCGTCCAGTCGCCGTGACCGGACGCCCGCCCCGGCGCCGCCGGCCGGGGGGCGCAAAGACGGGGACGCAAAGACGGGGGCGGGTTGACCGCGGCGCGGCGGTCGCCGATATTCGCTGTGCACCGCAGCGAGTGAAGACACGGACATGCCGCTGACCGACCCGTCCCCGCGCGAGCCGATCCACACCCGGACCCTGACGTTGAACGGGTACCGGCGCGCCGACGGGCTGTGGGACATCGAAGGCCACCTGACGGACGTGAAGGCCTACGCCTTCACGACCGAGGAACGCGGCCGCCTCGAACCCGGCGACCCCATCCACGAGATGTGGCTGCGCCTGACGGTCGACGACAGCCTGACGGTGCTCGCCGTCGAGGCGGTCACCGACAAGAGCCCCTATGGCGGCTGCGGCGCCATCGTCGGCGCCTTCCAGAAGCTGGTCGGCCTCAGCGTCGCCAAGGGATGGACGCGGGCGGTCAAGGAGCGGCTGGGGGGAGTCCACGGCTGCACCCATCTGGTGGAGCTGCTGGGACCGCTCGGCACCACCGCCTTCCAGACCATCTATCCCGTTCTCACCCGGGAGCGCGAGCGCCGGGCCAGGGAGGAGGGCACGGCGCCGGAGGCGCCGCGGCAGCGGCCGGTGCTGCTCAACATGTGCCACATCTTCGCCAGCGACGGCGAGGTGGCGCGCACGCGGTGGCCCGACCATTACACCGGGGACCGGCCGGCCGACGCCGCGGACTGACGGGCGCGCGCCGCCACGGACTCCGCGTCAGGCCTCGGCGCCCGGCCGGCCGGCGGCGGGGACGCCGCCGAAGCCGGTCGGCTTGCGCGGCGCCGGCAGCGCCGCCTGGCCGCCCGCCCGGACGCCCGGCGTGCCGGTCGAGGGCGGCGGCTCCTCGTCCGGCGTCTTGAGGTCGAACGGCGTCCCGGAGAACGGATCGCCCTCGCCGTGGCGGGCGCGGGAGTGGCCGTCCTCGGTGCAGGCGCGGCGGAAATAGGCGGCGATGAAGACGCGGACCGCCGAGGTCAGGGTGACGTCGCTCTCCTCGGGGGCGAGGCCGCGCTGGCGCGCCTGCTCGTCGATGCGGTCCTTGATGCGGGTGCACAGGTCGTTGACGCCGTAGCTTTCGCGCCGGGCGATCTCCTCCAGCGCGTCCCACATGGACGGCTCCAGCCGCATGCTCGTGCGGTGGCCGCGGACCATGACGTTCTGGCTCCGCAAGGGCTCGACCCCCAGAGCGGACGCGGTCTTGCGCTTTGGCCCTCGCTTCGGCATCGGCGGCCCTTTCTCCGCCCGGCCCGGGCGGCGGAACGGCCGGGCCGGGCAGGGCATCGGTTGCATAACGCGCAATGTACTAAATATGGCGCGAAATGCAACCCGCGCTGCGCAGATGATGCCAAGTTTGGCTCATTTTATCCCGCAATAGTTGCACACATTCGTATGCACCCCGGTCGGGCGCGGGCGGATCAGCGCCCCTCGTCCGGGGCGGCGGTGGTGAGCGCCAGGGCATGCACCCGCTCGGCCAGCTCGTCGGCGAGCAGGGCGTAGACCATGCGCTGCCGCTCGACCCGCGACTTGCCCGCGAAGGCCGGCGAGACGACGGTGACGTTGAAGTGGGTCTCGCCCTCGGGACGGGCGCCGGCGTGCCCGGCGTGGCGGCCGGATTCGTCGACCACCTCCAGCCGGGTCGGGGCGAGGCCGTCGGTGAGCTTCCGGCGGATGCGTTCGGCGTATGTCATCGGGCACTCCTCGAAGGGGTGGGCGCGAAGGGGTAGCGGGCGGGCTCCACGTGGGCGCCGCGCGGCCGTCCTGTCAAGGCCGATATGCGTGCGGAACCCGGCCCGGCGCCGGCCCGGCGTGCTTGCCAGCGGCCCCGCATCTCCCCATACTTTGCCGATGCAACGCAATCGTGCACGAACGTCCACCCGCTTGTACGAGGAACCGCGCCGCCCGGCCCTGCGGGTGTGCGAACACCCGGGATGTACCGCGGAAGGGGAGCATCGTGCGCCCAAGGGCCGGGACCGGCTCAACGAGTATTTCTGGTTCTGTCTCGACCATGTGCGCGCCTACAACGCGTCCTGGGACTATTACGCCGGCATGACGTCGGAGCAGATCGAGGCGGAGACCCGGCGCGACACCACGTGGCAACGGCCGAGCTGGCCGCTCGGCTACTGGCAGGCCCAGGAGAAGTTCCTGCGCGACCGCGCCGCCCGCGGCTTCGGCTTCGAGTTCGGCCGCAATCCCGGCGAGGAACAGCCCCAGCGCCGCCAGGCCGCCCGCACTCCGGAGGAGGACGCGCTGATCGTCCTCGACCTGACGCCGCCGGTCGACTTCGCCCGCATCAAGGCGCGGTACCGGGAACTGGTCAAGATCCACCATCCCGACGCCAACGGCGGAAACCGCGATGCGGAAGAAAAGCTGAAAGTCATCAATCAGGCCTACAACACGCTGAAAGGCTGTTATGGTGTGTAGGACCTGACAGCCGCCGGCGGCCTTCGCCGCCGGCCGGGGACCGGACCTCTCGCTGCAACGAACAAGATCGCCTCATGCCATCCCAAGGAGCTACGCCGGCCGCTTCGGCCCTGTTCGATCACGTGCCGGACATCAAGGTGTCGGTGCGCCAGACCTTCGGCATCGAGTCCGACATGCAGGTGCCGGCCTTCAGCCAGCGCACCGACCATGTCCCCGACGTCGACGACGCCTACCGCTTCGACCGCGAGACGACGCTGGCCATCCTCGCCGGCTTCGCCCACAACCGGCGCGTCATGGTGCAGGGCTACCACGGCACCGGCAAGTCGACGCACATCGAGCAGGTGGCGGCCCGCCTCAACTGGCCGTGCATCCGCGTCAACCTGGACAGCCACATCAGCCGCATCGACCTGATGGGCAAGGACGCCATCGTCCTGCGCGACGGCCTGCAGGTGACCGAATACCGCGAAGGCATCCTGCCCTGGGCGCTGCAGCACGCCTGCGCCCTGGTCTTCGACGAGTACGACGCCGGCCGCCCCGACGTCATGTTCGTCATCCAGCGCGTGCTGGAGGTCGAGGGCAAGCTGACCCTGCTCGACCAGAACCGGGTGATCCGGCCGCACCCGGCCTTCCGGCTGTTCGCCACCGCCAACACCGTCGGCCTGGGCGACACCACCGGCCTCTACCACGGCACCCAGCAGATCAACCAGGGCCAGATGGACCGCTGGAACATCGTGGCGACGCTCAACTACCTGCCGCACCGCGAGGAGGTGGAGATCATCCTGGCCAAGGCGCCGTCCTACGACACGCCGGAGCGGCGCGACACGGTGAGCGCCATGGTGCGCCTGGCCGACATGACGCGCCAGGGCTTCGTCAACGGCGACATCTCGACGGTGATGAGCCCGCGCACGGTGATCACCTGGGCCGAGAACGCCGACATCTTCGGCGACGTCGCCTTCGCCTTCCGCATCACCTTCCTCAACAAGTGCGACGAGGTGGAGCGGCCGACGGTGGCCGAATACTACCAGCGCTGCTTCGGCACCGAACTGCCGGAGACCGGGGTGGCGGTCAACCTGGTGTGACGCCTCCCGGCGGGCGCCGGCCGGCGGCACGACGGGAGACACGGCGACCGCGGGACCGGGCACCGGTTCCCCGGATGAAGGTCGTGCCGGAGGCGGTCGATGCCCGGGCTCCCGTGCGTGGGCGGCAAACGGTCTCGCTGTCGGCCTTCCGTTCGGTTCCGGGTCGAGCGCCCCCGTTTTCGAGCGGGCGCCGCCCGACCGGGAGACATCCGTGAGATCCCTGTCTGGATCCGCGCGGTCCGTGTGAACCTTGCCCGCGAATCCGCGGCCTTTCGAACAGCGAAGCCGATAAAGATGTCCGATCGCGAATCCCCCCTCGAGACCTTCAAGCGCTCCACCATCGCCACCGTCCGCACGCTGGCCGGGCGCGAGGACGTGCAGGTCGGCTTCTCCCAGGAACCGCCGGGCGTCATCGGCACGCGGGTGCGGGTGCCGGTGCCGGCGCGCGACCTCAACCCCCACGACGTCGCCATGCTGCGCGGCGCGGCCGACGCCGTGGCGCTGCGCCTGCGCTTCCACAACAGCGCCATCCACGCCCACCGCATGCCGCTGGGCGACACCGCCCGCGCCGCCTTCGACGCGATGGAGCAGGCACGCTGCGAGGCGCTGGGCGCGCGCGCCATGGCCGGGGTGGCCGGCAACCTCGCGGCGGCGCTGGACGAGCGCTACCGCAAGCAGGGCTTCGACAAGATGACCGAGCGCGACCAGGCGCCGCTCGCCGAGGTGCTGCGCCTGGTCGCCCGCGAGGCGATGACCGGCGCCGCGCCGCCGGCCTCGGCCCGGCACGCGGTCGACCTCTGGCGCCCCTGGATCCGCGACAAGCTGGGGCACGACCTGCACGCCTTGAGCGACGCCATGGCCGACCAGGACGCCTACGCCCGGGCCGTGCGCTCGCTCCTCTCCGAGCTCGACATGGAGGTCGGCGAGGAGCCGGACACCGAGGAGGAGCAGGAGGAGCAGGACCGCCAGGACTCCGAGGAGAACGAGCAGCCCGCCAACGACGGCCAGACCCGCGGCCAGGACGAGGTGTCGAACCCCAGCGACCAGATGGCGTCGCCCGACATGCAGGACAGCGGCGCCGGCGAGGGGGCCGACGAGGGCGGCGAGGAGGGCGAGGGCGAGCTCGGCGAGGGCGAGGGCGCGGAGGAGCCGGCCGGGCCCGGCGTGCCCTGGCGGCCGGAGTACAACCGGCGCAACGAGGTCGATCCCAACGCCTACAAGGCCTTCACCACCCAGTTCGACGAGACCGTCGACGCCGCCGAGCTGTGCGACCCCGACGAGATGGCGCGCCTGCGCCTGATGCTCGACCAGCAGCTCCAGCATCTCCAGGGCGTCATCGCCAAGCTGGCGAACCGCCTGCAGCGCCGCCTGCTGGCCAAGCAGACCCGCGCCTGGGAGTTCGACCTGGAGGAGGGCATGCTCGACGCCGCCCGGCTGTCGCGGATCGTCGTCAATCCCGTGCTGCCGCTGTCCTACAAGCGGGAGAAGGAGACCGACTTCCGCGACACGGTGGTGTCGCTGCTGATCGACAATTCCGGCTCCATGCGCGGCCGGCCGATCTCCATCGCCGCCATCAGCGCCGACATCCTGGCCCGCACCCTGGAGCGCTGCGCGGTCAAGGTCGAGGTGCTGGGGTTCACCACGCGGGCCTGGAAGGGCGGGCAGGCGCGCGAGCTGTGGCTGCAGCAGGGCAAGCCCGCCGGCCCCGGCCGCCTCAACGACCTGCGCCACATCGTCTACAAATCGGCCGACCAGCCCTGGCGGCGCGCCCGCAAGAACCTCGGCCTGATGCTGCGTGAAGGCATCCTCAAGGAGAACATCGACGGCGAGGCGCTGATGTGGGCGCACAACCGCCTGATCGCCCGGCCCGAGCAGCGCCGCATCCTGATGGTCATCTCCGACGGCGCCCCGGTCGACGACTCGACGCTGTCGGTCAATTCCGGCAACTACCTCGAGCGGCACCTGCGCCAGGTGATCGACTACGTCGAGACGCGCTCGCCGGTGGAGCTGGTGGCCATCGGCATCGGCCACGACGTGACCCGCTACTACCGCCGCGCGGTCACCATCGTCGACGCCGAGCAGCTCGGCGGCACCATGATGAACAAGCTGGCCGAGCTGTTCGACGAGGACGACCGCGCCATGCCGGGACGGCCGGTGCGCCGGCGGGCGTGACGCGCGCCGGCGGGGTTCGGATTTTCAACGCGAAGATTGAAAGAATATAAGAACGAAAGGGGCCTGCGCGTGGCGAGGCCCCTTTCGATCTCCGAATCTTCAAATCCTGGTGCTATAAAACTTGGTCCATCCAAGATTATTGCAGGTTCCGCTGCATTTCCTCGAAGTTGCGGCTGAAGCCGTTGAGCGGGAAATCGATGTCGCGCTTGCCGGCGCGCAGGAAGTTGACCCGCACCAGCACGGTCGAGCCGTTGCGGAACTGGTCGGCGATGCGGCCCGAGACGAAGTTCGGGAACATGCACATGTTGATGGTGGCGATGTGCGTCTCGATGCGTGGCTGGCGGTCGATGCGAATCGCACAGCTCTCGATCAGGCCCTGGCTGGTGGTCAGGAAGAGATGGTAGTCGGTGCCGGTGGGGATGACGCTCAGCGCCACGAAGCCGACCTCGCGGCCCTCGTCGAACAGGCGGTAGATCAGCAGACGGCACGTCTTGGCGTCCGTCATGCGGTCGATCTCGCAGTAGTTGGCCCACGCCCCTTCGGGCCCGAAGTCGGCGCTGGACTTGGCGATATCGACGGCGCTCGCGGGCGTCAGGGTGAGCGCCGACATGATGAGCCCGGCGAGCAGCGTCAAAACAAGTGTCCAGCGCATCGGTGCGGTCCTTTGCGATCCGTTCGGGCTAACCCCGCCCGCATGATATCCTTCGAACGGGCGGGTGCAAGCGTAGTGTTGCGGAAAAACACGCCCTTCAGGTCGCAGGCATTTTAGGCGAAGCCGTATTCGGACCAAGCCATTACGGCGCGGTGGCGCGGCCTCTTCCATGCAGTTGCCACAGCGCTGCGCCACTTCGGCAACAGGTGCGGGCAGGCCGCCCCGCGGCCCCGGTGCCATGCATGCAAACAGTTATCATTCGCGCTTGACAGCCCCTTCCCGCATGGTCAAGGTGGGGCCTTGCGAACAATTCGCAAAGTCAATGGGGATCCGAGCAGAGGGAGTGGACCGAATGTTCAACGCGACGCGCGGGCTGGTGCTTGCCGCACTCGGCGCGGTGATGCTGAGCGCCGGGGCGGCCGGCGCGCAGGACAAGGTGGTCAACGTCTACTCCGCACGCCACTACGACGTCGACAAGGCGCTCTACGAGAATTTCGAGAAGCAGACCGGCATCAAGGTCAACCTGATCGAGGGCAAGGACGACGAGCTGATCGAGCGCCTGCGCAACGAGAGCGGCGCCAGCCCGGCCGACGTCCTCATCACCGTCGACGCCGGCCGCCTGTGGCGGGCGCAGGACGCCGGGATCCTCCAGCCGATCCGGTCCGAGATCCTGGAGAAGGCCATCCCCGCCCACCTGCGCGAGCCCGAGGGCTACTGGTTCGGGCTGTCCAAGCGGGCGCGCATCCTGATCTACAACAAGGTGGCGGTCGATCCGTCGGAGTTGAAGTCCTACGAGGATCTCGCCGATCCCAAGTGGAACGACCGCCTGCTGGTGCGTTCCTCCACCAACGTCTACAACCAGTCCCTCGTCGGCTCGCTGATCGCCGCCCACGGTGCGGAATGGACGCAGACATGGGCCGAGGCGGTGGTCGAGAACATGGCGCGCAAGCCCCAGGGCGGCGACACCGATCAGATCCGCAGCGTCGCCGCCGGCGAAGGCGACGTCGCCGTGTCCAACAGCTACTACTTCGCCCGCCTCGCCGCCTCGGACAAGCCGGAGGATCAGGCGGTGGCGTCGAAGCTGGGCGTCATCTTCCCCAACCAGCAGGGGCGCGGCACCCACGTCAACGTGTCCGGCGGCGCCGTCGTCAAGAACGCGCCGCACCGGGACGAGGCCGTCCGGTTCCTGGAGTACCTCGTCACCCCCGAGGCGCAGAAGATCTTCACCGAGCTGAACTTCGAGTACCCGATCGTCGCCGGGGCCGAGGTCGCGCCGGTGGTCGCCGCCTGGGGGCCGTTCAAGGAGGACGAGCTCAACGCCGCCGTCTACGGCAAGAACAACGAGGAGGCGTTGAAGATCATGGACCGCGCCGGCTGGAAGTAAGCCACCGGCCGGAGCGGTTCAGTCGAGGGCGCGCCCGGCGGAGGGGCGCGCCCTTTTCCTCTGTGCGGGGCCCGTCAGAACCGGCCTTCCTCGAAGTCGCGGTAGGCCTGCAGCACCTCCTCGCGGGTGTTCATGACGACGGGGCCGCCCCACGCCACCGGCTCGCCGATGGGACGGCCGGCCAGCAACAGCGCCCGCGCCCCTCGCGGCCCGGCGGCGACGGCGGCGTGGTCGCCATCGTCGCCCAGCACGGCGACGCCGAGCGCCTCCACCGGCGTTCCGGCGACCGTGGCGGCGCCTTCGTAGACGACGACCGCCGCGCTGTGGCCGGCGGTGAGCGGCTCGGCGAAGCGGCCGCCCGGCGGCAGGACCACGTCGAGGTAGCGGGCGTCCGTCGCCTCGGCGCGGATCGGCCCGGCGGTGCCGTGCGACGTGGTGCCGGCGATCACCGTGACGGCGACGCCGCCGTCGCGGGCCTCGACGGGAATGCGCGGGGCCGGGTACTCCTGGTAGGCCGGGTCGCACATCTTCAGCCGCGCCGGCAGGTTGATCCACAGCTGGAAGCCGCGCATCTCGCCTTCGGTCTGCTCCGGCATCTCGGAATGAAGGATGCCGCGCCCGGCCGTCATCCACTGCACGCCGCCGGTCTCGATGACGCCGGAATGGCCGCGGTTGTCGGCGTGGCGCATGCGGCCCGCCAGCATGTAGGTCACCGTCTCGAAGCCGCGGTGGGGATGCTCGGGGAAGCCGGCGATGTAGGCGCCGGGATCGTCGGAGCCGAAGAAGTCCAGCATCAGGAACGGGTCCAGCATGCGCAGGCGCGGCGTGCCGATCAGCCGCGTCAGGCGGACGCCGGCGCCGTCCGAGGTCTCCATCCCGGGGACGGTGGCGAGGACGGAACGGGCGGTGCCGGCTTGGGAATGGGTCATGGGAACGCTCCCGGCGGTGGGGGACTGCGCAACAGGTAGGCGCTTGCGCACCGTCCGCACAGCCGTTTCCGGCGCGCCACTCCGTTGCGTGCCGGACAACAATCGGATCAGTCGCTCTGCCCCGGCCGGGTGTGGCGGATCGAGCGGCTGAGCAGCACCACCGGCAGGATGCCGACGGCGACGATGGCCAGCGCCGGCATCGCCGCCTCGGTCAGCCGCTCGTCGGAAGCGAGCGTGTAGGCCCGCACCGCCAGGGTGTCGAAGTTGAAGGGCCGCACGATCATGGTCGCCGGCAGTTCCTTCATGACGTCGACGAACACCAGCAGCGCCGCCGTCAGCAGGCTGCCGGCCATGATGGGGGCGTGCACGCGCACCAGCGTCTGCCCCGCCGTCTTGCCCAGCACCCGCGCCGCGTGGTCCATGGTCGGGCGGACCTTGCCGAGGCTCGCCTCCACCGTGTTGAGGGAGACGGCGAGGAAGCGCACGAGATAGGCGAACAGCACCGCGGCGATGGTGCCGCTGAGCAGCAGCCCGGTGGAGACCCCGAAATTGGTCCGCATGAAGGCGTCGACCGCGTTGTCGAAGTGGGCGAAGGGGATCAGCACGCCGACCGCGATGACCGAACCGGGGATGGCGTACCCCATGGCCGCCACCCGGACCGCGCCCTTGAGCACCGGCGAGGGGTGCAGGCGCTGGCCGTAGGCCAGCACCAGCGCCAGGGCGACCGCCAGCAGCGCCGCCAGCGCCGCCAGGGTGAAGCTGTTCGCCGCCAGCTCGAAGAAGGTGCGGCGCAGGCGGTCGTCGCCGACGGTGACGGCCATGTGCAGCAGCACCCCCGCCGGCACCACGAAGCCCAGCAGCAGCGGCAGCCCGCAGGCGGCCAGCGCCAGCCCGCCGCGCCAGCCGGCGAGGCGGCGGCGCGGCAGGTTGCGGTAGCGGGTGGTGGTGTGATGGTAGCGGGCTTGGCGGCGCGACCAGCGCTCCAGCAGGATCAGCGCCAGCACGAACAGCATCAGGGTGGCGGCGAGCTGGGCCGCGGCCACCGGGTTGCCCATGGCAAACCAGGTGCGGTAGATGCCGGTGGTGAAGGTGTTGACCGCGAAGTACTGGACCGTGCCGAAATCGGCCAGCACCTCCATCAGCACCAGCGCCAGCCCGGCGACGATGGAGGGACGGGCCAGCGGCAGCGCCACCGAGAAGAAGCTGCGCCACGGCCCGCGGCCGAGCGTGCGGCTGACCTCCAGCACGCACACCGACTGCTCCAGGAAGGCGGCCCGCGACAGCAGATAGACGTAGGGGTAGAGGACCAGCGTCATCATCGTCGCCGCCCCCTCCACCGTGCGGATGTCGGGGAACCAGTAGTCCCGCCGGGTCCAGCCGAAGGCGTCGCGCAGCGCCGTCTGCACGGGGCCGACGTACTGCAGCAGGTCGGTGTAGGTGTAGGCCATGACGTAGGCCGGCACCGCCATGGGCAGCAGCAGCGCCCATTCCAGGGTGCGGCTGCCGGGAAACCGGCACATGGTGACCAGCCACGCCGTGCCGACGCCGATGACCAGCGTGCCGACGCCGACGCCGGCCACCAGGCGGACCGTGTTGGTCACGTACTCCCACAGCACCGTCTCGGCCAGATGCTGCCAGACGCCGCCGCTCGGCAGGAGGACGCGGCTCGCCACCACCAGCACGGGCAGGGCGACGAGCAGGGCGATCAGCAGGGTCGCCGCCGTCCAGGCGTTGGGCAGGCGACGGCGGGTCGGGGCGGCGGCCTTCAGGGCGGGGGTCGTCGGGGCGGCGTGGAAGGTGTCGGAGGTCAACGCGGCGGTTCCGGATGAATGGCCCTACGGGGGAGCGGGAATACTGGCACAGTCTGAGAATGGGTCGCAATGACAAGCGCGGGACCGGCGCGTCGGCACCGCTCATCCACATGCTCCCTTGCGCGCCGACGATTGCTCCGGCCAAGTGTGGCAAACCGCGCCGGGGCGAACCCGGGTGGGCCGGAGGGAACGGATAGGGGCGGGCATGACGCCGCAGCAGATGGACGCGGTCCGCCGCAGCTTCGACAAGATGACGGCCTTCAACGCGCTGGCCGGCGTGCAGTTCTGCGAGCACCTGTTCGCGATCGACCCGACCTTGCGCCGCCGGCTCGACGGCGATCTCGACGAACAGGGGCGGGGCGTCATGCGCAGCCTCGCCGCGGCGATCCGCCACCTGTCGGATCCCGGTGCCGCCGCCGCCGCGCTGCTGCGCGACCCCGCGGGCGACGTGCTGGGCACGCCGTCGGCCGCCGTCGCCGAGGCCCTGCTGTGGACCCTGAAGAACAATCTCGGGCCCGAGTTCACCCCCGAGGTCCGCGCCGCCTGGCTGGCGCTCCATGATCTCGTGATCGCCGCGGCGGCGCGCAACTGACGGCGGCGTCGCGGCCGTCCGCTCCCCGGAAAGCCGCGGTTTGCGGCGTCCTTCCCTATGGCGCTGTCGGATCGAGCGTGCTACCAAGCCCGGTCCCCGCCCGAGCCCGTCCCATCCGTTTCCGTTTCCTAGGCCATGCAGACGTTCCTGGAATTCGAAAAGCCGATTGCCGAACTGGAAGGCAAGATCGAGGAGCTGCGTCATCTCACCGACGCCGGCGACATCAACATCGCCGACGAGGTGAGCAAGCTGGAGGCGAAGGTCGACAAGCTGCTGCGGCAGACCTACGCCAAGCTCACCCCGGCGCAGAAGGTCCAGGTGGCCCGCCACCCCAACCGGCCGCACTGCCTGGACTACGTGCGCGCGCTGATCGACGACTTCACGCCGCTGGCCGGCGACCGGCACTTCGCCGAGGATCAGGCGGTGGTCGGCGGCCTCGGCCGCTTCCGCGGCCGGTCGGTGGTGGTGATCGGCCAGGAGAAGGGCAACGACACCGAGTCGCGCGTGCGGCACAATTTCGGCATGGCGAAGCCGGAGGGCTACCGCAAGGCGCAGCGCCTGATGCAGCTGGCCGACCGCTTCGGCCTGCCGGTGGTCACCCTGGTCGACACCGCCGGCGCCTATCCCGGCGTCGGCGCCGAGGAGCGCGGCCAGGCCGAGGCCATCGCCAAGAGCATCGAGTCGTGCCTGCGGCTGACGGTGCCGATGGTCGCCACGGTCATCGGCGAGGGCGGCTCGGGCGGCGCCATCGCCATCGCCGCCGCCGACCGCGTGCTGATGCTCGAGCACGCGATCTACTCCGTGATCTCGCCGGAGGGCTGCGCGTCGATCCTGTGGCGCAGCTCCGACATGGCGGGGGAGGCGGCGATCGCCTTGCGCCTGACCGGCCAGGACCTCAAGGAACTGGGCGTCATCGACCGCATCGTCAACGAGCCGATCGGCGGCGCCCACCGCGCGCCGGCGGAAACGTTCCAGGCGCTGGGCGACGCCATCGAGGAGTCGCTGCGCGAGGTCGACGGGCTGGACGGCGCCGCCCTGCGCGCCGCCCGGCGCGAGAAGTTCCTGGAGATGGGCCAGAAGGGGCTGGGCTGAGGCCATGGCCGCGGACCGTCGCGTGCTGCCGGTCGCCGCCGCGGTCAACCTCGGGGCCGTCGCGGTCACCCTCGCCCTGCTGGCGGTCCTGGCCCCGCTGTTCCCACCCCCCGCCGAGGCGGACCGGCTGGCGCTGGCGGCGCGCCTGTCCCTGTGGCCCGCCGCGGTGCTGTTCGCCATGGCCGTCGGCGTCATGGCGGCGCGCGGACGGCACCTCGCCCTCAACCCGATCGACGACCCGGAGAGCCGCTCCTACCGGGTGGCACAGCGGACGCTGACGAACAGCGTCGAGCAGACCTCCGTCTTCCTGCCGGGGCTGTGGGCGCTGGCGGCGACGATGCCCGCCGACCGGCTGGGCCTGCCCGCCCTCTTCGTGGCGCTGTTCGTGGCCGGGCGCCTGCTGTTCTGGGCCGGCTACCACGTCCATCCCTACGCCCGCGCGCCGGGCATGGCGATGTCCTTCACCGTCAGCGCCGTGGTGCTGGGCTGGGCCGTCGCGCTGGCCCTCGGCTGGGTGGCGTGACGGAGGCCCCGCGGCCCGCCTACAGCCAGCGTTTCCAGCGGAAGAACCAGAGCGAGGCGACCGCCGACAGCACCATGGTGGCCAGCGCCAGGGGGTAGCCCCACGGCGTGTCCTCGCCCGGGATGGCGGCGAAGTTCATGCCGTAGATGCTGGCGACCAGGGTCGGCGGGAAGAGCGCCGCCGAGGCGACGCTGACGATCTTGACGATCTCGTTCTGCTGGGCGCCGATCCGCCCCAGGGTGGTGTCGAGCCGCAGCTTCACCTTGCCGGAGAGGAACTGGGCGTACTCGTCGAGGCCGCGGGCGTCCATCAGCGCGCCGCGCGCCCAGCGCCGCGTCTTCTTGCCGACCGGCCCCTCGCCGCGCGCCAGGGCGTCGAGCACGCGGACCATGGACGCCAGGCTCTCGTGCGCCTTGGCGAAGAGGTGGCCGGCCTGGCCGGCGCGCTTGAGCGCGTCGCCGGCGTCGCCGCCCAGGGTGCCGTCGCCGGCGGCGTCGAGCTCGCCGGCGGTGCGGCGCAGGACGCCGGCGGTGCGTTCCAGCGTCCCGTCGATCAGCGCCGCCAGCACCGAAGCCGCGGTGCCGCCGGGAAGGCCGCGGTGGGCGGCGCGGCGGCGCACGGTCAGGAAGGTCTGGGGATCGACGTGGTGCAGGGTCACCACCCGGCCGGGGGTCAGCACGAAGCCGACCGGGGTCAGGCGCGGCGTGTCGGTGTCGGTCCACACCAGCGTCAGGACGGTCGCGTGCAGCGCCCCCGCCACCAGGCGCAGGCGGCTGGACTCCTCGATCTCGGCCATCTGCTCGCGGGTCGGCAGGCGGCGGCCGGTCAGCGCCTCGACGCGGGCGATCTCCTCGGGCGTCGGGTCGAGCAGGTCGATCCACACCGCGGCCTCGGGCAGCGGGCCGGACGCGGTCTCGGCGCCCTTGGCCCAGCGCAGCGTGCCGTCGTCGTTGACGAAGACGTGCAGCATGGCGGGGGCGTCCGCTCGGGGGTCAGGCGATGCGGCCGATGCGCCGCGGCTTCAGCGGGTGCGCACGGTCGCCATCGGCGCGCTCGGGACGGCGGGCGTCGCCGGCGCCCTCCCGGGGCACGAGATCGGGCGAGGCCCCCTCGTGGCGCAGCGCGTCCTCCAGCCGCCGGCGGAACTCCCCGTCGTCGTCGCGCCCGTCGAGGAAGCGGGCGACGGCGGCGCGGGCGGTGTCGCGGTCGAACGGCACCTTGCCGAAGGCGGCGAGCCGCGCCCGGTCGAGGAGCTTGGGGTCGAGGCCGCGACGGATCTCCGCCATCCGCCGCAGCAGGTCCTTGCGCAGGTCGTTCATCGGCGCCCCCTCGCCGTCACTCCCGGCCGATCAGGGTGCCGGCGCCGCCCTCGGTGAAGATCTCCAGCAGCAGCGCGTGCGGCACCCGGCCGTCGAGGACGACGGCGGCGTCGACGCCCTGCTCGACGGCGTCGATGCAGGTCTCGATCTTCGGGATCATGCCGCCCGACGCGGTGCCGTCGGCGATGCAGCGCCGCGCCTCCTCCAGGGTCAGGCGCGGGATCAGGGTCTTCGACTTGTCGAGCACGCCGGCGACGTCGGTCAGCAGGAAGAAGCGCGTCGCCCCCAGCGCCGCGGCGACGGCGCCGGCGGCGGTGTCGGCGTTGATGTTGTAGGTCTCGCCCTGGCGGTCGACGCCGACCGGGGCGATGACGGGGATGATGTCGGCGTCGGCCAGGCTTTCGAGGATCGCCGGGTTGACCTGGTACGGCTCGCCGACGAAGCCGAGGTCGAGCACCCTCTCGATGTTGCTGTCGGGGTCGCGCTGGGTGCGGCGCACCTTGCGGGCGATCAGCAGCTGGCCGTCCTTGCCCGACAGGCCGACGGCGCGGCCGCCGGCCTGGTTGATGGCCGAGACGATCTGCTTGTTGATGGAGCCGGCGAGCACCATCTCGACCACCTCCACCGTCTCCTTGTCGGTGACGCGCAGGCCGTCGATGAAGGAGCTCTTGATCTTGAGGCGCTCCAGCATCTGTCCGATCTGCGGACCGCCACCGTGCACCACCACCGGATTGATGCCGACCTGCTTCAGCAGCACGATGTCGCGGGCGAACATCTCCGCCAGCCGGTCGTCGCCCATCGCGTGGCCGCCGTACTTGATGACGAAGGTGCGCCCGGCGTAGCGGCGCATGTAGGGGAGCGCTTCGGACAAGGTGCGGGCTTTCGCCAGCCACTCTTCACGGTCGGTCATCGGTGGGGGCGCGCCAATCGTCGGGGTGGACATGTCCTCGGACTCTTAACGGAAGCGTGTCCCCCTGCCTAGGGGGCTTTCGGCCGCCGGGCTGGCATTTTTCGCGCCGGATCGGGGCCGTCCGGGGAACCGTCGCACCGCCGCCGCGGTTCCCGCAGGGCAGGAGCAACCAGAGCGAGGCCACCGGACATGACCGGGCGCAAGACCGCCGAAGAGGCCGAGAAGCTGTACGATTCCCCCGACCGCCGCGAGGTCGAGGAGGCCAACAAGAAGATCCGGGAGGAGTCGGGCAAGCCGCGGGCGCCGCTGCTGCCGGGCGAGAAGAACCTGCCGCCGGACTGAGCGCGTTTGCCCGGATCGGCGGTCCCTGTGGCCCGGTTCAGCGCTCGGCCAGCCGGGCCAGGGCGGCCCGCAGCTCGGCGATGCCGGCGCCGGTCTCGGAGCTGGTGGGATGCACCTCGGGGAAGGCTGCGGGGTGCTTCTTGAGGTCGGCCAGGGTGCGGGCCTGGACCGCCGCGAGCGCCGCCGGCTTCACCTTGTCGGCCTTGGTCAGCACCACCTGGTAGGGCACCGCCGCCTGGTCGAGCATGGTCATGATCTCGCTGTCGTTGGGCTTCAGCCCGTGGCGGGCGTCGATCAGCACGCAGGCCCGGCGCAGCGTCACCCGGCCGCGCAGGAAGCGCCGGACCAGATCGGTCCACGCCGCCACCTTCTCCTTGGATTCCTTGGCGTAGCCGTAGCCCGGCATGTCGACCAGCTGCAGCCGGCCGCCGAGGTTGAAGAAGTTGAGCTGCTGCGTCCGCCCCGGCGTGTTGGAGGTGCGGGCGAGCGTCTTGCGGCCGGTGAGCGCGTTGATCAGGCTCGACTTGCCGACGTTGGAGCGGCCGGCGAAGGCGACCTCCGGCAGGGTCGCCTCCGGCAACTGGTCGACGACGGCGGCGCCCCACACGAAGTCGCAGGGCTGGGCGAACAGCAGCCGCCCCGCTTCGAGCTCGGCCGCGTCGAGGCCGCCGGTCAGGGTGGGCGGTTGGGTCATGATGGCGCTCCGCGCGGACGTCCTCCCCCGGCGCGGGGCCGGGGGAGGGAATCTCGGTCAGGTCAGCTTCACGCCGTCCTGACGCATGATCACCCACTGCTGGGCGACCGAGAGCAGGTTGTTCCAGGCCCAGTAGATGACCAGGCCGGCGGGGAAGCTGGCGAGCATGAAGGTGAAGACGATGGGCAGGAAGGCGAACACCTTCTGCTGCACCGGGTCGGGCGGCGCCGGGTTCATCCTCTGCTGCAGCCACATGGTGACGCCCATGATGAGCGGCCAGGCGCCCAGCATCAGCATGTGCGGCGGGTCCCACGGGATCAGGCCGAACAGGTTGAAGATGGTGGTCGGGTCGGGCGCCGACAGGTCGTGGATCCAGCCGAAGAACGGCGCGTGCCGCATCTCGATGGTGACGAAGAGCACCTTGTAGAGCGCGAAGAACACCGGGATCTGGATCAGGATCGGCAGGCAGCCCGCCATCGGGTTGACCTTCTCGCGCTTGTACAGCGCCATCATCTCCTGGTTCAGGCGGGCCTTGTCGTCGTCGAACTTCTCGCGCAGCTCCTGCATCTTCGGCTGCAGCTTCTTCATGCGGGCCATCGCATGGTAGGACTTGTTGGCCAGCGGGAAGAACAGCAGCTTGACGCAGACGGTGAAGACGAGGATGGCCACGCCGAAGTTGCCGATCGTCCCCGCCAGGAAGTCCAGCGCGTAGAAGAACGGCTTGGTCAGGAAGTAGAACCAGCCGAAGTCGACCGCGAGGTCGAAGTTGGTGATGCCGTACTGCTCGGCGTAGGCGTCCAGGAGCTTCACCTCCTTGGCGCCGGCGAACAGCCGGGTGGTGTCCTCGACGGTGGTGCCGGGCGCGACCTCGACCGTGCCGCCCATCAGGTCGACCTGGTAGCGGTCCTCGCTGCCGCGCTGGTTGTAGAGGAAGCGCGCCGTCACCTGCTGTTCCTTGCCCGGCACCAGCGTCACCAGCCAGTACTTGTCGGTGATGCCGATCCAGCCGCCGGTGGTCTGCTTGGTGATCGTCTTGCCTTCCGACTTCAGGTCGCCGTAGTCGACCTCGGTGAGGCTGCCGTCGAAGACGCCGAGCGGGCCTTCGTGGAGGATGTAGTAGCCCGACGTGTGCGGCGTGCCGTGGCGCGACGCCAGCGCGTAGGGCAGCAGGCGCGCCGGCTGGTCGGTGGTGTTGCGCACGCGCTGCGTCACCGTGAACATGTATTCCTTGTCCACGGCGATGGTGCGCTCGAACACCAGGCCCTGCCCGTTGTCCCAGGTCAGGGTCAGCGGGCTGTCGGGGGTCAAGGTCGGCTGCCCCTGGACCGTCCAGCGGGTGTCCGGGGCGGGGGTCGGCACCGAGCGGTCGGCGGGCACCCAGCCGAACTCGGCGAAATAGGCGTCGTTGGCGCCGAGCGGCGACAGCAGCACGATCTCCGGGCTCGCCGGGTCGGGCGTGACGTGGTAGTCGGCGAGGGTGAGGTCGTCGATCCGCCCACCCACCAGGTTCACCGACCCGTGCAGCGACGGCGTGTTGATGCGCGCGCGCTGGCCCTCGGCGAACTGCTCGGCGATCAGCTGCGCCCGGTCGCGCGGCGCCCCGGGCGCCGTCCCCGGGGCCGAGGGCACCCCGGCCGGCTGCTCGGTCTGCGTCGTCGTCTGCTGCTGCGCCAGTTCGGCCTGACGCTGCTGGACCTTCGGCGCCTCGTAGAGGAATTGGAAGCCCAGCAGGATGGCGATCGACAGCACGATCGCGAGGAGGAGGTTGCGTTGGTCGGTCATGGTTCCCCGAGTGTGTCCGTCGGGCCTTCCGTCAGTGGGCCGCCCTGGGGCGCGCCGGCGTCGCGCTGCCGGCCTAGTGGTGGTGATGCGCCGCTCCGCACGCGCCGCCGGTCGGGCGGTCGTGGGCGCAGCGGCCGTGTCCGTGGGCGTCGCCCGCCTCCGGCACCGGGTCGTAGCCCGAACCGCCCCACGGGTGACAGCGCGCGAGCCGCCGCACCGTCAGCCAGCCGCCGCGGATCGCGCCGTGCTTAGATAGCGCGTCGAGCGCGTAGTTGGAACAGGTCGGTAGGAATCGGCAGCTCTGTCCGATGAACGGGGACAGGGTCCACTGGTAGAGGACGACCAGCGCCCGCAGCCCATGGGCCAGCGGACTCATCCGATTCGGGCGGGGCCGGTTCAAGCTGGGCCGGTCCGCACGGGAGCCGGTGGGCGGCGTCATGGCTGCGCTTCCTCCGGCGTCGTCTCGCGCCACAGGCCGAGGCGCTTGAGCGCGGCGCGCAGGTCGCCGATGAGGTCCGGCCAGGGCCGGGTGGCGGTCTCGCGCCGGGCCACCAGCACGAAGTCGTGGCCGGGTGCCGCGTGGACGGGCAGAATCTGGCGTGCCGCCTCGCGCAGGCGGCGGCGGGCACGGTTGCGCACGACGGCGTTGCCGACCTTGCGGCTCGCCGTCAGGCCAACGCGCAGCGGCGGCTCGCCGGAGGCGGGCCGCTGCCGGTCATCATGTCGGCGCACCTGCAGGATCAGGCCGGGAGCGACGTGCTTGCGGCGCGTTCCGGCCACGGCCAGGAACTCCGGCCGCCGCTTCAGGCGCCCGACCGCACGGTCCGGCGCCGTCATGGCATCCTCAGGCGCTCAGGACCTTGCGGCCCTTGGCGCGGCGGCGGGACAGCACCTTGCGGCCGCCGACCGTAGCCATGCGGGCGCGGAAGCCATGCCGACGCTTGCGCACGATTTTGCTGGGCTGGAACGTGCGTTTCACGACACTCTACTCCGTCAGATCGAACACGGGACAAAACGAGCCCCGCTGTATAGAGACAGGCGCCCACCGAGTCAACGGGAAGCGGCGCCGTTTCGTCGTGCGCCGGCGGCGCCTCCCGCCGGCGGTGGCGTCGCAGGGGAACGGACGGCAAGGGGCGTGGGGCGGAGTGCGGTGGCATGGCGCAGGACGGTGCGGAGTGGCTGGATGCGTTTCCCGCTCTGACGACCCTGGAGCCGGACGCGCTGGCGCGGCTGCGGGGCGGCGCCCGGACGGTCCGGCTGCCCCGCGGCGCCGTGGTGTTCACCCCCGGCAGCCTGTGCCGCAGCTACCTGATGGTCGTCGACGGTTCGGTGCGCGTGCAGATGGTCGGCGAGTCGGGGCGCGAGATCGTGCTCTACCGCGTCCAGCGCGGCGAGACCTGCATCCTCACCACCGCCTGTCTGATGGCGCGGACCGACTACGGCGCCGAGGGGATCGCCGAGACCGCGGTCACCGCGGTGGCGCTGGAAGCCGCGCTGTTCCACGCCATGCTGGCGTGCTCCGCGGTGTTCCGCGACGTCGTCTTCACGTCCTTCGGCACCCGGCTGACGGGGCTGATGATGCTGGTGGAGGAGGTGGCGTTCGGCCGCATCGACCTGCGCCTCGCCCGCTTCCTGCTCGACCACCGCGACGGCGGCGGCGGGCTCGACACCACCCACCAGGCGCTGGCGGTCGAGCTGGGCACCGCGCGCGAGGTGGTGAGCCGCCAGCTCAAGGAGTTCGAGCGGCGCGGCCTGGTCGGCCTGACCCGCGGCCGCGTCGCCGTGCGCGACGCCGCCGCGCTGGAACGGCTGGCCGGGCCGGCCCACCACCGTGACTAGGTCACAGACGGCGTGCGGGCATCGGCGCACACTGGGCGCTCGTCAACCAAACCGAAGCGGAAGAGGAGCGTCCCATGCCCACGAACGTCGGCGGCGTCGACCGCGCCCTGCGCGCCATCGTCGGCCTCATTCTCATCGCCCTGGTCTTCGTCGGGCCGCAGACCCCCTGGGGTTGGATCGGCCTCGTGCCGCTGCTGACGGCGGTGATCGGCTATTGCCCAGCCTACACCCTGCTCGGCGTCAAGACCTGCTCGGCGTCGCGCGACAAGACGGCGTGAATCGCGGCCCTTCCCCGCCCCGGGCGGGGAAGGGAGCCCCCGTCCCCGTCCACAAGGGGACCGTCCCGGTGCCGCGCGATGGGCGTCGCGATGCCCGGGCCCTCAGCCGCGCGGCGCGTGCTTGTTGAGGATGCGCTGCAGGGTGCGGCGGTGCATCTTCAGGCGGCGTGCCGTCTCCGACACGTTGCGGTCGCACTGCTCGAAGACGCGCTGGATGTGCTCCCAGCGCACGCGATCGGCCGACATCGGGTTGTCCGGCGGCTCCGGCAGCGTCCGGCCGTCGGCCAGCAGCGCCGATTCCACGGCGTCGGCGTCGGCGGGCTTGGGCAGGTAGTCGACCGCGCCGGCCTTCACCGCGGCCACCGCCGTGGCGATGTTGCCGTAGCCCGTCAGCATGACGATCCGGGCGTCGGGGCGGGCGTCGCGCAGGCATTTCACCACGTCCAGGCCGCTGCCGTCGGCCAGCCGCAGATCGACCACGGCGAAGGCGGGCGCCGATTCCTGCGCCACCTCGACGCCGAGCTGCACGCTGTCGACCGCGACCACGTTGAAGCCGCGCTTCTCCATGGCACGCGCCAGGCGAACGCGGAACGGCGCGTCGTCGTCGACGATCAGCAGACTGCGGGTCACGTCCCCGGTAAACGTCAGATTCGCGGTCTCGACCGCGGGACTCTCATCCGTGACCATCGTCCTGTCCATCCCTAGTCCTTCGGTTCCAGGAGAGCGCGCGGCCAGCGTACGACGACGCGTGCGCCACCGCTACGATTGTTGCTATACCCAACATTCGCGCCGGTCTTCTCCAGGAGGGTCTGCGCGATGAAGATGCCCAGCCCCATGTGACCACCGCCGCGATCGCCGCGCGTCGAGATGTAGGGCTCGCCGATGCGGCTGAGCACAGTCGGCGGGAATCCGGGCCCGTCGTCCATGATCGAGATCATGGCGGCGTCGGAATCCCACGACGCCGCCACCGTCACCCGGCGTTCGGCGAACTGGTAGGCGTTCTGCACGAAGTTGCCGAGGCCGTGCAGGATCTCCGGGCTGCGGCGGACGATCGGCTCGTCGACGTCCGGATCGCCCTGGCGCTCCACCTCCAGGGCGATGCCGCCGACGGCGTGGGGCGCCGCCGCCGCCTCGATCAGCGCCGACAGGGGCACGCGTTCGAACGGGTCGCCGCCGTCGGCCTCCGGCTTGCGGGCGAGGTCGGCGAGGATCTCGCGGCAGCGCATCACCTGGCTCTGCAGGAGCGTCACGTCCTCGGCGAAGGGGCTGTCGGGCGGCAGGTCGTGCAGCAGCTCCTTGGCGACCACGGCGATGGTGCCCAGCGGCGAGCCGAGCTCGTGCGCCGCCGCCGCCGCCAGGGCGCCCAGCGCGCCCAGCCGCTGCTCGCGCGCGAGCGCGACCTGGGTGGCCGACAGGGCGTCGGCGAAGCGCCGGGCCTCCTCGGCGACGCGGAACACGTAGGCGGCGATGAAGACCGACGACACCGACAGGGACAGCCAGATCCCGAAGGCGTAGAGCGGCACCACCGCCGGCAGCGCCTCGGGCCAGGGCAGCGGGAACTGCCAGAGCGCCAGCACGGTCAGGCAGGCGAGGCTGAGGCCGGTGAGCAGCACGACCGAGTAGCGCGACAGGATCGCCGCCGCCACCGTCATCGGCGCCAGGATGAGGATGGCGAAGGGGTTGGAGAGGCCGCCGGTGAGGTACAGCAGCAGCGACAGCTGCAGCATGTCGTAGGCGAGGTAGAGGGCGGCGTCGCGGTCGGCCAGGCGCAGCCGGCCGCCGCGCTGGGCCATCGCCACGAGGTTGAGCAGGACCGAGGCGCCGATGGCGGCCAGCACCGGGCCGACCGGCAGGTCGAAGCCCAGGCCGAACTGCACCACGAGCACCGTGGTGAGCTGCCCCAGCACGGCGATCCAGCGGATCAGGATCAGGGTGCGCAGGGTGATCCGCCCGTCGCGCGCCGACCACATGGTCGGGGTGAAGGACGTGTCGGACGACGCAGGGGGGGGTGAATCGGTGGTGGCGGCGAAGGACATGGGCGTGGACGATCCTCGAACGGGCGGCCATATAGAGGCGCCATGAGCGATTATGCCATCACGGCCGAGGGGCTGACCAAGCGATTCGGCGCCGTCACCGCGGTCGGCGGGCCGGCCGGCGGCATCGATTTCACGGTGCCGCGGGGCGCCGTGGTCGGCCTGCTCGGCGGCAACGGGGCGGGCAAGACCACCACCATCTCCATGCTGCTCGGCCTGCTGCTGCCCACCGCCGGCCGCGTCGCCGTGCTGGGCGTCGACATGGCGCGCGACCGCTACGCGGTGCTGGGGCGGATGAACTTCTCCTCGCCCTACGTCGATTTGCCGCACCGGCTGACCGTGCGCGAGAACCTCACCGTCTACGCCCACCTCTACGGCCTGCCGGAGGTGCGCCGGCGGGTGGCGGAGCTGGCCGAGCATCTCGACGTCGCGGCCTTCCTCGACCGTCCGGCCGGCAGCCTGTCGGCCGGGCAGAAGACGCGGGTGGCGCTGGCCAAGGCGCTCCTGAACCGGCCCGACGTGCTGCTGCTGGACGAGCCGACGGCCTCGCTCGACCCCGACACCGCCGACTGGATCCGCACCTATCTGGAGCGCTACCGCCGGGAGGCCGGGGCGGCGATCCTGCTGGCCTCGCACAACATGCAGGAGGTCGAGCGGCTGTGCGACGAGGTGCTGGTGATGCGCGCCGGCCAGATCGTCGACCGCGGCGCGCCGGAGGCCCTGCTGGCCCGCTACGGACGCGACACGCTGGAGGAGGTGTTCCTGGACATCGCCCGCGACCGCCGCAACGAGGCGGCGGAGTGATGCGCATGACCGGCGCGTCCCCGGCCCGCCGCATCGGCGCCATGGTGCTGCGCTACTGGTTCGTGCTGCGCGGCTCCTGGCCGCGCCTGCTCGAGCTCGCCTACTGGCCGACGGTGCAGATGGTGATGTGGGGCTACATCAACCAGTTCATGGCCCAGCAGAGCGCGTGGTTCGCCCAAGGGGCCGGGGTGCTGGTCGCCGCCGTGCTGCTGTGGGACGTGCTGTTCCGCGGCCAGCTCGGCGTGTCGATCTCCTTCCTGGAGGAGATGTGGTCGCGCAACCTCGGCCACCTCTTCGTCAGCCCGCTGCGCCCCTGGGAGTGGGTGGCGTCGCTGACGGCGATGAGCCTGATCCGCACGGTGATCGGCGTCCTGCCGGCGGCGCTGCTGGCGATCCCCTTCTTCGGCTACTCGGTGTTCGGCCTCGGCCTGCCGCTGGCCCTGTTCTTCGCCAACCTGCTGGTCTTCGGCTGGTCCCTGGGCCTCTTCATCATGGCGCTGATCCTGCGCCACGGCATGGGGGCGGAGGGGCTGGCGTGGATCGTCGTGTTCGTCCTGGCCCCGGTCAGCGCCGTCTACTATCCCGTGACCGTCCTGCCGGGCTGGCTGCAGCCGCTCGCGCTGTGCCTGCCGTCCACCCACGTCTTCGAGGGGATGCGCGCGGTGGTCTTCGCCGGCGGCGTGGCGTGGGGCCACATGGCGGCGGCGGCGGCGCTCAACCTCGCCTTCCTCGCCCTCGGCGCGGCCGCCTTCCTGTGGTCGTTCCGCAACGCCCGCAGCCGCGGCGCCCTGCTGCAGACGGGGGAGTGAGGGCGGCCGGCCCGACAGACGCGCAAGCGGGGTGAGGGATAGGGATGGAGCGATTCGTGGTCGTCTCCGGCTGCTCGGGCGGCGGCAAGTCGACGCTGCTCGCCGCGCTGGCCCGCCGCGGCTTCCCGGTCGTCGAGGAGCCGGGGCGGCGGATCGTCGCCGACGAGGCGGGCAGGGGCGGGAGCGCCCTGCCCTGGGTGGACATGGCCGCGTTCGCCCGCCGCGCCATCGCCCTGGCGCTGGACGACCGGGTGTCGGCGGCGGCGCACGGCGGCCGGGTCTTCTTCGACCGCGGCGTCGTCGACGCCGCCGCGGCCCTCCAGCACTGCACGGGCGAGCCGGCCCTGGAGACGCTGGGCCGCCGCCACCGCTACCACCGGCGGGTCTTCCTGACGCCGCCCTGGCCCGAGATCTGGCGGAACGACGCGGAGCGGCGGCACGGCTTCGCCGCGGCGGTCGACGAGTACGACCGGCTCCTGGCGGCCTACGCCGTGCTGGACTACGAGGTCTGCGTCCTGCCCAAGGTGCGGGTCGAGGAACGGGCGGACCACCTGCTGGCCCGCCTGGCCGCGGGCTGATCCGGTGCCCACGGCATCCCCCACGTCTGGATCGCCCGCGGCCGGCCATGGTAGGGTCCGTCCCGACCGTTTCCAGACTTCCGTTGAGCGCCATGAAGCTGTCCGAGATCGCCGCCGCCCTCGACGCCCGCCTTGAGGGCGACGGGTCCATCGAGATCGTCCGCGCCGTCCATCCCGCCGAGGCCGAAGGGGCGGGCGACCTGGCGCTCGCCATGGACAAGGATCTGCTGGCGCTGCTCGCCGGCACGCGGGCCCGCGCCGCCGTCGTCGCCGACGGGGCGGCGGTGCCCGACGGGCTGGCCGGCTGGATCGTCGTCGGCCGGCCGCGCTACGCCATGGCCGGCCTGCTCGACCTCTTCGAGCGCCCGGTGCACGCCGCTCCGGGCGTCCACCCTTCGGCCTGCGTCGCGGCCGACGCGGTGCTGGGCGAGGGCGTCTCGGTCGGTCCCTTCGTCTATGTCGGACCGAAGGCGGTGGTCGGCGACCGCACCATCCTGATGCCGCACGTCACCGTCGGCGCCGAGGCGCGCATCGGCCGCGACGGGCTGCTGCACGCCGGCGCGCGGATCGGCGAGCGGGTGGTGCTGGGCGAGCGCTGCATCGTCCAGCCCAACGCCGCCGTCGGCAACGACGGCTTCAGCTTCGTGACGCCGGAGCCGGGCAGCGTCGAGACCGCCAAGACCACCGGCAAGGTGGGGGCGACCAACGTGCTGATCCGCCGCGTCAACTCCATCGGCACGGTGATCGTCGGCGACGACGTGGAGATCGGCGCCGGCGCCTGCATCGACCGCGGCACCGTCACGGCGACCCGCATCGGCAACGGCACCAAGATCGACAACCTCGTGCAGATCGGCCACAACGTGCAGGTCGGCAGCAACTGCATGCTGTGCGGCCAGGTCGGCATCGCCGGCTCGGTGGTGGTGGGCGACCGCGTGGTGATGGCCGGCAAGGTCGGCGTGGCCGACCACGTCACCATCGGCTCCGACAGCGTCATCGCCGCCTATTCCGGCGTCGGCACCGACATCGCGCCCAAGTCGGTCTACATGGGCATCCCGGCGATGCCGCGTGCCCAGGCATTCTCCCAGTTGAAGAGCCTAGGCCGTTTGAAGCGTCTCTTCTCGGAAGTGGCAGACCTGAAGAGCCGTCTCGCGGCGGTGGAGCGACGCGCTAACGTTTCCGGCGGACCGACGCCGGAGACCGGGGAATGAACGCAGTCGAGAACGACGTCCTCGCCATCATCGCCGAGAAGGGCCAGGTGGAGCGCGCCAAGCTGGCGCCCGACGCCAAGCTCGCCGACCTCGCCATCGCGTCGCTGGACGTGATCGAGATCGTCTTCGCCCTGGAGGACCGCTTCCGGGTGGAGATCCCCTTCAACGCCAACGACGCCCGCACCGAGTTCCAGACGGTGGGCGACATCGTCCGCGCCGTCCAGGGCGTGGTCGCCGAGCGCGGCGCCGCCTGAGCGCCGTGGCCGCCTGCCACGCCGCGCCGGTGGTGGTCACCGGCCTCGGCGTCGTCGCCCCGACCGGCCTCGGCGTGCCGGCCTTCGCCGAATCGCTGTTCGCCGGCCGCAGCGCCATCGGCCCGCTGACCCTGGTCCCCACCGAGCGCCTGGCGGTGAAGGTCGCCGCCGAGGTGCGCGGCTTCGTGCCCGAGGCCCATTTCGAGGCGCGCCGGCTCGGCCTGCTCGACCGCGTCGCCCAGTTCGCCGTGGTGGCCGCCCGCGAGGCGGTGGCGATGGCCGGCCTCGCCTTCGATCCGGCGCTGGGCGCCCGCACCGCCACCGTGCTGGGCACCGGGGTCGGCGGCATCGGCACGCTCGACGACGGCTACCGCCGCCTCTACGGCGAGGAGGCGCCGCGCCTGCACCCCTTCACCATCCCGCGCCTGATGGTCAGCGCCCCGGTGTCCCACGTCTCCATGGAGTTCGGGCTGACCGGGCCGGCCTTCACCGCCGCCAGCGCCTGCGCCTCGTCGGGCCATGCCATCGCCATGGCCCTGCAGCTGCTGCGCGCCGGGCTGGCCGACGTCGCGGTGACCGGCGGCGCCGAGGCGAGCCTGAGCTTCGGCGCGCTCAAGGGCTGGGAGGCCATGCGCATCGTCAGCCCCGACACCTGCCGGCCCTTCAGCCGCGACCGCAGCGGCATGGTGCTGGGCGAGGGGGCGGCCGTCCTGGTCCTGGAGACCGCCGCGCACGCCCGCGCCCGCGGCGCCGAGCCGCTCGCCGAACTGGCCGGGGCCGGCATGTCGGCCGACGCCCGCGACATCACCGCACCCGACCGCGCGGGGGCGGCGCGCGCCATGCGCCTGGCCCTGACGGACGCCGGCCTGGCGCCGCAGGACGTCGACTACGTCAACGCCCACGGCACCGGCACGGCGGCCAACGACGCCTGCGAGGCGGCGGCGCTCGCCGACGTCTTCGGCGCGGCGCTGCCGCCGGTGTCGGCCTCCAAGTCGATGTTCGGCCACGCGCTGGGCGCCGCCGGGGCGCTGGAGGCGGTGGCGACGGTGCTGGCGATGCGCCGCGGCCTGCTGCCGCCCACCGCCAACTTCACCGAACCCGACCCGGCCTGCCCGGTGGACGCCGTGCCCAACGAGGCCCGGCCGGCGGCGGTGCGCGCCGCCCTGTCCAACTCCTTCGCCTTCGGCGGCCTCAACGCGGTGCTGGCGTTCCGGTGCATCGCCGCGTGAGAGCGGCCCGCCCGGCCCGGCGTCCGCCGCCGGCTACGCCGCGCGGATCTTGCCGAGGAAGCGGTCGATCTGCTCCCGCAGGGCGTCCGCGTCGGACGACAGGGCGGCGGCGGCCGACTTGACGGCGCCGGCGGCGGTTTCGGTGTCGCGGGCGGCCTGCTCGACTCCCCCCACGTTGGCCGACACGCGGCCCGTGCCGTGGGCCGCCTCCTGGGTGTTGCGGGCGATCTCGCGGGTGGCGGCGTCCTGCTCCTCGACGGCAGCGGCGATGGTGCCGGAGATCGTGCTGATCGTTTGCACGGTGCCGCCGATGCCGCGGATCGCCGTGACCGCCTGGCCGCTGGCGGTCTGGATGCCCTCGATCTGCGTCGTGATCTCCTCGGTGGCGCGGGCCGTGGAGGTGGCGAGGCTCTTGACCTCGGAGGCGACGACGGCGAAGCCCTTGCCGGCCTCGCCGGCGCGCGCCGCCTCGATCGTGGCGTTCAAGGCCAGCAGGTTGGTCTGGCTGGCGATCTCGGTGATGAGGTGGGCGACCTCGCCGATCTTGGTCGCGGCGGCGGCCAACTGTTCCACGGTCGCATTGGTCCGCCCCACCTCCTGGACGGCGTCGCCCGTGATGCGGTTCGCCTCGGCGATTTGCCGGCCGATCTCGCCGATCGATGCGGTCAGCTCCTCGGCGGCCGAGGCGACGGCCTGCACGTTGGCGGAGGCCTCGCCGCTGGCGGCGGTGAGGGCGGCGGAGCGCTGGCGGGTCGCCTCGGCGGTCCGGTCCATGCCGGCGGCGGTGTCCTGCATGGCATGGGCCGAGCGGCCGAGCGCCTCGAGCCGGCCGCGCACGGCGGTCTCGAACTCCGCCAACAGGGTCTCCACGGCGGCACGGCGTTGCTCCTTGCGCGCGTCGTCCTGGCGTCGCTCCTCCTCCAGCCGGCGCATGGCGCGGGCGTTGTCGCGGAACGTGTGCAGGGCGTGGGCGAGGACGCCGATCTCGTCCTTCCGGCCATCGTCGACGGCTTCCAGCGGCACATCGAGATCGCCGCGCCCCAGCCGCTCGGTGGCGGCGGCGAGCAGGCGCAAGGGGCGCGACACCTGCGCACCGGCGACCCACACCAGAGCGCCCAGCGCCACCGTGATGCCGACCGCCGACAGCAGGGTCTGCCACAGCGCCGCCGCGGCGTAGAGCGCCTCGCCCTCCGCTTGGGCGGCGGTCATTCGGGTCGTGGCGGCGTCGACCAGCGCGTCGGCCTCGCCGGAGATCTTGAAGCGGGTGTCGCGCAGCCCCTGCATGATGGTGGTGTAGGCCTCGTCCTTCCGGCCGGCGGCGGCCAGGGCGAAGATGTCCTGGGCGATGCGGTCGTAGGCGGCGGCGAGATCCTGGATGGCGCGCGTCGGGGCGGCGATCTCCTGGGGCGGCCGGGTGTCGAGGATCTTGCCGGCGAAGTCCACCATGCTGGCGAAACGCTGCTTGTAGCGGCCTTGGATGGTGGCGACGTCCTGCGCCTTGCTGGCGAGCACGGCGTTGGAGATGGCGATGGCGGTGACGTTCAACTCGCCGTTCAGGCGCAGCGCCATCTCCAGGCGGGCGGCGTCCTCGCCGATGAGGCGGGCGTTGCGCCCGTGCAGGGTCGACAGGGTCGACAGGCCGTAGACGACGATGCCGGCGGTGATCGCGGCGATGAAGAGGGTGGGCAGCAGGATCTTGACGAAAACCCGGGCGTTGGCGAGGGGGGTGGGCATGGAACAGGCCTCCAGCGCGGCCGCACGAGGGGACCCGGCGTGCCGGACGAAACGGTTACACAAGATAGATCGCGGTGGTTGCCGGTCCGTTTACGATTCCTCGAACACCTCGCGCCACGCCGCCATCAGCGCCGAATCGACCTCGGGCATGGTCACCAGGTGGCCGAGCGCCACCATCGAGGTGACGCCGTGCTGGCTGATGCCGCAGGGGACGATGCCGGCGAAGTGCCCGAGGTCCGGCTCGACGTTCAGGGCGACGCCGTGGAAGGTGACCCAGCGGCGCACCCGCACGCCGATGGCGGCGATCTTGTCCTCCTGGCCCTTGCGGCCGCCGTAGGGCCCCTTGTCGACCCAGATGCCGACCCGGCCCTCGCGCCGCTCCCCCTTGATGTTGAAGGCGGCGAGCGTGCGGATCAGCCACTCCTCCAGCGCACAGACGAAGGCGCGGACGTCGCCGCCGCGCCGCTTCAGGTCCAGCATGACGTAGGCCACCCGCTGGCCCGGCCCGTGGTAGGTGAACTGGCCGCCGCGCCCGGTGCGGAAGACCGGGAAGCGGTCGGGGTCCAGCAGGTCCTCGTCGCGGGCGCTGGTGCCGGCGGTGTAGAGGGGCGGGTGCTCGAGCAGCCACACCGTCTCGGGCGCCGTGCCGGCGCGGATCGCCTCGACCCGCTCCTCCATGAAGGCCAGCGCCTCGGGGTAGGGGACGGGCTCGTCGCTGATCCGCCACTCGATGGCGGCGGCGGTGGCGGCGGTGGCGTCGGCGTCGGCCGGCAGGGCCGGGCCGGCGTCGGGGAGGGGGGGACAGGAGGGCGTCACTTTTTTTCCCAAGGATGCGATTGCATGGCTTGATCCGCTGCGAAGAGTCTGGTATTCCCCCGCTCCACCCGGACGCAAGCCCAAACGGGCTCCGGGAGGACTACCAGCCCTGCGGTCGTGGCGGAATTGGTAGACGCGCAGCGTTGAGGTCGCTGTGGCCGAAAGGCCGTGGAAGTTCGAGTCTTCTCGACCGCACCATCCCCAAGCGATTGGGGCCCCAAGCGATTGGGGAACGACGAAAAACCCGCTGGCCCCTGGGCCGAGCGGGTTTTTTCGTGCCGGCGCCGGCCCCGGGGCACGGGCCCGGTGGCGGGCCGTGCCGGAGGCGGTTCAGCGGGTCAGGAGGCGGGCCGTTCCAGGCCGCCATGGGCGAACCGGTCGACGAAGCCGGGGTCGTCGGCCGGCGACACGCCGAAGGCGTCGACCAGACGGTGCCGGCCGGCCGGCAGGGCGACGAGCAGGAACGGAACCGCCGAGCGCGCCGTGACGACGTTGGCGTGGGTGCGGTTGGCGCAGTGCGGCACCTTGGCGTGCCCGTCCAGGCTGCGCACGCCGGAGGTGCCGTTGGCGCCGCGCACCAGGACGCGGGCGCCGACCCGCGGCGGCCCGCCCAGGTCGGCCGGGTCCGGGGCGAGGATCTCCGCCTCGCGGTACCAGCGGTCGACGGCGAACCCGGTGTCGACGACGAGCGCCGGCCGGTCCAGGACGAAGCTGTGGGTGCGCACGCACACCCCCTCGCCGACCACGTCGATGGTCGTCTCGACCCGCTGAAGGCCGGAGCGCCAGACCGCGCGCAGCCGCTCGCCGTCGACCGACGCCTCGTCGTTGTGCTGGCGCATCTGCCAGTTGGCCCCGTCGTCGAAGCTGAAGGCCAGGATGTTGTCGCCGAACTTCAGCATCTCCGCGTACTGGAGGGCGTTGACCTCCATGCCGAAGCGGGTGGAGTAGGCGAACTTGTTGTACTTGTCCGCCTGCACCTTGCGGTGGACGGGGGCGGCGTAGTGGACGACGGCGTGCCCGCCGACGCGCTCCGCCACGGCCGGGCAGGCCGGCATCGGCTGGACGCGGCGGGGATAGGCCACCGGCTCCTCCTCGGCGGTCCAGAACGGCGACTCCGCGGGCAGGAGGAGCGGGGCGAACGCCTTGAGCGCCCAGTAGGGCGAGGTCGGCGAGTTGTACTCCTCGCAGACCAAGAGGTTGGGATAGGCGTAGCCGCGCGCCAGCACGCCGTCCGCGGCGAAGATCGGCTTGTCCCGCCAGCAGCGGATCTGGCGCGCCCACAGGCCCTTGATCTGGCCCATGGGAAGCGGCTCCAGGCCGGCCACGGGAAGCATGCCCCAGAAGGCGGCGGTGGCGAAGCGGTAGGTCAGCGAGCGGCCCTGGGCGAGGCAGGCGCCGTCCTCGGCGAACCAGTAGGCGAAGGGCAGGGCGAAGGCCGCCGCCCGCTCCAGGAAGAGGGCGCGCAGGCGCGGGTCGGGGTCGCGGGCGAAGCGGGCGTAGGCCAGCCCGTAGAAGTGCAGGGCGAAGCCGCCGTAGTGGTCGATCGCCCCGGCGTCGCCGTCGCCGTACCACCCGTCGCCGCGGTACCAATTGCTCAGCCGGTCGAGGCAGGCGGCCTCCAGGGCCTCGTCGACGAGGCCGCCCCGGCCCACCGCCTTCAGCCCCTCCTGCACGAGGACGGTGAAGAACAGCCAGTTGTTGGCCGGCATGCGGCGGCCCTGGATGCCGGCCAGCCAGCCGGCGAGGTTGTCCTTCTGCCGCGCCGTGAGCGGGTCCCAGCCCTGCTCCGGCAGGAGGGAGAGCAGCAGGCCGATGGCGGCCATCTCGACGCTGCGCTGGTCGATGTCGCCGGTGCGGCCCCAGAAGCGGGGGTGGTCGGGGTCGGTGCCGTCGGCGATCGCCTGGCGCAGCAGGGGCCAGTGCGCGAAGGCGCCGCCGCCGAGCGCCAGCGGGACGAGACCCCACAGCGGCCGCGCGACGCCTTCCAGGGCGCTCGCCCGCATGTCGTAGTGGGCGCCGCCCTCGTGCAGGTCGAGGGCCGCACCCCCGGCCTCCAGGTGGGGCACCAGCGGCTCCACCAGGTCGGCCACGCAGCGCTGGAAGTCCGCGCGCGTTCTCAGGGGGTTGTCGGAAAAACGCGGGAAGAACGCCACATTCCTTCTCCCATGTCACCTTCGCCCCATGGCGGGGGCCGGCGCGGCGGATGGTCTGCCCCACCGGGGGCGCGCGCTCCGCCCGCCCGCCGCCGCGCCGGGGCCGGCGGACGGGGCGGAGCGCGCCCCCCGCCTACATCACCCCGAACAGCCGCGGCAGGAACAGGCTGAACGCCGGCAGATAGGTCGTCACCATGAGGCCGACGAACTGCACGGCGAAGATCGGCACCAGCGGCGGCACCACCCGCGTGATCTTCTCCCCGGTGATGCCGCAGGAGACGAACAGCACGGTGCCGACCGGCGGCGTCACGATTCCCATGCAGAGGTTGTAGACGATGATCACGCCGAAATGCACGGGGTCGACGCCCATGCCCGTCACCACGGGATAGAGGATCGGCGTGAAGATCAGCATCGCCGGCGACATGTCCATGAAGGTGCCGATGACCAGCAGGGCGACGTTGATCAGCAGCAGGATGACGTACTTGTTGTCGCTCATGCCGGTCAGCATCGCGCCGATGGTGTCGGGGATGCCGGCGAACGTCATGCTCCAGCTCATCAGGCCGGAACAGGCGATGAGGAAGAGGATCACGCCCGAGGAGACGAGGGTCTCGGTGGCGACGGTGATCAGCTTCCGCACCGTCAGGCTGCGGTAGATCAGCGCCAGGACGACGCTGTAGAGGACGGCGATCCCCGACCCCTCGGTCGCCGTGAAGGCGCCGCCGACGATGCCGCCGATGACCAGCACCACCAGCAGCAGGCTGGGCACGGCGCGCCCGAGGATGCGCAGCAGCTCCGCCCGCTCGTAGGGGGTATGGTCGGCGTCGTGGCCGTGCCGCCGGGCATAGATCGCCGCCACCAGCATGACGCTGACGCCCATGACGATGCCGGGGAAGTAGCCGGCCAGGAACAGGGCGACGATCGAGGCGCTGCCGCCGGTGATCAGGGAATAGACGATGAAGGCGCCGGTCGGCGGGATCAGCATGCCGGTCGGCGCCGAGGCCGCGTTGACCGCCGTGGTCATCGCCATGTCGTAGTTCTTCTCGCGGGCGATCGGCGCGACGATGCTGCCGATGGCGGTCGCCGCGGCGATGCCCGACCCGGAGAGGCAGCCGAACAGCATGTTGGCGAGGACGTTGGTCTGCCACAGGCTGCCGGGGATGCGCTTGCCGATGACCATGGCGAGGTCGATGAGGCGGCGGGCGATGCCGCACTGGTTCATGATGGCGCCGGCCAGCACGAAGAAGGGCAGGGCGAGGAAGCCGAAATTGTTCAGCCCGTTGAAGATCTGGCCGCCGACCGTGGCCGACAGGGCGTCGGCGTCGATCTGCAGGCTGAGGGTGAAGATGCCGGACAGGGCGAGCCCGACGGAGATCGCCGTGCCCAGGGCGAGGAAGAGGAAGAACGCGCCGAACAGCACCACCAGGGAGAACATCATCAGGTGCTCGTCCACCAGGTACTGGTACGTCTGCGTCTGCCGGCCGGCGACCGCCGCGGCGATCACGCCGATCATCGCCAGGGAGCACACGGCGATGGCGGCGAGGTTGCCGGCGTCGGCCCGCACCAGCCGGGTCAGCTCGACCAGCTGCGAGAAGATGATGATGCCGCCGGTGATCAGCAGGACGCTTTGCAGCGAGCCCATCGGCAACTGCAGGATCGGCGACAGGGTCAGCGCGTTGTCGATGATCGAGCGGTAGCCGCCGACGCACAGGACGACGCCGAACCCCAGGGTCAGCAGCGCGTTGACGATCCGCAGGCGCTGCTGGTTGCGCTCCGACAGCATGTCCATGACCAGCGGCAGGTTGAGGTGCCGGTTCTCCATGAAGCAGAACCCGGCACCCAGGATGCCCATCCAGATCAGGGCGTAGCGGAGGAACTCCTCGGTGAAGCTGCTCGGATCGTTGAAGATGTAGCGCGACACCACCTGGTAGACGATGAGGACGCTCATGACCAGGAGAAGGATCAGGAGAGCGCCTTTGATCAGGGCGGTGAGGTGATGGGGGACGGCATCCAGCCTCTGCAGGATGCCGTCGCGTTCGGCTTCGACCAGTTCCTGTTGCATCTCGGGCTTCCCGATCATGAGCCGCGGCTGGGCACGCGCGCTCGTCCGTGGGCGTCGATCGTTCCGAAACTTTCGTGAAATGTTTCGGCGCGGGGCGGCCCGCCGCGGCGCGCCGCCCCGGTCGCGCTCAGAGCGCGCGCCCCTCGATCGCGAAGATGGTCTCCAGGAGCGGCCGCATCCGCTCGTTCTCGCGGGCCTTCTGGTACATCGGCTCGACGGCCTTCATCAGCGGCGTCGTGTCCACCGTCACCAGGGTCACGCCGAGGCGCTCGACGGCCTGCTGCGCCGCCGCCATCTGGTGGGCGTCGGCGACGGCGAGCGAGGTCGCGCTCACCCGGGCGAACTCCTCCTCCAGGACCTTCAGGTCGGCGGCGCCGATGCGCTCGCGGAACTTCAGGCTGGTGACGGCGAAGTCGGTGAGCCGGGTCTGGTTGGTGACGAGCGCCCATTTGGCGACCTCGCCCAGCTTGCCGTCGAGCAGGCCGGCGAGGCCGCCCTCGGCGCCGTCGACCACCCGCTGCTGCAGGCCGGCGAACAGTTCGGAGCGGCCGAGCGGGGTGGGCACCGCGCCGAAGCGCTTCAGCATCTCGATGTAGGTCTCGCTCGGCATGGTGCGGATCTTCAGCCCGGCGAGATCCGCCGCCGTCGCCACCGGCTTGGCGACGTAGATGCTCCGGAAGCCGGTGCTCAGGAAGCCGAGCGGGGCGAAGCGGTGTTCGGCGGCGGTCTTGAACAGCGTCTCCCGGACCTCCGGCGCGTTCATCACCTTGCCGTACTCGTCGGCGGTGCGGAACATGTAGGGCAGGTTGATGACGCTGAACGCCGGGATGAGGTTCTCCAATGTCGCGCTGTTGACCAGTCCGGCATCGACGACGCCGGACTGGATCTGCTGAAGGTAGTCCTCCTGGCTGCCGAGCACGCTGTTCCAGAAGAACTTGAACGAGATGCGGCCTTCGGTCCGTTCCTCGACGCGCTTGGCGAAGTCGTTCAGCAGGTCGGCGCTGGTCCCGGAATTGGCGATGTTGGTGGCGAACTTGTAGCTCGCCGCCTGCGCGCCGGCGCTCAGGGCGGCCAGAACTCCCGCGATGATCAGGGTCTTACGAAGCACTCTCACGTTCTCCTCCTGGTGGGAACCGGTGCGTTCCCGGTGGACGCGGTCGGTCGCCGCTCGTCCGTGCGGGGCTGGCGGTGCCGCACCCGCACGGCCCGGCGGCGTGCAGAACCCGCCGCCGCGCGTCGTGTTGAGGGCCGCACGGGAGATCGGCGGGAGAGCGGGGCGGGCCCCTCGGCCCCGGCCGCGGCCATCCGGGCCGGCGACCGTCCCAACTTCCCTCCGGCGTGACGTGCACGACTCCCATTCGGCCATTGCGGACTCGCTAGCATGCCCCGTCCGAAAGCGTCAAGGAAATTTTCTTGATTTGACGAAAGTAGGCGCCATGTGCGAAAAGTTTCGCAACGCAACCGACTCTTCGGATGATCCATGGACGCCTTGGCCAACCCCTACTTCGCCCGCTGTGCGGACTCCCGCTCGCCGGCCGCCCACCAGGCGGCGCTCGAACGCTGCGTGCGGCGGTTGCGCGCGGCGATGCCGGTCATCGGGCTGCGCAACCCCAAGCTCGGCCGGCCCGACCACAGCTGGAGCTATTGCGACCACGGGGACTGGGTCATCGGCTTCTACTCCGGTCAGCTCTGGCTCGCCGCCCAGCTTAGCGCGGATCCGGCCTTCGCCGCGGCGGCGAAGGCGCGCAGGCCGGATTTCCGCTACGTGCTCGAGCACCGCGAGGTGCGCGACCACGACCTCGGGTTCCAGTTCTCGCTGCACGCGGTGGCCGACTGGATGATGACCGGCGACGGCGACGCGCGCCGCATGGCCCTCGCCGCGGCGTCGGCGCTGCTGGCGCGGTTCCGCGAGGAGGGCGGATACATCCAGGCGTGGAATCCCTGGGGCACCGGCAATCCCGGCCGCGCGGCGTTCGTCAACGGCCGCATGATCGCCGACACCATGCAGAACCTGGCGCTGCTGCATTGGGCCTACGGCGAGACCGGCATCGCCGACTTCCGCGACGTCGCGGAGAGCCACGCCGCGACGACCGCCCGGCATCTCGTCCGGCCGGACGGCACCAGCTTCCACACCTTCGTCTTCGACCCCGCCACCGGCGAGCCCCTGCGCGGCCAGACCCATCAGGGATACGCCGACGGGTCCTGCTGGTCGCGCGGCCAGGCCTGGCTGATCCACGGCTTCGCCCAATGCCACCGGGCGACCGGCAACCCGGCCCATCTCGACACGGCGCGGCGGCTGGCCGACACGGCGGAGGCGCTGATGGGGGCGAGCCGGGTGCCGGTGTGGGACTTCGCGGTGCCCGAGGACGGGCCGCGCCACCGCGACAGCTCGGCCGGTGCGGTGATGGCCGCCGGCCTCTACATCCTGGCCGCCGCCACCGCCGGGGAGGAGGCCGCGCGCTGGCGCGCCTTCGCCGACCGGCTGCTCGACGGCCTGCTCGACGAGTGCGACCTGACCGAGACCCCGTCGGCGCTGGGCCTGATCGACCATGGCGCGGCCCACGTCCGGGCCGGCCAGACCGACGGCATGCTGCCGTACGGCGACTATTATTTCATGGAGGCGCTGATGCGCTCGATCGGCCATTCCCGCTTCTTCTGGTGAAGGGCTCCGGCGCCCTCTCCCGGGCCGCGACCGTCGGCGCTGGCGCGACGGCGAAAGGGTGCGATAGTTTCGGTCCGCAGGCCGCCGGCGGACCGGCGGCGAAAGGGAGTTCGGGGATGGACCTGAAGGAAGACGCCGGTCCGACGCTGAAGGACCTCGCCGACGCCGCCGGGCTGTCGGTGGCGGCGGTCTCCAAGGTGCTGAACAACCGCGAGGGCGTCAGCGCCCTCAACCGGCGCCGGGTGATGCGCCTCGCCGAGGAGATGGGATACCGCGGCCGCGGCGGCCGGCCGCAGGTCCGCCCGCCGATCGACGGCGTGACCATCGTCACCCTCGACCGCTACGTGACGAACAACACCTTCTACAGCGAGATCGTCGCCGGCGTGCTGGAGGAGGCCAGGGCGGCGGAGCTGCCGGCGGACATCCGCATCGTCGCCTCGGCCGCCATCGCCGCCGGCGACGTCGGCCAGCTGTGGCGGGAGCGGCCGAAGGCGGCGATCCTCGTCGGCCTCGACCGGCGCGAGATCATCGACGCGGTCTGCGCCGAGGAGATCCCCGCGGTCATCGTCAACGGCATGGACCGGACCATGCGGCTGTCCAGCGTGTCGCCCGACAACCATTTCGGCGGCTGGGCGGCCACCCGGCACCTCCTCGACCTCGGCCACCGCGACATCGTCCACGTGACGCACACCCACCGCGAATCGATCAAGCGGCGGCTGGACGGCTTCCGCGACGCGCTGGAGGAGGCCGGCATCGCCTTCCGGCCCGACCGGCACGTGCTCGACCTCGGCGACCCGAACCTCATCAGCATCGAGGCGGAATCGGTCGTCGGCCGTTTCCTGACGGCGCGCGATCCGCTCCCCACCGCCTTCTTCTGCGTCGCCGACATCGTGGCGCTCGCGACGATCCAGGCGCTCCAGGCGCACGGCCTGGCGGTGCCGGGCGACGTCTCGGTGATCGGCTTCGACGACCTGGCGGTGGCGGCCCACGCCACGCCGCCGCTGACCACCATGCGGATCGACCGTGCGGAGCTGGGGCGCGTGTCGGTGCGGCTGCTGATGGAGCGGGCGGCGGGGATCAAGGTCTCGGTCAAGCGGATCGGTCTCGGCGTGGAGCTCGTCGAACGGCAGTCGACGGCCGTCCGCGCGCGCTGACGCCGGCGGGCGCGCCGAGGCTGGACAAAGCGCAAGCCCCCCTATATTCGGTGGGCGCCCCGGTGCCGAGCCGCCGCGACGACGCCCACGCCGAGACCAGCCGCAGGAGGGACGGAGGATGCAGACGCCCGATCCGTCTGAGCCGCAGGGCGTGCGGCCCGAACCGCACCCCGGCGGCCTGCCCGCCGAGCGTTCCCAGCAGTTCCGCGAGGAGGAGGACGAGCGCGCCTACGGCGTCGATCCCGAGTTCGTGGACGAGATCTGCGAGCTGCTGCGCGCCGGCCGGCGCGACGAGGTGCGCGGCCGCCTGGACGAGCTGCACGCCGCCGACGTCGCCGACCTGCTGGAGCAGACCGGCCCGGAGGAGCGCGAGCGGCTCATCGACATCCTGCGCCCCGGCTTCGACGCCGAGGTGCTGTCCTACCTCAACGTCGACCTGCGCGAGGAGGTGGTCGACCTCTTCGAGCCGAAGGAGCTGGCCGCGGCGGTCGCCGAGCTGGACACCGACGACGCCGTCGACCTGATCGAGGACCTGGAGGAGGAGCAGCAGCGCGAGATCCTCGCCAACCTGCCGGCCGAGACCCGCGCGCTGGTCGAGGAGAACCTCACCTATGAGGAATACACCGCCGGCCGCCTGATGCAGCGCGACCTGGTGGCGGTGCCGCAGTTCTGGACGGTCGGGCGCACCATCGACTATCTGCGCGCCTCCGGCGACGAGCTGCCGGAGGACTTCTACGCCATCTTCGTCGTCGACCCCATGCACCGGGTGGTGGGGGCGGTGCCGCTGTCGCGGGTGATGCGCCAGAAGCGCGCCGCGCGCATCGCCGACCTGGCGACCGAGGACTTCCACGCCATCCCCGCCACCATGGACCAGGAGGAGGTGGCCAACCTGTTCCGCCAGTACGCCCTGGTCTCGGCCCCGGTGGTCGACGGCCGCGGCCGCCTGCTCGGCGTCATCACCGTCGACGACGTGGTGCACGTCATCGACGAGGAGGCGGAGGACGACTTCCTCAAGCTGGGCGGCGTCGGCGAGGCCAGCATCTACCGCAGCGCCGTCGACACCGCCAAGGCGCGGGTCTCCTGGCTGGCGGTCAACCTGCTGACCGCCTTCGTGGCGTCCGGCGTCATCGCCCTGTTCGAGGCCACCATCGAGCGGATCGTGGCGCTCGCCGTGCTGATGCCGATCGTCGCCTCGATGGGCGGCAACGCCGGCACCCAGACGCTGACCGTGGCGGTGCGCGCGCTCGCCACCCGCGAGCTGTCGGAGGCGAACGCCCTGCGGGTGATCGGCAAGGAGATGCTGGTCGGCATCCTCAACGGCGTCGTCTTCGCGGTGCTGTGCGGCGCCATCTCCGGGGTGTGGTTCGGATTCGAGATCGGCGCCGTCATCGCCTGCGCCATGGTGGTGAACCTGTTCATCGCCGGCCTGTGCGGCGTCCTCATCCCGCTGGGGCTCGACCGCATCGGGGTGGACCCGGCGGTGGCGAGCAGCGTGTTCCTCACCACCGTCACCGACGTCGTCGGCTTCTTCGCCTTCCTCGGCCTGGCCGCGGCGGTGCTGCTGTGAATCCCCATCCCCCGGAGGCCGCTTGCCCGTGAAGACGTTCGACCCCCGCGATCCCGGCTGGGAGGCGCGCTGCCGCGCCAGCTTCGCCGCCCAGCCCATCGTCCGCACCCTGGGCGTGGAGATGGCGCGCCTCGAGCCCGGCTTCTGCGAGATGCGCCTGCCGTTCCGCACCGAGCTGACGCAGCAGCACGGCTTCTTCCACGCCGGCATGGTCAGCATGCTGGCCGACAACGCCGGCGGCTTCGCCGCCTACACCCTGATGCCGGCGGGCACCGAGGTGCTGGCGGTCGAGTTCAAGATCAACCTGATGGCGCCGGCCAAGGGCGAGGTGATGATCGCCCGCGCCCGCGTGCTCAAGCCCGGGCGCACCCTGACCGTCTCGTCCATCGAGGTGGCGATGCTCGACGGCGGTGCCGAGAAGGACGTCGCGGTCATGCAGCAGACCTGCATCGCCCTCGCCGGCTGAGCGGCCTGCCCGCCGGACGGGCCGCCGAAAGGAGATGCCCGCAGGGTGGGACGCCGCTATCATCGGGACGGCGGCCCGGACGGCGGCCCGGACGGCGGAGGCGGCGGCATGACGGACACGCTGGGCGGACTGGCGGCGGCGAGCCTGTTCCTGCTGCTCACCCATTTCGGCATCGCCAGCACGCCGTTGCGCGGCGTCCTGGTCGGCCGCCTCGGCGAGACCCCGTACAAGGGCCTGTATTCCGCCGTGTCGCTGGTCGCCTTCGTGTGGCTGGCGATGGCCTACGCCGGGGCGCCCCACGTCCCGCTGTGGCCGCCGGCGCCGTGGCAGGCCTGGGTGCCGCTGCTGGCCGTTCCGGTGGCGCTGCTGCTGGTGGTCGCCGGCCTCAGCACGCCCAACCCCACCTCCGTCGGCCAGGAGCGGCTGCTGACCGGCGGCGAGCCGCCGGTGCGCGGCGTCCTGCGGATCACCCGCAATCCCTTCCTGTGGGGCGTCGGCCTGTGGGCGGCGGCCCACCTGGTGCCCAACGGCGACCTCGCCTCGCTGCTGTTCTTCGCCACCTTGGGCGTCCTCGCGCTGTGGGGGTCGGCGCTGATCGACGCCAAGCTGGCGCGGCGGATGGGGGAGTCCTGGCGGCGCTACGCCGACCGCACGTCGAATCTTCCCTTCGCCGCGATCGCCTCGGGGAAGCAGAAGATGCGGTGGGCCGAGATCGGCTGGTGGCGGCTCCTCGTGGCGATTGCCCTCTGCCTCGCCCTGTTGTACGCACACACCGGGGTGTTCGGTGTAAGCCCTTGGCCTGGCTAAGGGTTTTATGTCGCTTCTGTAATATCGCCGAAACCTCTTATCACTTGCGTTCGGTCCGTTGCGCCGGGCATTTTATGAATGTGCTCGGAACATGGTCCGGGGCCGGCGCCGTCGCAGCGCCGACCGGCCGGTGTCGCGAAGGGGGGACGCGATGAGGCGTACGGCTATGATCGGTGCGGGTTTGGCGGTTCTCGTGCTGTCCACGCCCGTTTTGGCGGACGGACACCACGCTCCCTCCCCGGACGCCGCGGTGCCGCCGTCGGGCGTCGTCGTCGACGACTTCATGTGGTACCGGATCGAGCCGCTCAACTCGACGCCGTCGATGGCGCGCTACCTCCTCAACGAATGCGTCATCGCCGGCGTCGGCGCCATGGCGGTGACGGCGATCCTCGCCAGCCCGGTCGCGCCGGCGGTGGCGGCGGCGCTCGGCGCCGGGCCCGGCATGTCCCTGCTCGAGATCGGCGCCATCGGCTGCGGCGGCGGCGTCGCCGCCGGCGTCGCCTCGGCCAGCGTCGTCTGGGCGTGGGAGGAGGAGGACTACATCCGCGACACCGCCCAGACGCAGATCGCCGCCCTGGTGGAGAACGCCAACCGGGCGACCGCGGCGGTCGGCGAGAACGTCGCCAAGGCGCTGAGCGACCCGGCGGCCACCGTCCAGGCGACGGTGGCGGCGCTGTCCGAAGGCACCGCCAACCTGCTGGGCCAGAGCGGCCAGGCCGCCGGCTCGGCGGTGCAGATGGCGGCGGCCACCGTGTCCGGCTGGTGGTTCGGCCAGCCGCAGCCGGTGGACGACTTCGTCACCTACGAGACGGCCAGCCTCGGCGGCCTGCGCGACTCGGAGATCGTCATCCACTGACGGGGGCGCCGCCGCCGGCGCGGGTGTCGCGGCGGGAGTCGTCTCTCCCCTCCGGGGGAGGCGCTGCCGTTCCGTGCCGCACCATGCGTGCATGGCGCGGCACGGACGCCGGGCGGGGGCGGTCTACACCTTCAGTCCCTTGACGTAGTCGGCCAGCGCCGTGCGCGCCGCCTCGGCGTCGCGCCGTGCGGCGGCGAGGTCGGTGGCGAGGGTTTCCAGGCGGGTTTCCTGCTCGCCCATCTTGTCCAGGGTGCGGCGGTAGAGGTCGCTGTCGCGCGGCAGCGCCTCCAGGTTGGTGCGCAGCCGCTCCTGGTTCTTGAGCACGTCCGCCTGCTCGCGCTCCAGGTCGGCGATGCGGCGCTGGTGCGTCGCCAGGGCGCCGCGCAGCTCGGCGGCCCGGTTGAGGGCGTCGCGCACCGCCGGCGCCAGGGCGCCGGCGTCGGCGTAGGCGGCGATCCGCTCGGCGTCCAGGTCGGTCAGGGCGATGCGGTCGACCCGGGGATGGCGGGTCACCACGGTCAGGGTCGCCGTGCCGCCGGCCGGAACGGCGACGGGCAGGCGGTACGCCTCGTCCGTCGCCTCGGGGGCGGCGCCCGCCGGCTCCACCAGCTCCCAGCCGGGGCGGCGGGGATGCTCGACGATCACCGTGCGCGGCTCGCGCGCGGCGCCTTCCAAGGTGTAGGTGGTGGTCTGCCGCTCCTCCACCGTGAGGTGGAGGACGCCGTCGGCGATGCCGGCGCGGGTCAGGGTCTGGCTCGGCCGCTCGCTGCGGTCGACCGTCACCTTGTGGTCGAGGGCGAAGCTCAGCAGCCGGTCCTCGCCGACCGGCAGCGCGGCCAGCCGGGCGTCGCCGACGTACGACACGCCGGCCGGGGCGGCGCCGCGCTCGTACAGGGTCAGCACCCCGGGCGGCAGCCCGCTGTCGGCATCGTTGGTCACCCGGACCGCCGCCAGGGGGTGGCGGGGGTGGGTGGCCGGCTGGTAGAGGGCGACCGGCTCCGCCGGGACGTCGCGGGCGACGATGGGCAGCATCAGCGAACGGCCGCTCTCGACGGTCACCGGCTGCGGGTAGTGGAAGACGACCTGGGTCGTCGCCTCCCGGCTCTCGGCCGCCAGCGGAACCGCCGGCCGCACCGGCGCTGCGGCGGGGGCCGGCGGCGCCCCGGCGGCCGGGGCCGGCGGCGGCGCCATGCGCATCAGCGAGGAGCGCGATTCGGCCTTGGCGGACGGGCCGGCCATGTCGGCCGCTTCGGCGACGACGACGGCGCCCTCGTCGGGGGGCGGCAGGACGCGGCCGAGGACCTCGACCGGCACGTCCGGGCGGTCGACGTAGTAGGAGCGGTACAGGGCCTGGTGGAAGGTGACCGGGTTGCCGGAGACGACGGTGAGGTCGACGTCCCGCCAGTCGCTGCCGCTCATGTTCTCCAGCACCGCCCAGCCCTGCAGGGCGCCGGCCCGGGCCGGCGCTTCGGGCAGGGTCAGGCGGTAGGTGGCCTTCCACAGCGGCGCCTCGACCACGTAGCCGACGCGCACGGTGCGCGGCGCGCCGCCGCCGGTGGTGCGCACGGTCAGGCGGCGGCGGTCGCGCTCGCCATGCTCGGCCAGCGCCGCCAGCGCCTCGTCCACCTGGGCCTGCAGGGCCGGGTCGACGAAGCGCAGCGACTCGGTCTCCTCCAGCACGAGCTGGCGCAGGCCGGCGGGCGTGGCGAGGGTGACGCGGTGGCGGGTCAGCGTGCCGCCGCCGTCGGGCAGGTCGGTCCGCTCCTCGTTGACGCTCAGCAGGCGGCCGGCGACGTCGCGCGCGCCGCTGACGCGCACCTCGGCGCCGCGCAGCGCGCTCAGCAGCGCGGCCGGCGACTCCAGCGCCGCGGCGTCGAAGGGAAGGTCGCGGAAGGCCTGGTCCAGCGGCGCCTCGCCGGGCAGGGCGATGGTGCCGACGCCGCCGGCGTCGTCATAGACGACGATGCTCTTCAGCACGTCGTCGACCTGGTCGCGACGGACGTCCAGGGTCAGCGTGGCGTCGCCGGTCACCGTCGCCTCGTGCTCGAAATAGCCGACGCCGCCGGTCGACAGCAGCACCCGCTTCAGGGTCAGGTCGGCGCCGTGGGCGGGCAGCGCGACCAGCAGCAGCGCCGCCGCGGCGAGCGGCGCCTGTCCGGTGCGGTGCAGGGTTGGAGGCATGTGGGCGTCTCCTTTGGCGAAGTCCCGTGTTGCGTTCGCCTGACCAGCCCTAGCGGCGAAATCGGGAAACATTGCGGCGGAGACGGCCGACTTTCCGGTTGCGGCGCCGGCCGGCTGTGCGATCATCCGTCCGGCAAAGCTTCCGACCGGCCGCAGGAAAGGCCCCGCAGCATGGCACGCACGCTCGTCTCGTCCGGGTCCGACTTCGAGAAGGTGGCGGGCTATTCCCGCGCCGTGGTCGACGGCCGCTGGGTGTTCGTCTCCGGCACGACCGGGTTCGACTACGCCGCCGGGACCATCGCCGACGACGTGGTGGAGCAGGCGCACCAGACCTTCCGCAACATCGGGGCCGCGTTGCGCGAGGGCGGCGCCGGCTTCGCCGACGTCGTGCGCGTGCGGGTGTACCTGACCGACGCCGCCGACTTCCCCAAGGTGGCGCCGGTGCTCGGCCAGTATCTCGGCGAGGCGCGTCCCGCCAACACCACCGTCATCTGCCAGCTGATCGACCCCCGCATGAAGGTCGAGATCGAGGTGACGGCGCGGCGGTAGGGCGGATCGCGTAAAATCGGGATCGCTTTGGAGCGTGGCCCCGCTCGTCGATCAAAGGCACGGGACTCCGGCGCACGAAAAAAGTCCCCTCCCCGGGGACGGGGAGGGGAGGCCAGGGGAAGCATCCGGTCACCCTCCGGCTGCTTCGGGAAGCTCGTGTGCGCCGCGTCAGACGGCGACCAGGGCGCGCGCCGTCTCCAGGTGGCGGCGCGCCGCGTTCAGCGTCGCGCGGTGACGGACCAGAGCGTCGCGCACGGGGTGACGGCCCTCGTACAGGCGAATCGCGTTCAGCAGGTCGTCGGCGCGGTCGAGATGGGCGATGCGTTCGAGACAACGGTCCAGCGCGTCCATTCCCTCTCCCTGCCGTGTCCATCCTGCCGTCGATGCCCCCATTGGAAGACGCTTCCATGTCCCCTTGATGTCAGCGCCGGGGGATTTTGGTTTCGCGCCGGCAGCGCCTCTTTCAGGCCACACACTCTTTCGCTGCGGCGCGGGCATGTGTTACAAGGCTGTAACCGACGGTGCGGGACGCTTTCCCGGGGCTGGGGGCGTCGTCCACGACGGCCGCCGGGGAACGACGGGGGCAGAGGGCCGGCCATGCACATTCTTGCGGTCGACGACGACGAACCGATACGCGCGCTTCTCGACTCCTACCTCTCCTCCGAAGGCTACCGGGTGACCACCGCGCCGGACACGGCGGCGGCCCGCCGGGCGCTGGAAGGCGATCCCATCGACCTGGTGGTGTGCGACCTGCGCCTGCCCGACGGCGACGGGCTGGGTCTGGTGCGCCAGATCCGCACGGAGTCGCAGATCCCCGTCATCATCCTGTCGGCCAAGGACCAGGACGTCGACCGCATCGTCGGGCTGGAGCTGGGGGCCGACGACTACCTGACCAAGCCTTTCAACCCGCGCGAGCTGCTGGCGCGCATCAAGGCGGTGCTGCGCCGCGTCTCGGGGGAGGGGCGGCCGGCCCGCAGCGCCGACGACCTGCGCGCCGTCGTCCAGTTCGCCACCTGGGAACTCGACCTCACCGCCCAGCGCCTGCGCAACCAGGACGGCCGCGAGGTGGAGCTGACGAAGGCCGAGTTCGGGCTGCTCGCGGCCTTCGTGAAGCGGCCGCAGCGGGTGCTCTCCCGCGACCAGCTCCTCGACCTGACGCGGGCCGACGGGGCGGAGGTGTTCGACCGCTCCATCGACGTGCTGATCCTGCGCCTGCGCCGCAAGATCGAGGCGAACCCCAAGGAGCCGCGCATCATCAAGACCGAGCGCGGCGCCGGCTACGTCTTCGACTCCAAGGTCCGCGCCGTCTGAGCCTCCCCGTCCGCACCCTTGCCGCCAGGGCTCCCGCCGGTCTAGCCTCGTCGCAAAACGACACCCGGGAGGGAGAGAGACCGGCATGGCCGACGCCATCGACTTCTACTTCGACTTCGCCTCGCCGTACGGCTATTTCGCCAGCCTGCAGATCGACGCGCTGGCGGCACGGCACGGGCGGACGGTGTGCTGGCGGCCGATCCTGCTGGGGGCGGTGTTCAAGATCACCGGCATGCGGCCGAACATGGAGCAGCCGCTGCGCGGCGAGTACCTGGCCCACGACAGCGGGCGGATCGCCCGGATGCTGGGCTGCCCCTTCCGTTTCCCCGACGTCATGCCGGTGCGCGCCCTCAACCCGTCGCGCGCCTTCTGGTGGCTGAACGGGCGCAGCGAGGCCCAGGCGCGGCGGCTGGCGGCGGCGCTCTACCACGCCCACTGGGGCGAGGGGCGCGACATCGGCCCGGCCGAGACGGTGGCGGAGGTCGCCGGCGACCAGGGCCTCGACCCGGCCGAGGTGACGGCCGCCCTGCAGGACCAGGCGGTGAAGGACCGGCTGCGGGCGGAGACCGACCAGGCGATCGCCCGCGGCGTCTTCGGCTCGCCCTTCGTCATCGTCGACGACGAGCCGTTCTGGGGCTGGGACCGGCTGCCCATGGTGGAGCGCTGGCTGAGCACCGGCGGCTGGTGACGGCCCTTCAGGCGTAGTGGCGGCCGAAGCGGTTGGCCAGGAAGTCCTTGAGGTCGGCGTCCTCCTGGCGGACGAAGCCGGACTGGGGCAGCTTGCCGCCGCGCAGCAGGTCGACCATGGCGCACACCCCGGCGGCGGTGGTGATCTGGATGGCGCTCCACAGCTTGCCGCCGATCGGGGCACTGTAGATCTTCTTGGCGAAGCTCTCCTGCATCAGGCGCCCCTCCTGGCGGCCGCTGACGGTGACGAACACCAGCACCACGTCCTGCTTGGTCATCGGGACGGCGTTCTCCAGCACGTCCTTGAAGAGGTCGCGGCGCTCGCACAGGCGCAGGTCCTGGGCCAGGAACTTCACGTGGTCGCGGTGGCCAGGGTAGCGCACGGTCTTGTAGTTCAGGGTGTGCACCCGCCCGGCCAGCGTGTCGCACAGCGTGCCGAGCCCGCCCGAGGTGTTGAACGCCTCGTACTCCACGCCGTCCAGGGAGAAGGTCTCCAGCCCCTGGAGCGGCAGCACCTCGCGCAGCTCGCCCTCGTGGATCGCCTCGCAGGGGTTGCAGTACTCGTTGATGAGGCCGTCGGTGCTCCAGGTGAGATTGTACTTGAGCGCGTTCGAGGGGTAGAGCGGCAGGGCGCCGACCCGCATGGCGATGTCGCGCAGGGACTCGAAGCGGCGCGCCAGGTCGGCGGCGACGATGGAGACGAAGCCGGGGGCGAGGCCGCACTGGGGGACGAAGGCGCTGTCGGCGCCGTCGGCGATGGCGCGCACGCGCCGCGTCGTCCCGACGTCCTCGGTCAGGTCGAAATAGTGCACGCCGGCATCCCGCGCCGCCTCCGCCACCGCGGCGTTGAGATAGTAGGGCAGGGCCGAGACGACCATGTCGTGGCCGCCCATGGCGGCGGCCAGCGCCGCGGGGTCGGCGACGTCGAGGATGCGCCGGCGCGCCTCGTCGTGGGCGACGTGGGCCAGGCAGGAGTCGTCCCGGTCGGCGACGGTGACGGCATACTCGCCGGTGGCGTGCAGCAGGTGGCAGATCATGCTGCCGATCTTGCCGGCGCCCAGAAGCAGGACGTGCGTCATCATCCCCACCCTTTCCATCCGGTATGCTCGTACCGATCTTTCAGGGTGGGGACGTTGGCCGCCCTTGTCCAGCCCGAGCCGGGGCGCGACGGGGGAGCACCGCCTTTGCACCGACCGCGGACCCGGCCCGCATCCCCCCTGCCATTGCCATGGAGCGCACCGTATGCCGCACACTTTCGTTCCCTTCGCCGTGACCGTCTGCGGGCTGGAGGAGCTGGAGGGCCATTGCGAGTCGGGGGTCAGCCACGTGCTGTCGATCCTCGACCCCGACCACCCGGAGCCGACCGCCTTCGGCGCCTACGGCGAGCACGAGCGGCTGGAGCTGCGCTTCCACGACGTCATCGAGCCGGAAGGGTCGATGCAGGCGCCGACCCCGGCCGACGTCGAGCGCATCCTCGCCTTCGGCCGCGACCTGCTGGAGGAGCCGGCCGGCTGCGGCCACCTGCTGGTGCACTGCCACGCCGGCGTGTCGCGCTCCACCGCGGCGCTGACCATGATCCTGGCTCAGGCCCGCCCCGACCTGCCGGCGGCCGACGCCATGGCCGCCGTCGCCGCGATCCGCGGCAAGGCGTGGCCCAACCTGCTGATGACCGAATACGCCGACGCCCAGCTCGGGCGCGGCGGCGAGCTGGTCGCCGCCGTGCGCGCCCGCCACCGCGCCTACGCCAAGGCGCGGCCGGAGATGGTGGAGTTCATGCGCGGCTGCGGCCGCAACCGCGAGGTCGAGGGGCTGGTGTAACCGTCACCCCCACCCCAACCCTCCCCCGCTTCGCAGGGGAGGGAGCTTCCCTCGCCCTCCCCTGCGAGGCGGGGGAGGGAAGGGACCCGCGGCGAAGCCGTGGGAAGGGTGGGGGCAAACGGCGCGTTACCGGAAGCTCCGCCCCTCGGGGAAGGTGCGGGCCGGGGCCGGCGGCCGGTGGTGGTCGGCGGTCAGCTCGGCCAGGCGGTGGGTGAGGTCGGCGAGGCGCTCCACCTTGAGGTGGATGACCGCGCCGTCCTTCTCCACCCGGCCGGTCGCCGCCAGCAGCCGGGCGGTGAGGATGGCGCGGCGGAAACGCTCGTACACCGGCGGCATGACCACCAGGTTGGCGATCCCCGTCTCGTCCTCCAGGGTGATGAAGATGACCTTCCCGGTGCCCGGGCGCTGGCGCACCAGCACCAGCCCGGCCACCGTCAGCCGCGCGCCGTCCGGCGTCGCCGCCAGCCGCTCCGCCGGGGCGGTGCCGGCCAGCCCGTCACGCAGCAGCGCCAGCGGGTGGGCCTTCAGGGATAGGGTCAGGCTGGCGTAGTCCATCACCACGTGCTCGCCCAGCGCCATGTCGGGCAGGGCCACCGCCGGCTCGGCCTGCCCGGAATCGGCGAGGGTGGCGAACAGCGGCAGCGGCTCCGCCCCCAGCGCCTTGACCGTCCACAGGGCGGCGCGCCGGTCCAGCCCCAGGGAGCGGAAGGCGTCCGCCCGGGCCAGCCGCTCCAGCGCCCCCGGCGACAGCCGGGCGCGCCGCCACAGGTCGTGGACGTCGCGGTAGCCGGCCCCGCGGGCGTCGACCAGCCGCGCGGCGTCGTCCGGGGCCAGCCCCTTGACCAGGCGCAGGCCGAGGCGGAGGGCACGGATTCCCTCTCCCGCCGCCGGCGGGGGAGGGATAGGGTGGGGGCTAGGTTTCTCGGGCGGACCTTGCCCCCACCCCGACCCTCCCCCGCCGGCGGCGGGGGAGGGAGATTCCAGCGTGCAATCCCACGCCGAGAGGTTCACGTCGGGCGGCAGCACCGCCACCCCGTGCTCGGCGGCGTCGCGGACGATCTGGGCGGGGGCGTAGAAGCCCATGGGCTGGCTGTTCAGCAGGGCGGCGGCGAACACGTCGGGGTGGAAGCGCTTGATCCAGGCCGACACGTACACCAGCAGCGCGAAGCTGGCGGCGTGGCTCTCCGGGAAGCCGTACTCGCCGAAGCCCTCGATCTGGCGGAAGCAGCGCTCGGCGAACTCCCGGGCGTAGCCGTTGGCGGCCATGCCGGCGACGAAGCGGTCGCGGAAGCCGGCCACCTGGCCGGTCCGGCGGAAGGTCGCCATGGAGCGGCGCAGGCGGTCGGCGTCGTCCGGGCTGAAGCCGGCGGCGTCGATGGCGATCCTCATCGCCTGCTCCTGGAACAGCGGCACCCCCAGCGTCTTCTTGAGGATGCGCTCCAGGGTCTTGGACGGGTAGTCCACCGGCTCCTGCCCGCGCCGGCGGCGCAGGTAGGGGTGCACCATGTCGCCCTGGATCGGCCCGGGGCGGACGATGGCCACCTCGATGACGAGGTCGTAGAAGGTCCTGGGCTTGAGGCGCGGCAGCATCGACATCTGCGCCCGGCTCTCGACCTGGAAGACGCCCAGGCTGTCGGCCCGGCACAGCATCTCGTAGACCCGCGGGTCCTCCTTGGGGAGGGTGTCCATGGTCCAGCGGCGGCCGTAGTGCCGGTCGATCAGGTCGAACGCCTTGCGCACGCAGGTCAGCATGCCGAGCGCCAGCACGTCGACCTTGAGGATGCCGAGCGCGTCGATGTCGTCCTTGTCCCACTCGATGGTGGTGCGCTCCGCCATGGCGGCGTTCATGACGGGGCACAGCTCGCTCAGCAGGCCGCGGGTGATGACGAAGCCGCCGACGTGCTGGGACAGGTGGCGGGGGAAGCCGATCAGCTCGCGCGCCAGCTCCAGGGTGCGGGCCAGCCGCGGGTCGCCGGGGTCGACCCCGCTCTCGCGCGCCCGCTCCTCGCTGATGCCCTCGCTGCTCCAGCCCCAGACGCCGCCGGCGAGCCGTCCCACCGTGTCGGCGGACAGCCCCATGGCCGTCCCCACCTCGCGGATGGCGACGCGGGTGCGGTAGTGGATGACGGTGGCGGCCAGCCCGGCGCGCTCGCGCCCGTACTTCGCGTAGATGTACTGGATGACCTCCTCGCGCCGCTCGTGCTCGAAGTCGACGTCGATGTCCGGCGGCTCGTTGCGGGCGGCCGAGACGAAGCGCTCGAACAGCAGGTCGGTGGTGGTGGGGTCGATCTCGGTGATGCCGAGGCAGTAGCAGACGGCGGAGTTGGCGGCACTGCCGCGCCCCTGGCAGAGGATGCCCTGGCCGCGGGCGTAGCGGACGATGTCGTGCACGGTGAGGAAATAAGGGGCGTAGCCGAGCTGGCCGATCAGCGCCAGCTCGCGCTCCAGGGTCGCCCGCACGGGATCGGGGACGCCGTCGGGATAGCGCCCGGCGGCCCCCTCCCAGGTCAGGGCGACCAGGCTCTCCTGGGGCGTGCGGCCGTCGCCGGCGACCTCGTCGGGGTACTCGTAGCGCAGCTCTCCGAGGGAGAAGCGGCAGGCCGCGGCGATCTCCAGGGTGCGCGCCACGGCGTCGGGGTGGTCGCGGAACAGGCGCGCCATCTCCACCGCCGGCTTGAGGTGCCGTTCGGCGTTGGCGGCGAGGCGCCAGCCCGCCGCGTCGATGGTGGTGTGGCTGCGGATGCAGGTCAGCACGTCGGCCAGGGCCCGCCGGCCCGGCCCGTGGTAGAGCACGTCGTTGGTCGCCACCAGCGGCACGCGCAGCCCGGCCGCCAGCTCGGCCAGCCAGGCCAGCCGCTTGGTGTCGTCGCCGCGGTAGCGGTGGCTGGCGGCGAGGTACAGGCTGCGGCCGAGCTCGCCGCGCCAGCGCCGCAGCTCGGCGGCGAAGCCGGCGTCCTTGCGGCCCTCGGGCGGGACGGCGAGGAACAGCATGCCGGCGGCGTGCTCCAGCACGTCGTCGCGGCCGAGGAAGCAGGCGCCCTTCGGGGCGCGCCGCTTGCCGAGGGTGAGGAGGCGCGACAGCCGGGCGTAGGCGGCGCGGTCGGTGGGGTAGGCGAGCAGGCTGCCGGCGTCGGTCAGGTCGAGCCGGCAGCCGATCACCAGCGGCAGCCCGTGCAGGCCGGCGGCGACGTGGGCGCGCACCACCCCGGAGAGCGTGTTGCGGTCGGTCACCGCGAGCGCCGCGTGCCCCAGCGCCGCGGCGGTCCGCACCAGCTCGTCGGCGTGGGAGGCGCCCTCCAGGAAGGTGAAGTTGGTGGTGACCTGGAGCTCGGCGTAGCGGGTCATGGGGGCGCTCCCGTGTCGGTCCCCCCTCCTGACCTCCCCCCACTTCGCGGGGGGAGGAACGGGCCCTCCCCCGCGCAGTGGGGGAGGGTTGGGTGGGGGGACGATGCGACCACGCCGCCTGCCATCGATCCGCCTCTCATCCGAAGAACCCGTGCAGGAACCAGGCGGCCTTGACGCCCGGCCGGTAGAGGCCCTGGCGGAACAGCCAGAAGCGGCGCCCGTCGGTGTCCTCGACCCGGTAGTAGTCGCGCGGCTCGCCCTCCGTGCGCCACCATTCGGCCTCGATGCGCTCCGGCCCGTCGGCGCGGCGCACGCGGTGCACGGCGCCGCGCCAGCGGAACAGCACCGGCGGGTCGTCGGGGATCGGCGCGATCGCCTCCACCGCCTCCGGCGGGGCGAGCAGGCGCACCGGCCGCACCCGGTCGGCCGGCCAGGACGCCGCGTCCGCCGCGGCCTCCAGCGCCGGCGCTCCCGCCACCGTCCGCTCCGGCAGCCAGCTCTGGCGCGGCACCAGCCGCAGCACCGAGGCCGGCCCGAGCCGGTTGCCCAGGCGGTCCACCAGCTCCCCCAGCGGGGCCGCGTCGCCGTCCCCGCCGAATCCTCCGTCGAATCCCACCTGCGCCGCGCCCAGCGGACCGGTCTCGTCGGCGGCCAAGGTCATCGCCTCGATGCCGGGGCCGGGGGCGATGCGCTCCAGCCGCTCGGCGAACAGGCGCAGCAGCCCCGCCGGGTCGCGCCGCGGCCGGCCGGTGCCGATGGCGACGCCCTGCACCGGGTCGTCGAGCCGGCGGTCGATCCGGTACGCCGCCAGCTCCAGCCGGCGCGCCCCCTCCTGGGTCCGCTCCAGCCCGGCGCACAGGCGCTCGAGCAGCCGGCGCACGGCGGCGGCGATGGCCTCGGGCGTGGCGATCGGCTCGGCGAAGGCGAGGCGCGCGGCGTGGCGCGGCACCGGCCGGTGCGGCGACAGCGGTTCGTCGAGCCGGCCCAGGGCCTGGTCGAGGCGGCGGCCGACCTCCGGCCCGAAGCGGGCGGCCAGGGTGGCGCGCGGCACCGGGTGCAGGTCGCCGATGCGCCGCAGCCCGACCGCCGCCAGCCCCTCGGCCGCCGCCGGCGGCAGCCGCAGCGCCGCCACCGGCAGCGGGTCGAGGACCGCGCGCTGGCCGCCGGGCGGCACGGCGCGGCGCGGCGATCCGGCGAATCGGGCGACCGCCCACGCCGCCGCCGCGGTGTCGGCGATGGCGGCGCGCGACTCGAAGCCGGCGGCGGCCAGCCGGTCGGTCAGGTCGCGCAGCAGCGGCGACTCGCCGCCCAGCAGATGGGCGCAGCCGGTGACGTCGAGCAGCAGCCCGTCGCCGCCGTCCGGCCGCGTCCAGGGGGTGTAGCGCAGCGCCCAGTCCGCCAGCCGGTCGAGCCGGCGGGCGTCGCCCTCGGGATCGGCGTCGAAGACGGCCAGCCCCGGCTCCAGCGCGCGGGCGTCGGCCAGGGTGGCGCCGGGGCGCACGCCGGCCTCCTCGGCCAGCCGGTCCACCGCGGCGACGAGCCGCCGCCCGCGCTCCACCAGGACCGCGGCGGCCGGCCGGGCCGCTGGATTCCCCTGCCGGCGCCGCCACGCGTCGGTGGCGAGCCGGGGCAGCCAGAGCGACAGGATGCGCCGCGCCATGCCGTCCTCCTTTCCTGCGAGCAGTCAGAACATAACAGGAACATCATAGGGCCAAGATCGCTCCGGGTGGAGTCCCCAGCGTTGCCTGGGCCGCAGGGCGGGCTTGCCGGCGGCGGCCGGGATGCCGATATGGAAGGCATGAGGACATTCACGCTGTTCGCGGTCCTGCTGGCCGGATTGACCGCCGGCGGGGCGCCCCGTGCCGCCGAATTCCAGACCTACACGCCGGGCGGGCGGATCGGCGACCAGCCGCCCCCGGCCGCCGCCCCGGAGGCGCCGCCGCCCCCGGCGAAGGCGCCGGGGGGCGAGGCGCCGCCGGTGCGCCGCGGCAGCTCCACCCCGCCGCCGCCGCCCCGCATCGCCGGCCCGACGGTGACGCCGTCGCCGATGCCGCCCGACATCCGCGGCGCCACCGATTCGTTCAAGCGCGACCTCGATCAGCCGGCGCTCGACCGGCTGCGGCTCGACCGGGCGCTCGGCCGGCTCGATCCCGCCCAGGAGCGCGACCTGATGATGCGCCAGCACCAGCTCGACAGCCTGACCCGCGACCCGCTGCGGCGGTAGGTGACACTGTTCCGGCGTTTCCCTAAAGTCCGCTCAGCCCCATGGCCGCCGGAGGCCGGGGAGGATGGACCCAGGAGCGTCGCATGGAGCACCGCCCGACCCACGACGAGGACGTGTTCGCCTGGTCGCAGCACCAAGCGGCGGTGCTGCGCGGGCTGGCGGCGCGGCGCGGGCGTCCCAACGACCTCGACCTGGATCACCTGGCCGAGGAGATCGAGGATTTGGGACGCGACGCCCTGCTCGCCGTTCCTGCCGCGTGTCCGCTGACCCTCGGCGCGCTGCTCGACGAGGCTTTCGATGGCGCCCGCACCGTCGCCGTCCCGCACGCCATCCCATGCGCCTGAGCCTCGTCCTCGCCGCCCTGCTGCTGGCGGCGGCACCGGCGGAGGCCCGCACGGTGCTGACCGGCACCGCCTTCGGCGCCGGTTTCGTCGGCCCCATCGTCGTGCTGGCCCACCTCCTGGGCTTCCTCGCCGTCGGCCTGTGGGCCGGGCAGAACGGCGGCGCCGCGGTCTGGCAGATGCCGGCGGCGGCGCTGGTGGCGGCGCTGGCCGCCGGGCTGGCGGCGCAGGCCGGCCTGACGCTGCCCTACGCCGGGCAGGGGCTGGCGGGATCGCTGGTGGTGGTGGGGGCGCTGGTGGCCTTCGGCCTGCGGGCACCCCTGGCGGTGACGGTGCTGGTGGCCGCGGCGGCGGCCGTCTTCCACGGCTACGTCCAGGCCGGGCCGCCGGTGGCGTGGGCGGGGTTCGCCGCGGCGGTGCTGCTGCTGACCGCCGCCGGGGTGGGGCTGGTGGCGCTGCTGCTGCAGGCGGCGTCGGCGCGCGCCGTGCAGATGTGTGGCGCGGCCGTCGCGGTGGTGGGGGTTCTCGACCTCGCGGGCGTGCTTTAGGGCCGGGTTGCCTTGAAAAAGGCACGGAGCTGGTATCTTGTGTCGCGGATTCCACCGGGTCTGGTCAGACGAGGAAGGACCGCCGTGCCGCGCGCCAACGCCCACGTCCCCCGCTCCGCCCTCGGCGTCCGCTTCACCCGCCGCCGGGTGCTGGCCGGCGGGGGTGGCCTCGCCGTGTGCGCGGCGCTCGGCCAGGGGGCGGCGGCGCAGGAGCTGCGCTTCTTCCGCATCGCCACCGGCACCACCGGCGGCACCTATTTCCCGATCGGCGGACTGATCGCCAACGCCATCTCCAACCCGCCGGGCTCGCGGCCGTGCGATCGCGGCGGCAGCTGCGGGGTGCCCGGCCTGATCGCCGTCGCCCAGGCCACCTCGGGGTCGGTGGAGAACATCGAGCTGCTGCGCAGCGGCGGCGCGGAGGCGGCGCTGGCCCAGGCCGACGTGGTGTTCTGGGCGTACACCGGCAGCGGCATCTACGACGGCAAGCCGCCCTTCGACTCCCTGCGCAGCATCGGCACCCTCTACACCGAATCGGTGCACATCGTCGTGCGCGGCGACGGCGACATCCGCAGCGTCGCCGATCTCCGCGGCAAGGTCGTCTCGGTCGGCGAGGAGGGGTCGGGGACGCTGGTGGACGCACGCGTCGTGCTCGGCGCGTACGGGCTGGGCGAGAGCGACCTGCAGCCCCGCTACCTCAAGCCCGGCACCGCCGCCGACCGGCTGGCGCGGCGCGACCTCGACGCCTTCTTCATCGTCGGCGGCTTTCCCGTCGCGGCGGTCAGCGACGTGGCGTCGCGGGTGCCGGTGCGCCTGCTGCCCATCGACGGTCCGGAGGCCCAGCGCCTGAAGGCGCACCAGCGCTTCTTCATCGACACCGTCGTCCCGGCCGGGACCTATCCCGACGTTCCGGCGACGCCGCTGCTCAGCGTCGGCGCCGAGTTCATCGTCCGCGCCGACCGCCCGGAGGAGGTGATCCACGGCGTCACCAAGGCGCTGTGGCACGCGAGCACGCGGCGCCTGATCGCCGAGGGTCACCCCAAGGGCAGCAGCCTCGACCCGGTGAGCGCCGTCGCCAACGTCTCCATCCCGCTGCATCCCGGGGCCGAGCGCTACTACCGCGAGGTCGGCCTGGTCGGCAACGCCGCCAACGAGGCCGAGCCGAAACCGCCGGCCAGCCCCGCCCCGGCCGCCGCCGACCCGGCCGCCGCCGATGCCAAGGCGGCTCCCGACGCCGCCGCTCCCGGGACGGCCGACCCCGCCGCGGCGCCGGGCACCGGCGCCGACTGATCCGTCCCGACCGAGGGAGACCCGCCATGACCCGGACCGCCCCCTACGGCACCTGGGAATCGCCCGTGACCGCCCGCAGCCTGGCCGAGGGCGGACTCGGCCTGCGCGACCCGTGGCGGCGCGGCGACGCCGTGTTCTGGCTGGAGGGCCGGCCGGCCGAGGGCGGGCGCACGGTGCCGGTGCGCCGCGCCGCCGACGGCACCGCGGCCGACCTGCTGGGCTCCGGCTGGGACGTCCGCGGCCGCGCCAACGAATACGGCGGCGGCGACGCCCTGTATCTCGACGACCTCGACGGACGTCCGGCGCTGGTCTTCTGCTCCGGCGCCGACCAGGCGCTGCACCTCGTCCGCCTCGACGGCGGCGGCCCCGATGGCGCTCCCGATGGCGGCGAGCCGGTGCCGCTGACCCGGGCCGGCCGCGACCGCTTCGCCGACCCCCTCCACGATGCGGCGCGCCGCCGCCTGATCGCGGTGCGCGAACGCCACCCGGAGGAGGGGCACGGCGAACCGGAGACCACCCTGGTCGCCGTGCCCCTGGACGGGATCAGCGACGGCGGCACGGTGCTGGCGGCGGGCGCCGATTTCTACGCCAGCCCGCGCCTCTCGCCGGACGGACGGCGGCTCGCCTATCTCTCCTGGGACCATCCGAACATGCCGTGGGACGGCACCACCCTGTGGGTGGCGGAACTCGACGCGGACGGCGCGCCGGGCCGGCCGGCGGCGGTGGCCGGGGGAGCCGGCGAAGCGGTGGCGCAGCCGGTCTGGCTGCCCGACGGACGCCTGGTGTACGTGTCGGACCGGACCGGCTGGTGGAATCTGTACGTCTGGGACGGCGGGCACAGCCGGGCCGTGCTGCCGATGGCGGCCGAGTTCGCCCACCCCCTGTGGGTGTTCGGCATCCGCGACCTGGCGGTGGTCGACGGGCGCACGCTGGCCTGCGCCTACACCGAGCGGGGCACCTGGCGTCTCGGGCTGGTCGACGTCGGCGCCGGGACCCTGCGGACGGTCGACCTGCCGTTCTGCGACCTCGGCGGCCTGTCGGTCGACGGGCGCACGCTGACCTTCTGCGCCGCCGGCCCGGCGACCCCCAACGGCGTGGCGACGCTGGACCTCGACGGCGGCGCGTGGCGGACGGTCCGGCTCGCCACGGCGACGCCGCCCGACCCGGCGTACGTCTCGGTGGCGCAGCCGATCCGCTTCCCGACCGGCGACGGGGCGGAGGCGCACGCTTTCTACTACCCGCCGGTCAACCCCGCCTTCCGGGCGCCGGAGGGCGAGCGGCCGCCGCTGATCGTGCGCAGCCACGGCGGCCCGACCGCCGCCACGTCCGCCGCCTACGCCGCGAAGATCCAGTTCTGGACCAGCCGCGGCTTCGCCGTGGTCGACGTCAACTACCGCGGCAGCACCGGCTACGGCCGCCCCTACCGCGACGCGCTCAAGGGGATGTGGGGGCTGACCGACGTCGGCGACTGCGTGGCCGCCGCCCGCCACCTGGCCGGGGCCGGGCTGGCCGACCCCGACCGCCTCGCCATCGCCGGCAGCAGCGCCGGCGGCTACACGGTGCTGTGCGCCGTCACCTTCCACCGTCTCTTCCGGGCCGGCGCCAGCCATTACGGCATCAGCGACCTGGAGACCCTGGCGACCGACACGCACAAGTTCGAGAAGCACTATCTCGACAGCCTGGTGGGGCCCTATCCGGAGCGCCGCGACCTCTACGCGGCGCGCTCGCCGATCCACCACGTCGACCGGCTGGCCGTGCCCATGGTGTTCTTCCAGGGCCTGCAGGACCGGGTGGTGCCGCCCGACCAGGCGCAGCGCATGGTCGACGCCATCGACGCCAAGGGCCTGCCGGTGGCCTACGTCACCTTCCCCGACGAACGGCACGGCTTCCGCAAGGCCGACAGCATCGTCGCCGCGCTGGAGGGCGAGCTGTACTTCTACGGCCGCGTCTTCGGCTTCGCGCCGGCGGGCGATCTGCCGGCGGTCCCGATCCGCAACCTCGGCTGAGGCTACTGGAACAGCGGCACCGGCAGCAGCCCGCCGAGCCCCCAGGGCCGGTTCGGGCCGCGCTCCAGGCCGAAGGGGGAGCGGGCGCCGAGGTTGCGCTCGAAGATCTCGCCGTAGTTGCCGACCTGGGCGATCACCTGGCGCGCCCAGTCCTTCGGCGCGTGCCAGGAGTCCGGCACCGGCCGGCCGCCCAGCAGCCGGGCGAGCTCCGGGTCGTCGGGAACCGTGCCGGCCTTCGCCATCGCCGAGGTGAAGCCCTTCTCCTCGGCGAGGATGGTGGCGTAGATGGCCCAGCGCACCAGGTCGTACCACACGTGGTCGCCGCGGGCGATGAAGGGGGTCAGCGGCTCGCGGGAGATGACGTCGGGCAGGATGCGGATGCCCAGCCCGGCGCGCCGGTAGCCGGCCAGCGAGGTGGTCAGCACGCTGCGGTCGGTGGTGAACAGCTCGCACTGGCGGCCGAGGAAGGCCTGCAGGGCCTCGTCGAGCGTGGTGAAGGTGCGGATCGTCCAGCGCCGGCCGGTGCGCTGGATGTAGTCCTCCAGGTTGCGCAGCGTCGTCGTCGCCGACTTCACGCAGACGGTGCTCGGCTCCAGCTCGTCCAGCGGCACCAGCCGCGGGTCGTCGGTCCAGGCGGCGAAGCCCTGGCCGTCGTAGTAGAGGGGGTCGAGGAACTCGACGTCGTAGTCGACCTCGCGGCTCAGGGTCCAGGTGGTGGTGGTCAGCACGATGTCGACGTAGCCGCGCTCGACCGCCTCGAAGTCGAGCGGCTTGTCGGGCAGCCGGGCGACCTGGATGGCGTCGGCGTCGCCCAGCACGGCGGCGGCGATCACCCGGCAGTAGTCGACGAGGAAGCCGGCGAGGCGGCCGCGCTCGTCGGTGTGGGTGAAGCCCTTGATGCCGGCCCGCTCGCCGCAGATCAGCTCGCCGCGCGCCCGGATCGCCGCGACCGTCGCCCCGTCGGCGGTCCCGGCGCCGGCGGTCCCGGCGTGGGCGGCCGGGGCCTGGATGGCCGGGGCCAGCGCCCACAGGGCCGCCAGCACCAGGCCGGCGCGCCGAACCATCCCACCGTTCCTCCGCTGCGCCATCGCACCCCGCCTCCGCCGCCGTGAACGGGCGGCATCATACACGCTCGGACGGCGACCGGCGCACGCATCGACGGCCGCACCCGCCCGGGGCCATCGCTCAGGCCGCCTGCCCGCGCATGCTGGCCAGCAGGCCGTTGAGCGCGCGCGATTCCTCCGACAGGCGGTTGGCGTTCTCGATGAGGCCGTCGGCGATGCGGCCGACCCGGCCGGCCTGCTCGTTGACGCCGCCGATGAGTGCGGTGAGATGGGTCGAGCCGCCGGCGATCTCGCCGACGCGGCGCATGATCTCGGTGGAGGAGAGGTTCTGGTTGCCGACGGCGGCGCCGATGGACTCCTGCACCCGGCTGATCGTGTCGACGGCCTGGACGATCCGGTCGAAGGTGCCGACGGTCGCCTGGATGCTGCCGTTGATGCCGTCGACCGAGGCGGAGATCTGCACCGTCGCCGTGGCCGTCTCCTCCGCCAGCTTCTTCACCTCGGCGGCGACCACGGCGAAGCCCTTGCCGGCCTCGCCGGCGGCCGCCGCCTCGATGGTGGCGTTGAGCGCCAGCAGCTTGGTCTGCCGGGCGATGCCGGTGATGACGTCGACGATGCGCATGATCTGCACCGTGTTGTCGCCGAGCGTGCGGACGATGGTGCCGGTCTCGTCGAGGCGCCCCGTCGCCTCGCCGACCGCCGTGGCCGCCTGCGCCGCCAGCGCGGAGACGCTGCCGATGTCCTGCATCAGGGTGGTGGCGCAGTCGCGCGCGGTGTCGGCGTTGCGGCTGCCTTCGGCGACCATCGCCGTGGCCGCGGCGGCGCTGTCGACGGTGCTCGCGGACTCCCGCTGCAGCGCGTCGGCCAGGGTGCGGAGCTGCTCGGCCTGGCCGGCGCAGGCCGAGGCGATCCGGTGGACGTCGTCCATCAGGGTGCGGGCCGCCTCGGCCGCCCGCACCTGCTCGGTGACGTCGGCCCAGGTCACCGCCTTGCCGATGGCGTTGCCCTGGTCGTCGCACACCGGGTCGACGTTCAGCTCCACCGAGGTGTCGGCCAGGGTGGCGAGGCGGCGGTGGACGGAGGGCGCGGCGGCGTCGCCGGCGGCGATGAGCTCGGCGCCCGACGGGCCGATCAGGCCGGGCGTCGCCGGGTCGGTGCCGTGGCGCCGGCAGAACTCCAGCGCCGCCGGGTTGGCGAACCGCCCGGTCCCGTCGGTGCCGAGGAAGACGGTGGGCATCGGGCTGCTCTCCACCATGCGCTTCATCAGGAACACCTGCTCGACGCTCGCCCGCAGCCGCACCAGGGCGGCCGCCATCACCGCCAGCTCGTCGCGCCCGGTGCGCGGCACCTCGATGGAGGTGTCGCCGCGGGAGATCTGCTCCATGGCGCCGGCGAACTTGCGCAGGTTGCGGAACACCGCCATGTGCAGCAGCAGGTAGGCGCCCGCCGACAGCGCCAGGGCCACCAGGGCGAACAGCTCGACCGCCGTGTTGCGCAGGGTCGTCACGCTGGCGACGAAGCCGCCGATGTCGCGGGCGATGGTGATGGTGGCCCAGGGATGGCCGCCGTCGCCGGGGACGGTCACCGTGGTCGTCGACAGGCTGGCCGCCGGCCCGTCCTCGGTCGCGTGCGGCTCGCCGCCGCTGCGGGAGCTCTCGCCGATGGTGTTGCCGGCGGCGTCGAGGAAGCGGATGTCGGCGTTGAGAGCCTGGCCCAGGGTGGCGAAGGCGTCCAGCGGCTCGGTCACCACCTCCAGGAAGCCGGCGACGCGGAAGCCGCCGATGGGGACGATCATGCTGTAGAGGGGATGGCCGTCGGCGCTGCGCCACAGCCGGATGGCGCGCTGGCGCTTCTCCTGGATCGGCCGGGCCTTCAGCGCCTCGGCGAGGTCGGGCAGGGAGGCCACCGAGGCGTCGCCGCCCTGGCGGGAGCGGCTGACCGGGTTGAGGTCGGCGTCGAAGACGTTGAGCGCCACCAGCCTGACCGAGCGGTCGACGACCACCGGGCGCTGGAAGACGCCGTCCAGCGCCAGCCCGATCTTCCCCGCGTCGCCGGCCTGGGTGGCGGCGACCAGCGTGCTGTCGCGGCTCCATTCGTCGACGTGGGGATGGAGCCAGTCCGTGTAGCTCGTCTGCACCCGGTCGGTCATGAGCGCCCGCGCCGCGTCGGCGCTGGCGGCGTCCATGGTCTCCACCGCGAAGTCGGTGTAGCGGTCCGACACCCAGGCCTGGCTGAGATAGAGCACCGCCAGCAGCAGTCCTCCCACCAGCAGGAGTGCCCGCCGCAAGGTCCACAGGCGGTACCGGGTCTCGTTCGCCGCGTCGCGCCGCATCGTCCGTCTCCCACTCCGCGTGCCGGCCGTCCCCATCCCGCTGGGGTGCCGGCGGTCGACCGCGACTGTGGCGGCGGCGCGTGAACAACGTGCGTGGCGCGTGTGAACAGAATGTAGCGAAGTTCGAAATTTTGTATCGAAAGCCGCGCAACGGAACGTCGCGGGGGACGGGGTCAGGTGACGTCGGTGGCGAAGACGTAGCCGCTGCCGTGCACCGTGACGATCAGGCGCGGCGACCCGGCGTCGTCCTCCAGCAGCCGGCGCAGGCGCCGCACCAGGCTGTCGATGGTGCGGTCGGCGGCGTCGCTGCGCCGCCGGGTGGTCGCCTCCAGCAGGTAGTCGCGGGTCATGATGCGGCCGGGGTTGCTGGCGAACACCGACAGCAGCTCGAACTCGGCGCCGGTCAGGCGGACGTCGGTCCCGTCGGGCCCGACCAGACGGCGGCGGTCGAGATAGAGCGTCCAGCCGGCGAAGCTGCGGCGGCGGTCCTGGCGCGCCGCGGCGGTGCCCCGCACCCGCCGCAGCAGGTTGCGGGTGCGGGCCAGCACCTCGCGCGGTTCGAAGGGTTTGACGATGTAGTCGTCGGCGCCCATCTCGAGCCCGACGATGCGGTCCAGCCGGTCGCCGCGGCTGGTCAGCAGGATGATGCCGACGGCGGAGGCGACCCGCAGCTCGCGGGTGACGGTGAGGCCGTCCTTGCCGGGCAGGCGGATGTCGAGCAGGATGATGTCGACGGGCTGCCGGGCCAGCAGGGCCTCGAGATCCTCGGCGTTGCCGGCGGCGTGGACGGCGATCCCCTCGTCCTCCAGATAGGCCTTGAGCGTCTCGCGCGTCACCGCGTCGTCGTCGACTACCGCCACGTTGGCTTGCATCGCGTGCCCGGCCCCGCCCAGCGATCACGGCCGGCCCGGCGGCCGGCGTCGGTGGAACGATGGCGCAGGCCGCACCCGTGCGTCCAGCGCCGAAACCCCCGGAGTGGGAGAAAAGGCGGCCCGCCGCGGCTCCCCTGGGGGCGTGGCGGCGGGCCGCAAGTCAAGCCGTCGATCCGGACGTGCCCGTCGCGGGGGGAAAGACGGCCACGGCTGCCGGCCGGCCCGCAGGGTGGAGGGCGGGACGGCCGGCAACCGATTCAGTGGGACAGGATCTGGCTGAGGAACAGCTTGGTGCGGTCGGACTTGGGATTGCTGAAGAATTCGCCGGGGGTGTTCTGCTCGAC
>NZ_JBPJSP010000070.1:0-2245 GCF_051225715.1 Azospirillum sp. ST 5-10
TACGGTGCGCCTCGACCCGGATGGTCCGGGGTGCGTATGTCTGGAATGCTGAAGAGAAAGGAGGAACGGAACGAACGCCTTGCCCTCTGCTGTGAGGGGGCATGAGCCCAAGCGGCGGTGACCTGCCGTCGACTGGCGGGGTGACGTAGCCCGCGGGAAAAGGGGATTGAGGCGAAGCCGTTACGCCAAGATGGTCCCCGAGGCTGAAGTGCTGGAAGGTTGAGGAACACGAACCGGTTAAACCGCATCCGAGGGCTGAAATGTCGCCTTCGCCTACACGGCTTAACAGGCGGAATGCCGATGTCGCCGCCGGACACGTATGTCGGCGGCGTCTGAAGTCAGGCGCAGATGTAAGGCGCCCTGAGGGGGCCATGGGGAGAACGCAGCCAGACCATGGCATCGGCATCGACTTGCAGGACGCAAGGACAAGGACTGCGACCGGCAACCTCCCCAGCGCGTAAACGTCCAGCATACGAACGAGGGAAGGCATGATGGAATGCCAAGGGAGTTGGCCCCGATGCCCATCATGCTGGCGGAGTCTTCGTAGTAGTCAGCGACAGGGAAAGCCTGTCACATGGCGAAGGAGGACAGTTCAATCAGCTTGGAGTGCAGATTATCTGACCTAACGAGGTGAAGACCTTTGATAATCAGTGAAATGCAGCACAAGCTCGCGACATGGGCCGAGAGCGACCCGAACCGTCGGTTCGATCGCCTTCTCCGGCTCATGGCCGACCGGGAATGGCTTGCCGAAGCTGCCCGGATCGTCCTGGCGTCGAGCGGCGCCAAGACACCGGGCATTGACGGAATGGACAAGCGGCGACTGCAGGCTGAGTTGGCGGAACATCTGGCCAGCCTGCGAACGGACTTGCTGACGGGGAGTTACCGTCCGCAACCGGTCAAGCGCATCTATATCCCCAAAGCCAACGGCAAGAAACGACCACTGGGTATCCCGACCCTGAGAGACCGCATTGTCCAGCGTGCGATGCTGATGGCCATGGAGCCGATCTGGGAAAGCGACTTCCATCGCCTCTCCTACGGCTTCAGACCCGAACGCAGCGTGCATCACGCTGTCCGGACCGTAAAGCTCCAGTTACAGGATGGTGATGTCGAAACGAGGGGCCGCTGGATCGTCGAAGGCGATCTGGCGAGTTACTTCGACACGGTTCACCATCGGCTGTTGCTTCGGTGCGTCCGGCGGCGGATACGGGATGATCGGTTCATCGATCTGCTCTGGCGGCTCCTGAAAGCAGGTCACGTTGATCGTGGCCTGTTCGTGGCGTCGAGTGAAGGGGTTCCGCAAGGCGGCGTACTGTCGCCGCTCCTGTCCAACATCATGCTCCATGAGTTTGATGCGTGGCTGGAAGCGAAATACCTGAGCGCGAAAGCCCGCAAGGACCGCTGGGCCTGGAATTTCGGCATCCAGCAAGGGCGTCCCATTGCGGTTCGAGAGAACCGGCAATGGAAGCCCGCTGTCGCCTACTGCCGTTATGCCGATGACTTTGTCGTCATTGTCAAAGGCACCAAGGCACATGCCGAAGCTATCCGCGAAGAATGTCGGGCCTTTCTGGAAGACCGCCTGAAATTGACGCTGAATATGGACAAAACCCATATCACCCACGTCGACGACGGCTTCGTCTTCCTGGGGCACCGGATCATTCGTAAGCGGGGATCGAGCGGGCGTATGTCCGTGGTCACCACCATACCCAAGGAGAAAGCCAAGACCTTCGCTCACCGCTTGGTCGAGGCCCTCTCCGGCAATCATGAGGTCGCCTCGGTGGACATGATCGACAGCCTGAACCGGCAACTGACGGGTTGGGCAGCGTTCTACAAGTTCACCGACTTCACAGCGCGCACGTTCCGGCGCATCGACACCGTCGTGTTCTGGAAGTTGGCGCACTGGCTGGCGCACAAATACCGTTCACGCATCAAGCCCTTGATGCGGAAATGGTATCGCGCTCCGGCTACCGGCCAGTCAAAAACCTGGCTGATCTATGGTCGGAATGTAAAGGGCGACCCTGTCGGTAAAGGACTGCGACGGCTGGTCACCAGCTCCAAGGCTCAGTTCCGGTGGCGCAACCCGGAGCGAAACCCCTACATCTTAAGGGACGAGCTTCGAAGTACCGTCACCTCCCGATATCATGATGTCGCCATGGCCTTGGGCCAGGGTTGAATGGAGAGCCGTATGCACTGAAAGGTGCACGTACGGTTCGGGGAGGGGAAGCGCTTCAGCGCTTCCTACTCCACT
>NZ_JBPJSP010000071.1:0-2227 GCF_051225715.1 Azospirillum sp. ST 5-10
TGTCCAGCGACATCCCGAACTGCCCCCCTGGCGCCATGAGGATCTGCCCCCTGGTTGCGCCGTTCAGGCGGGCGTTGATTGAAGCGTCGCAGCGGGCTTTTGCAAAAGCCCGCTGCGACGCTTCTCGCGAAGTCGATAGCTGTCGCCGCGGATGGTGACGACGTGGCTGTGGTGCAGCAAGCGATCGAGGATGGCGGTGGCCACCACCGGATCGCCGAAGACGCTGCCCCATTCCCCCACCGCCCGGTTGGAGGTCACCAGCATTGCCCCCTTCTCGTAGCGCCGGCTGACCAGCTGGAAGAACAGGTGCGCCGCATCCGGCTCGAAGGGCAAATAGCCCAGCTCGTCGACGATCAGCAGCTTCGGTTTGGCGTAGTGGATCAGCCGCTCCTCCAGCCGGCCGTCGGCGTGCGCTTTGGCGAGCTGGGCCACCAGGGTGGTCGCCGGCGTGAACAGCACCGAGTAGCCGGCGACGATCGCCTCCCGGCCGATGGCCACCGCCAGATGCGTCTTGCCCACTCCCGGCGGACCGAGGAACAGCACCGCCTCGCCGTTGGCGATGAAGCGGCCGGACGCGATCTCCCGGATCTGTGCCTTGTCGATCGACGGCTGGGCGGCGAAGTCGAAGCCGGCGAGGTCGCGCACAAAAGGAAAGCGCGCCAAGCCGAAGCCCATGTCGATGCGGCGCTGGTCGCGCCGAGCGATCTCGCGCTCGCAGAACAGCGCCAATGCCTCTCGGATCGTCAGCTCGCGCCGGCCGGCCTCGTCGATCAGGCTGTCGAGTTGATCGCGCAGCGCGGTCAGCTTCAACCGGTTCAGCATGGCGACCAGATGATCGTGCTCGGTCATCAGAAGCCTCCCCCGACCACCGCCTCGTATTCCGCCAGCGGCCGCAGCAGTGCCGGCATCGCCATGTCGGCGGCGGCCCCCTCCGGCCGCGTCAGGCGTACCGGATGGCCGGCGCTGCCGGCGACACCGACGAGGTGGGCGTCTTGGGTCGAACGGCCGTGCCGCCCCTTCAGCTCGGCGTGCACCGCCACCTCGCGGCCGGCGTGGAGGACCCGCACCGTGCCGGCCTCCACCATCACCCGCACCCGCTCGCCGATCAGCCGCCAGGGCACCGAATACGCATTCCCGTCCACCTCCACCGCGCAGTCCGCCCCGACCCGACGCACCAGGTCGCGCGCCGTGGTGAAGGGCGGGATGCCGGCCAGCGGCTTGAGGGCGTGCGCCTCGTCGCGCCGGAAGCGCTCGAGCGGCGCCTCGCCCGTCGTGCCATGCTGACGCTGATCGGCGATGTCGCGCGTCCACGCGTCCAGGTGGCCTTCCAGTTCCGCCCAGCTGGTGAAGGAGCGGCCGGCGATGGCGTTGCGCTTCACGTAGCCGACGCCGCGCTCGTCCTTTCCCTTGGTGCGCGCCCGGTACGGCGCGCAGGCCCGCACCCGGAAGCCCCAATGCCGGGCAAACGCGTGCAGGCGCGGGTGCAGGACCACCTCCCGGCTGACCGGGTCGTGGTGCAGGATCAACGCCCGCGCGTTGTCGAGCAGCACCTCCTGCGGCACGCCGCCGAAGGCCCGGAAGGCGCTCTCCATCCCATCGAACCAGCTGTCCTGCTTCTCATGCCCGTAGGCCCGCACGTGCAGCCGGCGCGAATAGCCCAGCGTCGCCACGAACAGAAACACCGCCGTCACCGTGCCGCCGATCTCCACCCGCCGCACGCCGAAGTCGATCTGCAGTTGCTCGCCCGGCGCCGTCTCGAAGCGCACCGTCGCCCGCGCCTGGGCGATCAGGTCGCGCCGCAGCGGCGCCACCGCGCGCTCCACCGTGCGCAGGCTGACCGTCAGCCCCTTCTCCCGCGCCAGCTCTTGGCGGATCACGTCGGCGTTCCCGGCGTGCCGCCGGAACCGCTCGGCCAACCACTCCGCATGGCCATCCAGGCGTTTCGAGCGCGACGGCGACGCGCACGGACGCCAGCCGCCCAGGGCGAGCCACCGCTTCACCGTGTGCTTCGAGCAGCCCAGTTCCGCCGCGATCCGCTTCACTCCCCACCCCAGCGCCTTCAGCTTCAGCATCGCCGACACGTCATCCGGCGCCTTCATCGCGTCCCTCCGCGGTTCAACTCCCCGCGGATAAGCCTCGATCAAGCTCGACATCCCTCAATTCCCCTTCTCTCAAGGGGGGCAGATCCTCGTGGCGCCAGGGGGGCAGTTTGACGTGTCGCCTGACA
>NZ_JBPJSP010000072.1:0-2160 GCF_051225715.1 Azospirillum sp. ST 5-10
GGCAGGGCCTTGCGGTCGAGCTTGCGGTTGGGGGTGAGGGGCAGCGCGTCCAGGCGCACGATGCGCGCCGGCACCATGTAGTCCGGGAGTTCGGCCCGCAGCGCCGCCACCAGCGCCGCCTCCAGCCCCTCCCCCGCCGCCGCCGGCGCCGCCACGTAGCCGACCAGCCGCGCCCCGCCCGGACCCTCGCGCGCCACCACCGCCGCACCCCGCACTCCCGGGTGCGCCGCCAGCCGCGCCTCGATCTCGCCAAGCTCGATCCGGAAGCCGCGGATCTTCACCTGCTGGTCCGCCCGCCCGACATACTCCAGGGACCCGTCGCCGTGCCGGCGTGCCAGGTCGCCGGTGCGGTAGAGCCGCCCGCCCGCGCCGAACGGGTCCGCCACGAAGCGCTCCGCCGTCAGCCCGGGACGCCCGTGATAGCCCCGCGCCAGCCCGGCCCCGCCGATGTACAGCTCGCCCACCACCCCGTCCGGCACCGGCTCCAGCGCCCCGTCCAGCAGATAGAGCGCCGTCCCCGCCACCGGCCCGCCCAGACGCACCGCACCGCCCGGCGCCACCCGCCCCACCGCCGACCAGATCGTCGTCTCCGTCGGCCCGTACAGGTTCCACAGCGCCGCCGCCGACCCCGCCAGACGCCCCGCCAGATCCGCCGGCAGCGCCTCGCCTCCGCACAGCGCCACCCGGCCGGAGAGGCCGGCGTACCCCGCGTCCGCCTCCCCCAGCATCCGCCAGGTCGACGGCGTCGCCTGCACCGCCGTCACCCCGTGCCCGGCGATCGCCGCCCACAGAAGCGCCGGGTCGCGCGCCGCCGCGCGGTCCACCAGCACCACCGTGCCGCCGCTCACCAGCGGCCCGTACAGCTCCAGCGCCGCGATGTCGAACGACAGCGACGTCAGACCCAGCACCCGGTCCGCCGGACCCAGCCCGGGCTCGCGCGCCATGCTCGCCAGGAACGTCGCCAGCGATCCGTGGCGCACCGCCACCCCCTTCGGCCGTCCCGTCGAGCCCGAGGTGTAGATCACGTACGCCAGGTGCTCCGCCGACAGGGGCGCCGCCGGCACGCTCTCCGGCACCGGCGCGTCCTCCGCCGCCTCGTCCAGGCACCACACCGCCGTCCCGGCGGCCGGCGCCGGCAGGCCGGCCCGCAGCGACGTCTGGGTCAGCAGCAGGGCCGCCCCGCTGTCCTCCAGCATGTAGCCCAGCCGCTCCGCCGGGAAGGACGGGTCGAGCGGCACGTAGGCGCCGCCCGCCCGCAGCACGCCCAGGAGCGCCACCAGCAGCTCCGGCGTGCGCTCCAGCGCCACCGCCACCAGCCGGTCCGGCCCCACCCCGGCCGCCCGCAGCCGCGCCGCCAGACGGCCCGAGCGCGCCTCCAGCTCGCCGTAGCTCAGCCGCCGCCCGCCCTGCTCCACCGCCACCGCCTCCGGGGCGAGCCGGGCCCGGCGCACGAACGCCTCCGGCAGCAACAGCTCCGGCCGGGCCGCCGGCGCCCCCTCCACGCCCTGCGCCAGCGCCGCCGCGCGCTCGGCCGGGGCGAGCAGCGCCAGCGCCCCCAGCGGCCGCGCCGCGTCCTGCGCCATCGCCTCCAGCAGCCGGCGCAGCCAGCCGTCCAGGCGCCGCACCGCCGCCGTGCCCAGCCGCGCCCGGTCGTGGTGGTAGGTCAGCCGCAGCGTCTCCCCCGCCGTCACCTCGACCATCAGCGCGTAGTTCGACTGCTCGTGGCTGGCGGCGTCGCGCACGGCGAGCGCGTGGCGCCGGAAGGCCTCGGCCACGGGGTAGTTCTCGAACACCAGCAGGGTGTCGAACAGCGCCTGCCCGCCGCGCCCCAGCCAGCGCTGGATCTCCGCCAGCGGCGCCTGCTCGTGCTCGCGCATCGCCAGGTTGAGGTCCTGCACCGCCGCCAGCCAGGCGCCGACCGCCAGCGCCGGGTCGGGGGCGGCGGCCAGCGGCAGGGTGTTGATGAACAGCCCGACCTGGCGCTCCACCCCCGGGCGCTCGGCCGGGCGGCCCGAGGTGGTGGCCCCGCACACCACCGTGCGCTGGCCGGTGCAGCGCTGCAGCACCACCAGCCAGGCCGCCTGCACCAGCGTGTTCACCGTCACCCGCCGCGCCCGCGCGAAGGCCTGCAGGCGCGCCGTCGCCGCCGCGTCGAGGCCG
>NZ_JBPJSP010000073.1:0-2139 GCF_051225715.1 Azospirillum sp. ST 5-10
ACGGCGACGGGCACGCTGTCGTTCGACGCCGACGGCAGCGGCGCCGGCGCGGCGGTCACCGTCGCCACCCTGAACGTGCGCACGCTGTCGGCGTCCGACATCACCGTGCTCGCCGGCTGACGAGAGCGCCGACGCCGCAAGGAACGGCGTTGCGCCGGTTCGCCCCGTCGGCGTTGGCGTTCCGGGTGGACGTCTGTCCGCCCGGAACGCGCCGGGGAGTTCATGTCCCTCTGCGGCGGTGGAGGCCGATCGGCCTTTTCACCGGCGGTCGTCCGCCGCTTGGAAGCCCCGAACCCCCGCGGCCACCCGATCCGCTTCGCCGTCGCCTACGCCCTCCGTCGCGCCCGCAGCCGCCGGCGTTGCGCCGGACTCAGCATGAACGCGCAGAAATCACGATGAACTCCGACTGCGACGCTCGAAATGAGACAAATTGATTCGGCGCCGTTCCAATTCGTTACAATCTTAAGTTGACATTTGGGTCGACTTGGCTGCGACCGTCGGGTAATGTCGCCGCGATTCTCTTTGGGGTTACCCCTCCAGAGCCGATTGCGCGGCGGACAACCGCCTGCCTGACGAGGATGAAGCGATGGCGAATACGCCGACTACCGGGAACGACAACCTGACCGGTACCGCCGGTGACGACACCATTGATGGACTTGCCGGCAACGACACCATCAATGGCCTTACCGGCAACGACACCCTTTTCGGCGGCGAGGGCAACGACACCCTGGACGGCGGCGGCGGAAACGACCTGGTGATCGGGGACACGGGCGATGATTCGCTGTCCGGCGACATCGGAGACGACACGCTGAACGGCGGCGACGGCAACGACTCGCTGTTCGGCTATGCCGGCTCCGATCTTCTGTCGGGTGGCGACGGCAACGACTGGTTGAACGGCGGGAACGACGGCGACACCCTGTCCGGCGGCCTGGGGAACGACCTGCTGTACGGCGACGACGGCAACGACATCCTGTCGGCCGGCGACGGCGACGACACCCTGAGCGGCGGCGCCGGTGACGACACGCTGTACGGCGGAGCCGGCAACGACATAGCCGACTACCGCTATGCCGACGCCGCCGTTGCCATCAGCCTGTACAATGGAGCGGCCAGCGGCGACGCCGCCGGTGATCAGCTGTTCGAGATCGAGGGGGTCATCGGCTCCGCCTACGCCGACACCCTGTCCGGAAGCGCCGGCAACGACCTGTTCTACGGCTGGGGTGGCGACGACAGCATCAACAGCGGCTCCGGCAACGACCTGATCAGCGGCGGCGCCGGCGACGATTGGGTCTATGCGGGAGCCGGCAACGACAGCGTCTTCGGCGAAGAGGACGACGACACGCTGTTCGGCAGCAATGGTGACGACCAGCTGTCGGGCGGCCTGGGCAACGACAGCTTGGATGGTGGCGAGGACAACGACCTGCTGGAGGGCGATGACGGCAACGACACGCTCATCGGCGGTTCCGGCAACGACATCCTGTCCGGCGGGGATGGCGACGATCTTCTGTCCGGCGGCACCGGCAACGACGACTTGAGCGGCGACTACGGCGACGACCTTCTTTCCGGCGGCGCCGGCAACGACGATCTCTCCGGCGGCACCGGCAACGACACGCTGGACGGCGGCGAGGGCGACGACGGCCTCACCGGCGGGAGCGGCAACGACCTGCTCTCCGGCGGCGGCGGCAACGACACGCTGTCCAGCGATCTCGGGGCCGACACCCTGGTCGGCGGCGACGGCATCGACACCGCCGACTACAGCCGCTCCGGTCAGTACGAGGAACCGGCGTTCGGCGTCGCGGTCAGCTTGGTGACCGGGCTGGGCAGCGGAGAGCACGCCGCGGGCGACGTGCTCCAGGGCATCGAGAACCTGATCGGCTCCTCCTACAACGACACGCTGGGAGGCGACGGCAACGCCAACCTCCTCAACGGACGCCGTGGCATCGACATCATCACCGGTGGCGCCGGGGCCGACACCCTGTCCGGCGGAGTCGGCGCCGACACCCTGACGGGCGGCGACGGCAGCGACACCTTCCTCTACAACCCGCCGTCCTCGGTCGGCGCGAGCGACGACGACACCGACGGCACGGACACGATCACCGACCTCGCCGTCGGCGACCGCATCCGCGTCGTCAACGCCCAGTT
>NZ_JBPJSP010000074.1:0-2077 GCF_051225715.1 Azospirillum sp. ST 5-10
ACCCGCGGGTTATGGCAGCCCAGCGGGTGCGCCGGGCGCTCCGGAAGCAGCGGCTCCATGCGTTCCCACAACTCACCAGGCAACCGCCAGCCGTCGTCTTGAACCAACTTGCCCATTGAAACCTCCGGGCCGCAATGCACTGGACGTTCAACAGAGCAGGCGAAACCGGATCCCTACTGGAATAGGCTCTTAGCGTGCCTCTCAGCCGCGCCGATGACAAGCCCCGTGGAGCGCCGGAGCGAGCGTAGGGCGATCGACGACGTCGAGGACAACGGTCAGCTTCTGGCGCCCGGTGTTGCCACTATCACGAAGCCGACTTCAAGGCGCGCCTCAATGTGCCGCTTGATCCCGCCGCGACCAGCGGCGGCGGCCAGCGGATAGCCTGTCCGGTGCCCAGCAGCCTGCGGCGGCACGTCCGCCCACATTGCTGTCCGCGAGCTTGTTCCGGCCGCTGCGACGATTGTCGCCGGATGGGCAGAGCAGAGAAGTAGCCAATCCTCCATGGGTGGTGCGGGCGTTACCAACACTGTGTCATCGTGCCCACCCGTTGGCACGTCATGCGCGGGTTCGCCGGCCCGGGTGAGCCGCGCATCATATCGAGCCCCTGCTGCATCATCTGATTGTAGGCCGGCGCGCGGGCTGCTCGGTCTGCAGCCTCGACGGCTGCCAAGGCAGCATAGCATTCGCGATAGCCCGAGGACCCCTTGCTCAGCCCCATACCGATGCACTTCTGGCCCGCGTCCGAACAATCCCAATTGCGACGCAAAAGCTCCGCCTGGATCGCACCATTGTTGGCCCAGTGCTCACCGCGGCACAGCTCGGTGTTCGTTACGGAAGCCAACTCCGCTGCCGACATGGCGCCCACCTGCTTCCCACGCGCCAAGCCGCATGCAGAAAGAACTATAACCGCAACCAAAAGTAATAATCGCCTCATGGCAGGCCTCCCGTGCCGAGAAGTGCCTATGATGCATGCGTAGCCCAAGCGTTCAATCCAGCCGAACGTCATCGTGCAGCGCCCACGGGGCCGTGCGATCGGGGTGGTCAGGGCCGGCCGGGCGTTGACCCGCTCGGTCGACCCGCCCCAAGCGTGCTCCGGTACGGCACCGGTGGCAAGCCCCTGCGCGAGTTGTTGACGGCGAGTGCTACTAGCGCGACGCTGTTCAAGCCACAGGGATGGGGGCGGAAATGGCGAAGGGACCAAAGGTGGAGAAGCGGCGACAGGGCCCGGCCCAACCGCCGGCCGCGGCGGAGCCCCCCTCCGCGCCGCTGCCCGCCAGCTTGTCGCAGCCGCTGAAGCGGTTGTCGCCGGAAAGGCACCTGGAGCTGATGAACGAGGCGCTGAAGCAGGCGGAGATGGGGCGCCGGTGGCTGGAAAGCCGCCGGAAGGCCCGGGGCGAGAGCGGCGAAGGCGCATGAGCTGGCGCCGCCTCCTGCTGCTCGGCCGGTCCCGGCCAGCGGCACCGTCGCCCGCCCCTGACGCGGCACCGGAGAGCCACGCGCCGCTGGCCGCCATGCTCGCCGAGTCCGACGAATGCACCCCGTTCGACCGGTGCGAGCCGCCGCCCGCCCGGCATCAGGTCGACGCGGACGCCGAACCGATCGTTTGTTGGAACGCCCGCCCCGGGCAGCGGTAAGTCTGGACGGCTGCGCGGAGCGGTCCGCGCATTTGCGTCGGTGCGGGTGACGGACTGTAGGGCGTGACCCGCCTCCGGCCTCACCGGCCGACGCGGCGCGCCTGTGGTCCGGCTGGCTGGCCAGCGCGAATGAAATGTGGGGGAAACTGTGGGGCGGTGGTTGAGCGCCCCTTGAGAACAACAGCTAAATCAATGGCTTAGCTGAGCAAACTGGCGGATGGGGTGGGATTCGAACCCACGGTAGGCTCGCACCTACGGCGGTTTTCAAGACCGCTGCCTTAAACCGCTCGGCCACCCATCCTGCGGAGCGCGCATCCGGTTTTAGGGGCGGCGTCCGGGCCGGTCAAGCGCCCAGAACCCCGGGCCCACGGTCATCGCATTTGGCCGAGGATGGATCTTGCGAACTCGTCGGACCATCCTGAGCGTTTGCGCTTGCGGCGGAC
>NZ_JBPJSP010000075.1:0-1949 GCF_051225715.1 Azospirillum sp. ST 5-10
CGGGAAATGACGTCGAGCTGCTGCTCGCGCGTCAGCTTGATGAAGTTCACGGCGTAGCCCGAGACGCGGATGGTGAGCTGCGGGTACAGCTCGGGATGCTCCATGGCGTCGAGCAGGGTCTCGCGGTTGAAGACGTTGACGTTGATGTGGTGGCCGCCCTGGGCGAAGTAGCCGTCGAGCAGCCCCACCAGGTTCTCCACCCGCTCGCCCTCGGTCGGGCCGAGCGCGCCGGGCACGATGGTGAAGGTGTAGGAGATGCCGTCCTGGGCGTGCTGGTAGGGCAGCTTCGCCACGCTCGCCATCGACGCCACCGCCCCCTTGGTGTCGCGCCCGTGCATCGGGTTGGCCCCCGGCGCGAACGGCTGGCCGGCCTTGCGGCCGTCCGGCGTGCTGCCCGTCTTCTTGCCGTACACCACGTTCGAGGTGATCGTCAGCACCGACTGGGTGGGCAGCGCGTTGCGGTAGGCCTTCTGCTTGCGGATGCAGGCCATGAAGGTCTCGACCACCCACACCGCGATGTCGTCGACCCGCGCGTCGTTGTTGCCGAAGGCGGGGTAGGCGCCCTCGACCACGAAGTCGCTGGCCAGCCCGCGCTCGTCGCGCACCACCTTCACCCTTGCGTGCTTGATCGCCGACAGGCTGTCGGCCACCACCGACAGGCCGGCGATGCCGCAGGCCATGGTGCGCAGCACGTCGCGGTCGTGCAGGGCCATCTCCAGGCGCTCGTACATGTACTTGTCGTGCATGTAGTGGATGCAGTTGAGCGCGTTCATGTAGGCCTTGGCCAGCCACTCCATCATCGGCACGAAGCGGGCCACCACCTCGTCGTAGTCCAGCACCTCCGCCGTGATCGGCGCGAAGGCCGGGCCGACCTGCTCGCCCGACTTCTCGTCGCGCCCGCCGTTGATGGCGTAGAGCAGCGTCTTGGCCAGGTTGGCGCGGGCGCCGAAGAACTGCATCTGCTTGCCGATGCGCATGGCCGAGACGCAGCAGGCGATGCCGTAGTCGTCGCCCCAGAAGGCACGCATCAGGTCGTCGTTCTCGTACTGCACCGAGCAGGTCTTGATCGAGGTGTCGGCGCAGAAGCGCTTGAAGCCGTCGGGCAGGCTCTCCGACCACAGCACGGTGAGGTTGGGCTCGGGCGCCGGGCCCAGGTTGTGCAGGGTCTGCAGCATGCGGAAGCTGGTCCTGGTCACCAGCGTGCGGCCGTCCAGGCCCATGCCGCCGATGCACTCGGTCACCCAGGTCGGGTCGCCGGAGAACAGCTGGTCGTACTCCGGCGTGCGCAGGAAGCGCACCAGCCGCAGCTTCATCACGAACTGGTCGATCAGCTCCTGCGCCTCGTCCTCGGTCAGCCGACCCTCGGCGAGGTCGCGCTGGACGTAGACGTCGAGGAAGCTGGAGACGCGGCCGAGCGACATGGCGGCGCCGTTGGCCTCCTTGACGGCGGCGAGATAGGCGAAGTAGGTCCACTGCACCGCTTCCCGGGCGGTGGCCGCCGGACGGCGCACGTCGAAGCCGTAGTTGGCGGCCATCTCGACCAGTTCGCCGAGCGCCCGGATCTGCTCGGAGATCTCCTCGCGCAGGCGCAGGGCCTCCTCGTCGATGCGGTCGAGGGCGAGCGAGGCGAGCTGGGCCTTCTTGTCCTCGACGAGGAAGTCGGCGCCGTAGAGAGCGAGGCGGCGGTAGTCGCCGATGATGCGGCCGCGGCCGTAGGCGTCGGGCAGGCCGGTGATGACGCCGGACTTGCGGCAGCGCAGCATCTCGTCGGTGTAGACGTCGAAGACGCCGTCGTTGTGGGTCTTGCGCAGGGAGGGGAAGACCTCCTGCAGCTTGGGCGAGGGGGTGAAGCCGTAGGCCTCCAGCCCGGCCTTGACCATCCGCCAGCCGCCGAAGGGCATGATCGCGCGCTTCAGCGGCCGGTCCGTCTGCAGGCCGACGACGACCTC
>NZ_JBPJSP010000076.1:0-1934 GCF_051225715.1 Azospirillum sp. ST 5-10
ATCGACGAGCACGCCGACGTCAAGCGCGCGGTGGCCTCGATCCTGATGTCCAAGACCTTCGACAACGGCGTGGTCTGCGCCTCCGAGCAGTCGGCCATCGTCGTCGACGCCGTCTACCCGGCGGTGCGCGAGCGCTTCGCCCGGCACGGCGGGCACGTCCTCTCGGCCGCCGAGGCCGACGCGGTGCGCCGGGTGCTGATGAGCGACGGCCACCTCAACGCCGCCGTCGTCGGCCAGTCCGCCCGCACCATCGCCGAGATGGCCGGCATCGCCGTGCCCGCCCACACCAAGGTGCTGATCGCCGAGGTGGACGACGTCGGCGCGGCCGAGGCCTTCGCCCACGAGAAGCTGTCGCCGACCCTGGCGCTCTACCGCGCCGCCGACTTCGCGGACGCCTGCGACAAGGCGGTGGCGCTGGTGGCGCTGGGCGGCATCGGCCACACCTCGGTGCTCTACACCGACCAGGACCTGCAGCCCGAGCGGGTTCGGGTGTTCGGCGAGCGCATGAAGACGGCGCGCATCCTCGTCAACCAGCCCTCCTCGCAGGGCGGCATCGGCGACCTCTACAACTTCCGCCTGGCGCCGTCGCTGACGCTGGGCTGCGGCTCGTGGGGCGGCAACTCGATCTCCGAGAACGTCGGGCCGCAGCACCTGCTCAACCGCAAGACCGTGGCGAAGAGGGCCGAGAACATGCTGTGGCACAAGCTGCCCAAGGCGATCTACTTCCGCCGCGGCTGCCTGCCGTTCGCGCTGGAGGAGCTGCGCGGCCGGAAGCGCTGCCTGATCGTCACCGACCGCTTCCTGTTCGAGCACGGCCACGTCACCCGCACGGTGGAGATCCTCAAGGGGCTGGGGCTGGAGGTGGAGTGCTTCTTCGAGGTGGCGGCCGACCCGACCCTGGCGGTGGTGCGCAAGGGGCTGGCGCTGGCCAACGCCTTCCAGCCCGACGTCATCCTGGCGCTGGGCGGCGGCTCGCCGATGGACGCGGCGAAGATCATGTGGGTGATGTACGAGGCGCCCGAGGTGGCGTTCGAGGATCTGGCGCTGCGCTTCATGGACATCCGCAAGCGCATCTACACCTTCCCCAGGCTGGGCGTGAAGGCGCAGCTGGTGGCGGTGCCGACGACCTCGGGCACCGGCTCGGAGGTGACGCCGTTCGCGGTGGTGACCGACGAGCGCACCGGCGTGAAGTACCCGATCGCCGACTACGAGCTGACGCCGACGATGGCGATCCTCGACGCCAACCTGGTGATGGACATGCCCAAGGCGCTGACGGCGGCCGGCGGCATCGACGCGGTGACGCACGCGCTGGAGGCCTACGTCTCGGTGCTGGCGAACGAGTACACCGACGGGCAGGCGCTGCAGGCGCTCAAGCTGCTGAAGGAGCACCTGCCCTCGGCCTACGCCAACGGCGCCAGGGACCCCAAGGCGCGCGAGCAGGTGCACAACGCCGCCAGCCTGGCCGGCATCGCCTTCGCCAACGCCTTCCTCGGGGTGTGCCACTCGATGGCGCACAAGCTGGGGGCCGAGTTCCACCTGGCGCACGGCCTGGCCAACGCGCTGCTGATCGCCAACGTGATCCGCTACAACGCCGCCGACATCCCGACCAAGCAGACGGCGTTCAGCCAGTACGACCGCCCCAAGGGGGTGGCGCGCTACGCGCAGATCGCCCGCCACCTCGAGCTCGGCGGCAGCCGCGACCACGAGCGGGTGGAGAAGCTGGTGCAGTGGGTCGAGGAACTGAAGGCGCAGCTCGACATCCCCCCCTCCATCCAGGCCGCCGGCGTCCCCGAGGCCGCCTTCCTCGCCCGCCTCGACGCCATCGCCGAAGCCGCCTTCGACGACCAGTGCACCGGCGCAAACCCCCGCTTCCCCCTCATCGCCGAGATCCGCCAGCTCCTCCTCGACAGCTACTACGGCAGGGCCTACGCCGA
>NZ_JBPJSP010000077.1:0-1888 GCF_051225715.1 Azospirillum sp. ST 5-10
CGAACCGACGAGCGACGGGCTGGTCCTCATGGAGACCGCGCCCGGGGTCAGCGTGGAGCAGGTCGTGGCCGCCACCGGGGCCGATCTGATCATGCCCAGCCCCGTCCCGACCATGCCGATCGGCGCGTGAAGCGCCACAACCCTTTGCAATGGGGGATTCCGAACATGCCGCAATCGACGGACATTGATGTCGCCCTCGAAGGAGCAGTCGCACTGAACGGCGCCGCCGAGGGGCAGAAGCAGGGCTCGCTGGCCCGCATGGCCGTGGCCTTCACCGAATGGGCGGAAAAGTGGTTCCCGGACGCCTACGTCTTCGTCGTCCTCGCCGTGCTGGCGGTCGCCATCGCCGACCTCGCCCTCGGGGCCGAGCCGCTGGCCATCGCCAAGGGCTTCGGCAACGGCTACTGGACGCTGATCCCCTTCACCATGCAGATGGCCATGGTGGCGATCTCCGGCTACGTCGTCGCCACCTCGCCGCCCTGCACCAGGCTGATCCGCTGGATCGCCAGCTTCCCGCAGACCGGGCGCGGCGCGGTCGCCTTCGTGGCCTTCGCCAGCATGGCCGCCTCCTACTTCAACTGGGCGCTCAGCCTGGTGCTCGGCGGCCTGCTGGTTCGTGAGCTGGCCCGCCGCAAGGACCTGCGGATGGACTACCGCGCGGCCGGCGCCGCCGCCTATCTCGGCCTCGGCGCGACCTGGGCGCTCGGCCTCAGTTCCTCCTCGGCCATGCTGCAGGCGAACCCGGCCAGCCTGCCCAAGTCGATCTCCGACATCACCGGGGTCATCCCGCTGAGCCAGACGATCTTCCTGTGGCAGTCCTTCCTGATGGGCGGCCTGATCTTCGCGGCGTCCGTCGCCATCGCCTACTTCTCGTCGCCGGCGGACAAGTTCGTCCGCACCGCCGCCGACTACGACGTCGATCTGTCCGAGAAGAAAGTGACGACCCCCGCCATGCAGCGTCCGGGCGAGTGGTTCGAGTTCAGCCCGGTCCTGCCGCTGCTGCTGGTGGCACTGTCGATCGGCTACATCTACAGCGAGTTCGCGGCCAAGGACTTCCTGTCGGTGATCTCCAGCCTGAATTTCTACAATTTCTTCTTCATCACCTTGGGCGTCCTGCTGCACTGGAACATCCGCAGCTTCCTGAACGCGGTGGCGAAGGCCGTGCCGACCGCCGGCGGCGTGCTCATCCAGTTCCCGCTCTACGGCGGCATCGCGACCATGCTGACCGGCGTCGCCGGCGCCGACGGCGTGTCGATCTCCCACCATCTCGCCAACATCTTCGTCAGCATCGCCAACACCCACACCTATCCGGTGGTGATCGGCATCTACTCGGCGGTCCTCGGCTTCCTGGTGCCGTCGGGCGGGGGCAAGTGGATCATCGAAGCCCCCTACGTCATGCAGGCGGCCGTCGACGTGAAGGCCCACCTCGGCTGGGCGGTGCAGGTCTACAACGCGGCGGAAGCCCTGCCGAACCTGATCAACCCCTTCTGGATGCTGCCGCTGCTCGGCGTGCTCGGCCTGAAGGCGCGCGACATCGTCGGCTTCTGCTTCACCCAGCTGCTGATCCACGCGCCGCTGGTGCTCTTCCTGCTGTGGATCCTGAACTACACCCTGCATCCGTAATCCCGGAAGACGGCGGGAGCGGCCGGACCGCTCCCGCCGCCGACCGACGTTCGTTCCCTTGAGGAGGGATCATGACCGACATCGTCATTGCCGCCGCCGCCCGCACCCCGGTGGGAGCCTTCAACGGCAGCCTGGGTTCCGTCCCCGCGCACTACCTGGGCGAGGTGGCCATCCGCGAAGCGCTGCGTCGCGCCAAGGTGGACGCCGGCGAGGTCAACGAAGTCATCCTGGGCCAGATCCTGGCCGCCGGCCAGGGCCAGAACCC
>NZ_JBPJSP010000078.1:0-1830 GCF_051225715.1 Azospirillum sp. ST 5-10
TCGTGCGCGTCATGAGCTGGTACGACAACGAATGGGGCTTCTCCTGCCGCATGAGCGACACCGCCGTCGCCATGGCCGAAGCCCGCTGACCGTCCGACCCGAGACCGGGCCAACCCGAGACCGGACCGCCCCGAGGGCCGGGCCGCCGCCGACCGCGGCGGCCCGGCCTGCCGTCGTCCGGTCCGCCCGCCGAATTCCGCCGCCGTCAGTCCGCGCTGAGGTCGGCGCGGACCATCTGCCCGGCCCGCGTCAGCCGGTCGCGCAGGGCGTCGCCCTTGCGCAGCGCCACGGCGATGGCGAGGATGTCGCCCAGCACGAGGTGGCTGATGCGCGAGGTCAGCGGCGAATAGACGTCGAACTCCTCGACGACGTCCGCCAGCAGGCTGACCGTGGCGAGGCGCGCCAGCGGCGAGTCGGCGCGGGTGATCGCCACCACCCGGGCGCCGACGGACAGCGCGTTCTGCACCGTGTCGAGGATGTCGCGGGTGCGGCCGGAGCTGGACACCACCACCACCGCGTCGCCCGGCCCCAGCGACAGGGCCGACACGAAATAGACGTGGGAATCGCTGTACGCCACGGTGGGGGTGCCGAGGCGGAAGAAGCGGCGCTGGATGTCCTCGGCGATGGTGCCGGAATTGCCGGACCCGTAGAACTCGATGCGCCGGGCCCCGGCCAGCAGGTCGGCGGCGCGGTCCACGGTGTCGGCGGACAGGTTGTTGCGCACCTGCATCAGCGTGGCGATGGTCCGGTCGAACACCTTGCCGGCGACCCCCGCCCCGAGGTCGCCCGGCCGGACGTCCTGGTCGATGAACGGCATGCCGCCGGCGATGTCCTGCGCCAGCTTGATCTTGAACTCGCGGAATCCGCTGCACCCCAGGGCTGAGCAGAAACGCGCGATGGTGGGCTCGCTGACCCCGGCACGCTGCGCCATCTCCGCCATCGACAGGGTGATGGCCTCGCCCGGATTGGCCAGGACATGGTCGGCCAGCTTGCGCTCCGACGGCCGGATCTGGTCGCGCACCGCTCTGATTCTGCCCAGCATGACTGTCACCATTCCGTGTCCGAGCCGTCCATCAGCATAGCATGATTTTTACATGTCCATGACAGGAACCTACATGTCATAAAACTACATCGTCACGTTCACTGACGGTCAAGACCCGGATTCAATCGTCCGCCAAAGTCTTTGATCCGCGTCGTTGTGCCGCAGGAAAACGGCGGAAAATCAAGGCATCGGCAGGGGTTTGGACTTGCCCGGCGCGGCGGTCGGAGATATGTAGTTTACCTACAGAGTCAATCGGACCGACCGCTTCGCAGACCACCCGATCGATCGGCCGACACGGCCTCCGCCCGCCGTTCGCGGGGGGGCGTGCGCGGCGATCCGCGCCGTCGGTCGACGGCCAGCCCGGCTGCGGTCCGGCATTTCCCGAGGGGAGACATCATGGACACCCTGTTGAGAGAGCAGCTCGTCGATCGGCCGGCCGAGGATGCCGTGCCACTGCCGTGGCGCGGCTTCGCGCCGGGGCCGTGGCGGCACGAGGTGAACGTACGCGACTTCATCGTCCGCAACGTCACCCCCTACGCGGGCGACGCGGCCTTTCTCGGCCACGCCACCGGGCGGACGAAGGTCCTGTGGGCGAAGGTGTCCGAGCTGCTGAAGAAGGAGCGCGCGGCCAAAGGCGGCGTGCTCGACGCCGACACCGAGACCGTCTCCTCCATCACCGCCCACGGTCCCGGCTACATCGACCGCGAGAACGAGGTCGTCGTCGGCCTGCAGACGGACCGGCCGCTGAAGCGCGCGATCATGCCCTTCGGCGGCTGGCGGATGGTCAA
>NZ_JBPJSP010000079.1:0-1635 GCF_051225715.1 Azospirillum sp. ST 5-10
CCTCAGCCCAGGGCGTCGGTGAGCTCCGGCACCGCCTTGAAGAGGTCGGCGACGAGGCCGTAGTCGGCGACCTGGAAGATGGGCGCTTCCTCGTCCTTGTTGATGGCGACGATGACCTTGCTGTCCTTCATGCCGGCGAGGTGCTGGATGGCGCCGGAGATGCCGACCGCCAGGTAGAGGTCGGGTGCGACGATCTTGCCGGTCTGGCCGACCTGGTAGTCGTTGGGCACGAAGCCGGCGTCCACCGCCGCCCGGCTCGCCCCCACCGCCGCCCCCAGCTTGTCCGCCAGCGCTTCCAGCAGCCTGAAGTTCTCCCCCGACTGCATGCCGCGCCCGCCCGACACGACGATGCGCGCCTGCGTCAGCTCCGGGCGCTCCGACTGCGTCAGCTCCTGGCCGACGAACCTCGACCCGCCGCCGGCCGCCGGCCCGGCGACCGTCTCCACCGCCCCCGTGCCGCCCTCGGCCGCCGCCGCCGCGAAGGCGGTCGCGCGCACCGTCACCACCTTGATCGGGTCCGACGAGCGCACCGTGGCGATCGCGTTGCCGGCGTAGATCGGCCGCGTGAAGGTGTCCGCTCCCTCCACCGACAGGATGTCGGAGATCGCCGCCACATCGAGCAGCGCCGCCGCCCGCGGCAGCAGGTTCTTGCCGAAGCTGGTGGCCGCCGCCAGCACGTGGCTGGCGCCCCCCTTGGCGACCTCCACCACCAGCGGCGCCAGCGCCTCCGGCAGGCCGTGGGCGTAGGCCTCGGCCTCGGCCAGCAGCGCCTTGGCCACCCCCTGCACCTTGGCGGCCGCCTCGGCCACCGCCCGGCAGCCCTGGCCGGCCACCAGGACGTGGATGTCGGACCCCAGCTGGGCGGCCGCCGCCACCGCGTGCAGGGTGGCGGGCTTCAGCGCCGCGTTGTCGTGTTCGGCGACGACGAGAATGGCCATGTCAGATCACCCGCGCTTCGTTCTTCAGCTTGTCCACCAGGCTCGCCACGTCGGCCACCTTGATGCCGGCCTGGCGCTTGGCCGGCTCGGCCACCTTCAGCGTCTCCAGCCGCGGCGCCACGTCGACCCCGAGATCGGCGGGGCTCACCGTCTCCAGCGGCTTCTTCTTCGCCTTCATGATGTTGGGCAGCGAGGCGTAGCGCGGCTCGTTCAGGCGCAGGTCGGCGCTCACCACCGCCGGCAGCGCCAGCTCCACCGTCTCCAGACCGCCGTCGACCTCGCGGGTGACGGTGACGGCGCCGTCGCCGACGGCCACCTTGGAGGCGAACGTGCCCTGCGGCCAGCCCAGCAGGGCCGCCAGCATCTGGCCGGTCTGGTTGCAGTCGTCGTCGATCGCCTGCTTGCCCAGGATCACCAGCCGCGGCTGCTCCTTCTCCACCAGCGCCTTCAGCGCCTTGGCCACCGCCAGCGGCTGCAGCTCGGCGTCGGTCTGCACCAGGATCGCCCGGTCGGCCCCCATCGCCAGCGCCGTGCGCAGCGTCTCCTGGCACTGCGCCACACCCAGCGACACCGCAACGATCTCCGTCGCCTTGCCCGCCTCCTTCAGGCGGACCGCCTCCTCCACCGCGATCTCGTCGAACGGGTTCATCGACATCTTCACGTTCGCCGTCTCGACACCGGAACCGTCCGCCTTCAC
>NZ_JBPJSP010000008.1:0-203897 GCF_051225715.1 Azospirillum sp. ST 5-10
TTCGCCGCCTTCCACCATCTCGCCGCCGCCCTCATCACCGTCCGCTTCGTCGAGCGATGGTTCTGTTAGGCGCTCTTGGTACTGCAGCCGGTCCTTATCGGATTGGGTTCGGCGTTTCCAATGGGAGCGCCTTACGCGCTGCCGGTGGCGTCGTCGCCAGTGGGACCACGTGATAACGGCGTCGGTTGTGGGTGGCGGCAGGCCGACGAGGCGGGCGAGGAAGTGGCGGATTTCCGGGACGGTGAGGGGCAGGAGGTCGGCTTTCGCGCCGGTGGTCGGCTCTCCCCCCGACAGCCGTCGCGCGGACGACGGAGAGAAAGGCCAAGGAGAGCATGGCCAGGGTGATGTGGCGATGCCACGCCGTCCAGGCGCGGACCTCGCAGCGGTCGAGCCCAACCTCGCCTTTGGCCGCCGCGAAGCAGGACTCGATGGTCCAGCGCGTGCCGGCAATGTGCACCAGGGCGGGTACGGACGTCCCCTCCGGGGCGAAGGTCAGGCAATAGGTCCAGCTTGTCCGGCTCGCGGATCGACCGTCGCAGCAGCAGGCCCCGGCACCATCCGTCGCGCATCGACGGATAGGCCTTATGGGCCCCGTCGTTCGACGTCGACGGCTGGGGGCCGCGGCCGCGGTGACCATCGCGACCCTCACCCTCCGCGCGCTGTCGGCATCCGACATTTTTGTGCTGACCGGCTGAACGGAGGCCTGACGCGCTTCGCCCGGCCGCATCATGCGGCCGGGCGAAGCGCGACGGCTCCCAACGGCGGCGCGGCAATTTGTTACAAATGGTTGCACATCTGCTTGAGACCGTCATGTTACGATCTCGCTTGCGACGTGACGTTGTTGGGCATGGATAGAAAAGTATAAAGTGGGATTGATGCACAACCCGAAACGTATGATGCGCGCTCAACAGGAGAAATAAATATGGCTCGGTACATCAAGTATTACACGAATTCATCTGACCCGGCGAGCGCTGTCGACGTTTTCAACGGTTCTCATGGCACTCTGACAGATATCAGCTCATTCATTCCGACTGGCGCATTCGTTTATTTGAATTCCGCTGGATCAATCTACAACATCAGCATCAACGTTACCGACGATTCCTGGAACTTGCTCTCGACGTCGGGCGGCACGCCGCTCAGCCCCTCCACCGCCGGCTTGCTCATCGACTTTTCCGGTCAAACGGAAGTCATGCAACTCGATGGTGGTTCGCTGGGTGACTGGTTCATTGGCGGCTCGTCGCAAGACACGATGAACGGTGGCGGAGGTGCGGATACCCTGTCCGGCGGTTCGCAGAACGACTCCCTCATGGGGGGAGACGGAAACGATGACGTCGATGGGAACGACGGCAACGATACGGCCAATGGGGGTAACGGCAACGACACGCTCAAAGGTGGTGCCGGCAACGACACGGTCATCGGCGGCTCCGGAACCGATTTGATCGAGGCCGGTGACGGCAACGACGTCATCTACATCGAATCAAGCTCCGACCACGACGTCGACGAAACCATCAACGGCGGCGACGGCAGCGATTTCATCCGCTTCAAGGGCGCCGCGGACGGCGATACGCTGGTCCTGAACGCCAACCTCACCGATCCCCAGAATACCATTTCGATCGGCATCGCCGGCAACGCGGGTGGTTCCAGCAGTTCGGCGCAGGTGAACGTCGACGCCTCAGCGATCACCCTATCCGTAGGCGCCCAGATCAACGGCTCCAATGGAGACAATCAGCTGACCGGGTCTAACTTCGCTGACACGCTCAATGGCGGGAACGGCACCGACACGCTGATCGGCGGGGCAGGCAATGACATTTTTACTGGGGACGCAGCGCAGCTCGACAGCGACGTGATCAGCGACTTTGCGGCCGGCGACAGCATCGTCGTTACAAGCCTGGACCTCTCCAGCCTGAACAACCAAGCCGCCAGCGGCACGATCGACCTCGGCAGCAGTCAGACGCTGACCCTCACCGGGGTCACCGCCGCGAGCGGCACTTGGTCGGCCGTCTACAGCGGCGGCAGCACCACCTTGACCTTTGCCGAGACGATCCCTCCTGTGTTTCAGAGCGCGTCGGTCACCGGGACCAAGCTGGTGCTGACCTACGACGAGGCTCTGGACGGCAGTTCCACCCCCGATGCCTCGCACTTCCAGGTTAGCGCCGACGGCACCTCGATCGGCGTGAGCAGCTCGGCGGTGGATGGCCCCAACAAAACTGTCACCCTGACCCTTGACACCGCCGTCGCGGTCGGGCAAGCCGTCACCGTCGCTTACACCGATGCGACCGGTGATCAGACCTCCGGCGTGATCCAGGACAGCGTCGGCAACGATGCGGCTTCGCTCACCGCCACCACGGTGACCAACAACACCCCGACCATCGACATTCTGTCGAATTCCACCAACGTGCCTCTGCCGTTCATCGGGTATGTCGGGCAAACCTTCACTGCGACGGGAACCAAGCTGGAGAGCGCTGCGTTCGAAATCCAGCTTCCTCTCTTGCCTGTTGTCTCCAGTTATCGGCTCCTGCTCACGGAAATCAGCAACGCTGGCGGCGAGATCAACCCGACCACGGTGCTGTTCGAGAGCGGCACGCTCGCGCCCGACCTGACCGTTCTTGGGCCGCAGCGCTTCGACGTGTCCATCAACTACGACGGCCTGACCGTTGGATCCGAGTATGCGATCATCCTCGACGGCGTCGTCGAAACCACGCCGCTGGGACTTATATATTTCGACACACCGGACGTTTACAGCGGCGGCATACAGATCAACGGCGCTCACACGAACGGCAACACGCGGACTCAGGACTTCGCGGCCAACTGGACTGAGAACGCCGGCAGCGATCTCGCGGTCCAGATCACGATGTCCGGAGTCCCGCCCGTTCCGCAGCCTCCCGCGCCGTCGTCACCCGACGTGTCGTCGCCTGCGACGCCCACGCCGGAGATAGTGGACGGCGTGCCGGTGCAGACCAGCACTACCACCAACGGCGACGGTACGACCACGCAGACCGTCACCATCCCGGTCGTCACCACCGCGCGCCCCGAACAGGTCGGCAACAACACGGTGGCAGACATTCCGCTGGTCACCAGCGGTGGCACCAACCTGCTGACCGCCCAGGTGCCGACCGGCTACGGCATGACGGCGAGTGGCTCCGCCGCGCCGAAGGCGGCAGGCAACTCGCTTGCCGACCTGATCCGCGAGATCGAGGCCCACACCGAGGCTGGCTCGGAAGACCAAACGGCGCTGACCGGTGGTGGCGCCGGCTTTCTCAGCGCCATCCCGGCCGACACGCCGCTGCTTGTGCAGACGATCGTGCCGACGGCCGCGTCCGGTTCCACCGTTTCGCCGGAGTCACTTGTCATCACCGGCTCGCCGACGGCAGCCGGCAACCCCTACACGGCGCTGGTCATTGATACGCGCAGCCTGCCCTCGGGCACGGTAATTCAGTTGCAGGACGTGGAATTCGCGGCTGTGATCGGCGCGGTGCGGGTGACCGGCGGTGCCGGGTCTCAGACTGTCTGGGGCGACAGTGCGGCCCAGTACATGGTCCTGGGTGCCGAGGACGACACGCTTCGTGGTGGGGCGGGCAACGACTTCGTCGGCTCGGCCGCGGGCAACGACGTGCTGTTCGGCGACGAGGGCGACGACACGGTCACCGGCGGGCTGGAGAACGACGCGCTCTACGGCAACAAGCAGAACGACCTGCTCTACGGCAACTTCGGCAACGACACCCTGTTCGGTGGTCAGGACAGCGACACCGCGATGGGCGGGATGGACGCCGACTTGGCCTACGGGCAGCTGGGATCGGACGTGCTGTACGGCAATCGGGGGGCGGACACGCTGTTCGGTGGGCAGGAGAGCGATACGCTCTTCGGCGGGCAGGACGGCGACCTGCTCCACGGCAATCTCGGCGACGATTGGCTCGACGGCAACCTGGGTGCCGATACGCTGTTCGGCGGCCAGGGGGCGGACCTGTTCGTCTTCCGCAACCCGGAGGACGGAGGCGACGTGATCGCCGACTTCGAGGCGGGGGTGGACCGGATCGCAGTGTACAGCCCGAACTTCGGCGATCTCGCCACGGGCACGCTGTCGGCGGCGAATTTCGCACTCGACAACCCGACGACGACGAACGCCGGGTTCGTCTTCAACACCCGCACCGGCGCGCTGTCGTTCGATGCGGACGGTTCGGGCGCCGGGGCGGCGGTAACCGTCGCCACCCTCGACGTTCGTACACTGTCGGCATCGGACATCACCGTGCTGGCCAGCTGACCGCGGGCCCAGTGCACTCCGCCCGGCCCTTCGTCTCGGCTCCGCAGGGTGGGTATCCAATGACCATGGATGCGCCCCGAACTCGGAGGCTCTGCCGCTGTGGGGGTGGTAACGATTGTTACCGCTTTCAGAAACTCCTGACTCGCGGGGTGTCGAAGTGTATTGAGGCGTTGGCTGTGGTGTGATTCGCTGGCCTTGCCATTGAGGGAGGGAGCGGCGATGCCAGCGATAGCGATCCGGCAGCGAGGTGATGCGGTGGACGGCCCTTTCACCAAATGCCGGTGAAACAGCGTTGACCGTCGAAGAAACCATGTGTGGACGGCCCTCTCGGCGCAAGAGGAGAATTCGGTTGACGGTTGGTCGGGTGCATCCATGTGTCCGGCCTATCGCCTCTGGCCGCTGGCCTTGATGACGTCCGCGGATCGACGCCCAGCATCGGGCCGCGTGTCCTGGCGCGCCAACCGCATGACTGCCGTGGCGCCAACGGCCAGCAGGCGGCGGAGGTAGCCGTCGCCCTGCTTGCTGATGCCGACCTGGCGATCCTTGCCGCCGCTGCTGTGCGCCTTCGGCGTCAGGCCGAGCCATGCGGCGAACTGCCGGCCGGACCGGAACAGGGAGCCGTCCGGCACCGCCGCGGCGATCGCGCTGGCGGTGATCGGCCCAATGCCGGGTATCGTCGCCAAACGGCGGCTGACGTCGCTGGCGCGATGCCACTCCAGAATACGCGCCTCCAGCCGGTCGATTTCCTCGCCGGGCAGGCGGAGCTGATCGACGAGGCCGTGCAGCGCCCGTCGCGCCAGGTCCGGCAGACGATCCTGCGCCTCCGTGCAGAGCGTCGATGGCGGCCTTCGTCCCGCTTGGTCCTTTGGCCGCGATGATGCCGACTTCGGCGAGGTGAGCGCGCAAGGCGTTGATCAGCATCGTCCGCTGCCGGACCAAGAGGCCCCGCGTCTTGTGGAGCATCAAGGCGGCCTGCTGATCGATGGTCTTGACCGCCACGAAGCGCATCGTCGGCCGGGGGCGCCGCCCCACACAGCCCTATGTGGCGCGGCTGCGCGACTGCACCATGGCGGTGGCGGCGGCGCGCTGGAGATGGTCGCGCAGCGTTCCGGCGGCTGCGGCACGGTCGCCGCGCTCCAGCGCCTCTATGACGGCGAGGTGTTCGCCGCACCACTCACGGACGCGGGCACTGTTGGCATAGCCCTGGTATTCGAACAGCCGGCGCAGCTTGTTCTGCTGCTGCACCACCTGCAGGAAAAAGGGATTTCCCGACGCCTCGGCCATCGTCTCGTGGAACTGCGAGTCGAGCATGAAGAGGCTCCGCCCCGGGACCGGCGCGGCTTGGGTCTGCTCAATAATCAGGCTGTGCCGGTCCCTCAGGTGTCGCAGCACGCCGCGGTCCACGCGGAAGCTGTCCAGCAGCAGGCCGGCCGGCTCGAGTGTGATGCGCAGATCGTAGCTCGCGCGCAGCGATGATTCCGATTCCAGGCTGGGCAGGAACAGCCAATTCTGCCCCTTGCGGGTGATCAACCCCTCCTCGGCCAAGCGGTTCAACACCGGCCGCAGGGAGCCGCGGCCGATCCCATACCGCTTGGTGAGCATGACCTGGTTGACGGTCGGCGGAAGGCTTCCCGACAGCCGGTCACCCAGGATGTCGAGATAAAGCTTCTCGTCGATCAGCGGCGGCACATCCAGGGTCGTTCCCAGCAGTTCGCGCCCGTCCTTCTGCAGACGGAACCCGCGGTTGGGAATCGCCGCGACGATCTTGCGGTCCGCCAGAAGACGCAGCGCCGCGCGCACCGGCGTGCGGGAAACGCCCAGAATTTCGGCAAGATGCTGCTCTTTTAGGTGATGCCCGACGCCGAAACGCTCGTCGACCACAACCGAAAGTATTTTGTTCGCCAGCGCCATCTGCACCGACCGGGCCGCCGCCTTGCGGTCCCGGGGAGGACTTGCCGCGGTTTTGGCGCTGGAATGCGGATCGCCCTGGTCGATTGAATTCGGTGGCGTCACGGTTTCGGCCCGGAATTTGCTTTAGCCTCACCTTACCCATCGCACGCATCCCCGATCGTGTCCAGGCTTGACACCCGCGGATGTGTGCCCTGAAATGTACAAGTTGCGTCCATCTGAACAAACTAGGAGCGCACCGCCCATGCACCACCTGCTCTCTGCCACCGCCGCCCTGCTGCTTGGCGGTCTCGTCGGCACCTCCGCCCAGGCTCAGACCGCGACGCCGAAGCCCGATCTCGTGCAGTCGGGGACCCTGACCTACGGCGTGGCGGCGACCTTCGCGCCCTTCGAGTTCCAGAGCACGGACGGCACGCTGAAGGGCTTCGACATCGAGCTGGGCGACGCGCTGGCGTCGAAGATGGGTCTCTCCGTGGCGCCGCTGAACATGGAGTTCAAGGGGCTGATCCCGGCGCTCCAGGGTGGCCGCATCGACATCATCAACTCGGCCATGTACATGAACGAGGATCGCGCCAAGCAGGTCGACTTCGTGCCCTACCTGCGGGTCGGCAACGAGGTGGTGGTGCGCAAGGGCAATCCCGCCGGCATCACCGGACGCGACAACAGCCTGTGCGGCAAGAAGGTCTCCGTCACCCTCGGCGGCATCCAGGAGACCTACGCGCGCGAGGACAACAAGCGCTGCACCGACGCCGGCTTGCCGGCGGTGGAGATCCTCACCTTCCCGACGGCGCAGGACTCCGCCCTGTCGCTGCGCCAGGGCCGTTCGGACGTCCATCTCGACAGCACGCCGGGGGCCGTGATGATGATGCAGAAGGTGCCGGACACCTACGAGATCGCCGGCGAGTCCTTCAACACCAACACGAAGATCGGCATCGCCGTGCGCAAGGGTGACGCCGCCATGAAGGCGGCCATCGAGGCGGCGCTCCTGGAGGTGGTGAAGGACGGCACCTACGCCGCCCTGATCACGAAGTACGCGCTGCCGCAGACCGTGGCGCTGCTGAAGTGACCCCTTCCTTTCGGGTCCGGGAGGCGGGCGCCCCGGCGCCCGTGTTCCGGAGCCGCTTTCGCGGACGTCCGAACCGTGGGCCGGCGCCGTGTCCGGCACGGCCCCAGTCCGACGGAGAGAATCCCCGATGACGATATCCCTGTCCCTCATCCTCGACTACCTCGTCTCGCCCGTGTTCTTCAACGGGGCGGTGACGACGCTGCTGATCACGGTCTCGTCCATCCTGTCGGGAGTCGTTATCGGCCTTCTGCTGGCCCTGCTGCAGGAATCGCGGTTTGCCGTCGTCCGCGGCGGGACCACTCTCTACCTCTGGCTGTTCCGCGGAACGCCGGTGCTGTTCCAGATCATCTTCGTGTTCAACGTGCTGCCGTCCTTCGGCATCATTCTCTCCGGCTTCGTCAGCGGCGTGCTGGCCCTGTCGCTGAACGAGGGCGCCTACATGGCCGAGATCATGCGCTCGGGCCTGCAGGCGGTGAAGCGCGGCCAGAAGGTGGCCGGCCGTGCGCTCGGCATGACCGAGTGGCAGGTCATGCGCTTCGTGGTGCTGCCCCAGGCCCTGCGGGTGATCCTGCCGCCCATCGGCAACCAGCTCATCGGCATGATGAAGTTGAGCGCGCTGGTCTCCGCCATCGCCGTGCAGGACCTGCTGCTGGCGGCGAACCAGACGGCCAGCGCCGATTTCCGCTATTTCGAGGCGCTGACCGCCGCCGGCATCTACTACCTGGCGATGACCACGGTCTTCATGGTGCTGCAGTCCGCCCTGGAACGCCGCCTCGCCGCCCGCCGCCGCCCCGGGGGCCAGAAGCTGTCCCTGACGCGCCGCCTGATCGGCGCCACCGGCGCCCAATCGGCCTTGCGCTGAGCGCCCGCACCGGCGATCGCGCACAAGGAGATCCCCATGACCGTATCCCCCCGCCACGCCGCCACCGACAGGCCGCTGCTCAGCCTGCAGGCGGTCGACAAATCCTACGGCTCGGTGCCCACCCTCAAACGCTGCTCGCTGGACGTGCGGCGTGGCGAGACGGTGGTGCTGATCGGCCCGTCGGGCTCGGGCAAGTCGACGCTGCTGCGCTGCGTGAACCTGCTGGAGAGCATCAACGGCGGCTGCATCCTGTTCAACGGCGCCGAGATCACCCAGTCCCGGACCGACGCGCCGAAGCTGCGCCAGCGCATCGGCATGGTGTTCCAGAACTTCGAGCTGTTCGGCCACCTCTCGGCCATCGAGAACATCATGCTGGCGCTGGTGCGCGTCCAGGGCATGTCGCGCGCCGACGCCCATGACATCGCCCTCTCGCTCCTGAAGAAGGTGCACATCCCCGACCGCGCCGACCACTACCCGGACGAGCTGTCCGGCGGCCAGCAGCAGCGTGTCGCCATCGCCCGGGCGCTGGCCATGAAGCCGGAGCTGATGCTGTTCGACGAGCCGACCTCGGCGCTCGACCCGGAGATGATCCGCGAGGTGCTCGACGTCATGGTGGAACTGAGCCAGGAGGGCATGACCAGCCTGGTGGTGACCCACGAGATGGGTTTTGCCCGCCGCGCCGCCGACCACGTCGTCTTCATGGAGGGGGGCGAGATCGTCGAGAACGCTCCGGTCGACACCTTCTTCTCCGGGGCGGGCAACCCGCGCACCCAGAAGTTCCTCAGCCAGATCCTGCACTGACGCCCAGCGGGCGCCGCCCTTTCCCCCACCGGACCGACACCATGCTGACCCATCCCGACCGTGCCCGCATGACGGGCGACCTGGAACGCCTCGTGGCCTTCAACACGGAGAACCCGCCGGGCCACGAAGTCGAGGCCGCGCGGTTCCTCGCCAGCCGCCTCCAGGAGGCCGGCTTCGACGTCTCCCTCAGCGAGTTCATGCCCGGCCGGGCCAACGTGGTGGCCCGGCTGGACAACGGGCCCGGCCCGGTCTTCGCCTTCAACTCCCACATCGACACGGTGCCCGCCGGCGGCGGCTGGACCAGCGACCCGTTCCGCCTGGTCGAGCGCGACGGCCGGCTGGTCGGCCGCGGCTCGTGCGACGCCAAGGGGCCGATCGCCGCCATGGTGGAGGCGCTGCGCCAGATGGCGGCGGCCCGCGCCGCGTGGTCGGGCACGCTGCTGGGCGTCTTCGTCGCCGACGAGGAGACGGAAAGCCGCGGCGCCAAGAGCTACGCCGCCGGCCGACCGCGCGTCGACCAGGTGGTGATCGGCGAGCCCACCTCCAACACCACCTTCACCGCCCACAAGGGCAGCCTGCGCCCGGTGGTCCGCGTGCGCGGCGTGATGGCCCATTCCGGCACGCCGCACCTCGGCGAGAACGCCATCTACAAGGCCGGCAAGCTGCTCGGCCTGATCGAGGAGCACCACGCGACCTGCGTGTGCAAGCGCTGCCACCCGCTGGTCGGCAGCGCCAGCCTGACGGTCACCCGGATCACCGCCGGCATCGCCGACAACGTGGTGCCCGACGCCTGCGACCTGCTGCTCGACCGCCGCATGGTGCCCGGCGAGGACGAGGAGGCGGTGAAGCGCGAGCTTTACGCGCTTCTGGACACGGCGCAGCGGGCCTTCGGCGTGCGGGCGGAGATCGTCGCCTTCCAGCCGACCACCGGCGGCCCGACCGAGACGGCGACGGGCGAGCCCATCGTCGCCGCCTGCATGGACGCCGCCGGTATGCACGGCTATCCCCACGACGCCCCGCAGGGCTTCCAGGGCGGCTGCGACCTCGTCCATTTCCGCTCCGTCGGCGCGGTCGGCACGGTTCTCGGCCCGGGGTCCCTGGCGGTGGCCCACAAGCCGGACGAGTTCGTACCCGTCGACGAGTTCGTCGGCGCCGCCCGAATCTACGGCGACGTCGCCCTGCGCATGCTGCGGAGCGCGGCGGCATGAAGGCCGTCCTGTCGACGGCCGTCCTGACCTACGGACCGGAGGTCGCGCTGCACACCGCCTCGTCGGGGGCGATCGGCCACCTCTCGGCCCTCCACCTGCGCCTGACGGCGGCGGACGGCGTCACCGGCCTCGGCGAGGTGCGAACCAACATCGCCTACCTCAACGGCCATCCGGAGGCGGCCGTGTTGGCTGCCGCCCGGGCGGCCGTCGCCGGCACCGACTGGAGCCGTCCGGCCGAGGCGCTGCTCGACGAGGTGCCCCACAGCGGCTGGATCGCCCCGGTGCGCGCCCTGGTCGACTGTGCGCTGCACGACCTGCTGGCGCGCCGCGCCGGGGTGACGGTGGCGCGCTGGCTGGGAGCCGACGGCGCCGGCGCGGCGGCGTGGCCCACCAACCAGACCCTGTTCTGGTCGGGGCACGAGGCGCTGCTGGCCAACGCCGATCGCTACGTCGCCCGTGGCTTCACCGACCTCAAGCTGCGGGTCGGCGTGGCCGATTTCGACGAGGACCTGCGCCGCCTGGCGGCCCTGCGCGGCCGGTTCGGCGACCGCGTCAAGCTGGCGGTGGACGCCAACGGTGCCTGGAGCGTCGCCGACGCGCCGGAACGGCTGACGGCGCTGGCCCGCCACGGCGTGGCCTACGCCGAGCAGCCGATTCCCGCCGGCGACTGGGACGCCATCGCCCGTCTGGGCGAGGCGGGCGCCGTGCCGGTGATGCTCGACGAGAGCGTCGCCGGCGAGGACGACGTGGCCCGGGTCGCCGCCCTGGGCGGGAGGGTCTGGGCCCACCTGAAGCTGGTCAAGTTGGGTGGCATCGGCCCGACGGTCGCCGCCGCCCGCCGGCTGTCGGCGGCCGGCGTCCCCCTGATGATCGGGCAGATGAACGAAGGGGCGGGCGCCACCGCGGCCGCCCTCCAGGTCGCCATCGCGACCCGCCCGCGCTTCGCCGAGCTCTACGGCGCCGACGGGCTGACCGACGACCCGGTCGCCGGCCTGCGCTACGCCGACGGCGCCGTCGCCCACGCCGGCGGAGCCGGGCTCGGCGTCACCTTCACCGCGTCCACCACCCACCCTCTTCTGGAGATCGCAGCATGAGCGCCCCTGGTTCTGTCCGGCAGGGACAGGAATCGGCCTTCCCGCGCGGCGAGTACGACGCGCGCCAGCATGCCGTCCGCGCCGAGCTGGCCCGTCGCGGCATCGACGTGATGATCGTCACCGGGCCGGAGAACATCTTCTACCTCACCGGCCAGCAGACCCCCGGCTACTACACCTTCCAGGCCCTGCTGCTGCCGGTGGAGGGCGACGCGGCCTTCATCGTGCGCCGGCTGGAATACTTCAACTTCATCGCCAACACCTACATCTCCGACGCGGTGATCTACGACGACGGCACCGATCCGGTGTCGCTGCTGGTGGACGTGGTCGGCCAGCGCGGCTGGGGGGCCAAGCGGGTCGCCATCGACAAGCGCGGCTGGTTCCTGCCCATCGCCGTCTACGAGGCGCTGGCGGCCCGGCTGGGCACCGTGCTCGACGCTGCCGGGGTGGTGGAGACCTTCCGCGCGGTGAAGTCGCCGCTGGAGATCGAGAAGCTGGCGACCGCCGCCACCTACGTCGACGCCGGCCTGCGCGCCGGCCTGGCGGCCGTCAAGGCCGGGGCGACGGAGAACGACCTGGTCGCCGCCATGATGGGCGCGTCCATCGCCGCAGGGTCGGAGTACGTGGGCATGGAGCCGCTGGTCTCCAGCGGCCCGCGCGCCGGCGTTCCCCACGGCACCTGGCGTCGCCGGCGCATCGAGCCGGGCGACCCCGCCTTCCTGGAGATGGCGGCCTGCCACGACCGCTACCACGCCGCGCTGATGCGCAGCGCCTGGGTCGGCGCCGTGCCGAAGGCGGCGGAGGACATGATGGCGGTGTGCCAGGACGCGCTGGCCGCCGCGATCGACGCCATCCGTCCCGGCGAGACCTGCGAGAGCGTGCACGCCGCCTGCCAGGCGGTGATCGACCGCGCCGGCTACACCGACGCCTTCAAGAAGCGCACGGGCTACTCGGTCGGCATCTCCTTCGCGCCGGACTGGGGCGAGGGCGGCATCCTCAGCCTCTACACCGGGGTGACCACCGAGCTGGTGCCCGGCATGGCCTTCCACATCCCGCCGGCCCTGCGCGTCTACGGCGCCTTCACCGTCGGCGTCAGCGAGACGGTGGTGGTGACCGAGAGCGGCTGCCGCGTGCTGGGCAGCGTCGACCGGGCCCTGCTGCGGGTGGCGTGATGCCGCGCCTGCAGCTCGTCGTCCACGACACCGGCGAGCCGGCGCTGGACGGCGCCGTGGCCGGCCTGCTGGCGGCGCGGTCCGGCGCCCGCCTGCGGCGCCTGCGTGGCGACCGCGACCTCGCCGGCCCCGACGTCCGCCAGCATGTGCTGGCGGGCGGCCGGCTGGCGCCCAACGGCCTGCTGTGGGCCGAACGGGCGTCCGGTGTCGCCGTCGACACCGCGGTGGAGATCGCCGGTGCCCGGGAACTGACCGTGGCCGACGCACCGGCGGACCGCCCGCTGGTCGTCGCCGTGAACCCGCGCGTCGCCGGTGCCGCGGCGGCGGCGACCTTTGCCCGCGATGCCGAAGGGCGGGGGTGGCCGGTGGACGTCCTCCGGGTCGCGCCGGACGGCGCGGCGCTGGTGGCCCGCAGCCGGAAGGGCGACGTCGGACGCTGGCGGCGCGATGGCTTCGGCCGCGTGGTGCCCGACGGTACGCCGGCGACCGGGCCGGCCGGGCCGCCGCTGCGCATCGTCATCCTCGGCACCGAGACCTATCACCGCCACCAGTACCCGGCGGTGCTGGCCGCGCTCGGCGACGCGGCGGACGCGCTCGGCCGTGCCCTGGTCATCCGGTTCCGGGCGCCCGACGATGGCGCGGCGATCCGCGCCATGGCGGTGGAGGACGCGGACGGGCTGGTGCTGCCGGGCGGCTCGGACATGGGGCAGGTGGCGGGGCAGATCGCCGCGGCCCGCCTCGCCCTGACCAGCGGACTGCCGACGGTCGGTCTCTGCCTGGGCATGCAGAGCATGGCGACCGCTGCGGTGCGGGAGCGGCTGGGGCTGGAGGCCGCCACCCTGGCCGAGGCCGACCCCGCGGCGCCGATCCACAGCGTCGTGCTCCGGCCGGCCGGTCCCGGCGGCGGGCACCGGCTGGGCGACGACGCCAGCGAGCTGCGGCCCGGCAGCCATCTCGCCCGGCTCTACGGCCGCACCCGCACCGTGGAGCGCTACAACCACCGCTACGTGCTCGACCCGGCCCTGGTTCCCGACCTGGAACGGGTGGGCGTGCGCGTGCCGGCCCGCTCGGTCACCCACGGCACCGCCGACGCCGTGGAGGCCGCCGATCACCCCTTCTTCATCGGCATGCAGGGCCATCCGGAGCTGAACAGCGCGCCCGGCCGGCCCCATCCCCTGCTGCACGGCTTCCTCGAGGCGGCGGCCGGACGCAGCCGTGCCGCGGCCTGAGCCCGCGGACGTTCCGAGAGCATCGAAAGGAAACACTTCGTCATGACGACCCTGTCCAACTCCGCCGTGCTCGACATGAAGGCGCGTCTGGGTGGCTTCTTCAACATCACCGTCACCCCGTTCACCGCCGCCGGCGACCTCGACACCGGCGCGCTGGCCGCCAACATCGAGCGGGTGCTGGAGATCGGCGCCGACGGCCTGCTGATCGGCGGCACCTACGGCGAGTTCCCGACCATGACGGTGGAGGAGCGCGCCGACCTGTTCCGCCGGGTCATGGACCAGGTGGGCGCCCGCGTCCCGGTGATGCTGTGCAGCGCCGGCTCGGACGTCCGCGTGGTGCGCGACCTGACGGTGCTGGCCGGCGAGTTGGGCGGCGTTCCCATGATCACGCCGCCCTACGTGTCGGAGATCACCGACGAGCAGATCGTCGCCTTCTTCCGCGAAATGGCCCCGCTGTCGCGCACCGGGGCGCTGATCTACAACGCCCCCGGCATCGGCATCACGCTTTCGGCCAAGCTGATCGAGCAGCTCGCCGCCATCCCGGAGATCGTCGCCATCAAGCAGGGCGACCTGACCCCCACGGTCATCGACCAGCTCGTCGGCGCGCTGCATGGCCGCATCCGCCTGTTCTGCGCTTCCGACCTCGCCTTCCTCGGGCCGGTGGCGGCCGGCTTCGACGGCATCAGCTCGACCAACAGCTGTGCCTTCCCGGAGCTGATCCTCGACAGCTACCGCGCCATGCAGCGCGGCGACGCCATCACCGCCGGGGCGCTGCACCGGCTCTGGTTCCCCTACCGCCAGCTCGCCCGCCGCTTCGGCCAGCCGCAGACGGTGAAGGCCGCCATGGCGGCGCGTGGCTGGACCGGCGGCTCGGTCCGGCGGCCGCTGCGCGATCTGCCCGCGGCGGAGGTCGCGACGGTGCGCGCGGCGGTCGCCGCCATGGCCGCCGACCCGCGCGCCCGGATCGGCGCGCTGGCCGCGTAACCGACGCCTCCGGGAACGCCGTGGCGGGCCCGGAAGTGTACGACTTGGCAACACTGATACAGGCCGGGCCGCAGCGGCGGGCCGGCCAGCGAGGCGCTTTTCCATGGACACCGCCATGCCCCTTCCGCTGTCCCGCCTGTCGCCGCGCGTCGCGGCGCTGCGGCCGTCGCCGACCGCGGCGATCTCCGACAAGGTGCGCCGCCTGGCCGCCGAGGGGCGGTCGATCATCAACCTCGGCGAAGGCGAGCTGGATTTCGACACGCCGGAGCACGTCAAGGAGGCGGCCATTGCCGCCATCCGCGCCGGCGACACCAAATACACCGCGGTGAGCGGCACGCCGGACCTGAAGGCGGCGATCATCGACAAGTTCGAGCGCGAGAACGGGCTGACCTACGGGATGGACGAGGTGATCGCCGGGGTCGGTGCCAAGCCGCTGATCCTCAACGCCCTGCTGGCGACCCTGGCGCCGGGGGACGAGGTGGTGCTGCCGGCCCCCTACTGGGTCTCCTACCCCGACATGATCGCGCTCGCCGACGGCACCGCCCGCGTGGTGCCGTGCCGGGAGGAGGACGGCTTCCGGCTGCGCCCGGAGGACCTCGAGGCGGCGATCACCCCGCGCACCCGCTGGGTCATCCTGAACTCGCCCGGCAACCCGTCCGGCGCCGTGCTGTCGCCCGCCGAGATGAAGGCGCTGACCGACGTGCTGATGCGCCATCCCCACGTTCTGGTGATGGCCGACGACATCTACGAGCACATCGTCCTCGACGGCGCTTTCGCCACGCCGGCCGCCGTGGAACCGGCCCTGGCCAGCCGCACCCTGACCATCAACGGGGTGTCCAAGGCCTATTCCATGACGGGCTGGCGCCTCGGCTTCGCCGGCGGGCCGGCTTGGCTGGTCCGCGCTCTGCAGACCCTGCAATCGCAAAGCACCACCAACCCCACCTCCATCAGCCAGGCAGCCGCCGTCGCCGCCCTGCGCGGCGGCACCGGCTTCCTGCGCGACCGCCTGGCGGTGCTGCGGCAGCGGCGTGACCTGGTGCTCGACGCCGTCGCGGCGGCGCCGGGGCTGTCCTGCGCCGTGCCGGCCGGCGCCTTCTACGTCTACGCCAACTGCGCGGGGCTGATCGGCCGGCGGAGGCCCGACGGACCGGCCATCGCCAGCGACCTGGACGTCGCCGACTACCTGCTGTCCCAGGCCGGCGTCGGGCTCGTGCACGGCGCGGCCTTCGGCCTCTCGCCCTACATCCGCATCGCCTACGCCGTCGACACCGGCGTTCTGCGCGACGCCTGCGAGCGCATCCGGGCGGCCTGCGCGGCGCTGCACTGACCACGAGGAGGACCCGATATGGATTTGGGACTGACGGCCAAGACGGCGCTGGTGCTCGGCTCCTCGCGCGGGCTTGGTCTGGGCGTTGCCCGTGCCCTGGCGGCGGAAGGTGCGCGGGTCGTGCTGTGCGGCCGCAATGCGGAGCGCACCCGCGCGGCGGCGGAGGCGATCGTTGCCGGCGGCGGCAGCGCCGCCACGATCACGGTCGACCTGGCCGACGCCGGGGCGGCCGCGACCCTGCACGACGCGGTGCATCGGCTCGGCCTGGCGATCGACGTGCTGGTGCTCAATTCGGGAGGGCCGCCTCCCGGCGCGGTGCTGGGGGTCGACGGCGCCGTCTGGGCGGCGCAGTTCGGCCAGATGGTGCAGCGGCTGATCGAGATCGCCGGACGCTTCGTGCCCGACATGCGGGCCCGGGGGTGGGGCCGTGTGCTGACCATCGCCTCGTCGGGCGTCGTGCAGCCGATCCCCAACCTCGGCATCTCCAACACCCTGCGCGCTGCCTTGGTCGGCTGGGCCAAGACCCTGGCGGCGGAGGTGGCGGCCGACGGGGTGACGGTCAACACCATCGTGCCCGGCCGCATCCACACCGAGCGGGTGGACGAGCTGGATGCGGCGGCGGCGGCGCGGACGGGAAAGACCGCCGCGGAGGTCGCCGCCCAGTCGCGGGCGACCATCCCCATCGGCCGCTACGGCAAGGTGGAGGAGCTGGCGGCGGTGGCGGCCTTCCTGGCCGGCGAGCCCGCCGGCTATGTGACGGGCAGCGTCGTGCGGGTGGACGGCGGCCTCATCCGTTCGATCTGAGGGCACGCTGGCGGGGGTGCTGGTGCCTGCTCCGGCACCCGTCATCCCACCAGCGGGTGACCGCTGGCGCGCCGATCGAAACAGATCCTGTGGGTCAGGTGAACCGCACCGGGTTTCCCGGTTCAGTTCAGGAACGGATGGAGACGACGATCTTGCCGGCGGCGCTTGCATCGGCGAGTGCCGCGTGGGCGTCGGCGACCGCGGCGAGCGGGAAGATCCGCGGATCGACGCGCGGGACGAGCTTGCCGGCCTCGACCAGCACGGCTGCCGCCTTCAGGATCTCGCCATGGCGGGCGCGGCCGGCGCCGTCGAGCAGCGGCGCCAGGGTGAACACCCCCGAATAGGTGCCGGCCTTGAACGACAGCGGCGCCAGCGCATGGGCGCCCCAGCCGAGGCAGCTCACCACGTGGCCGAAACGCTTCACCGCCTGGAAGGACGCATCCAGCACGGCGCCGCCGCCGGTGTCGTAAACCAGGTCGAAGCCCTCGCCGCCGGTGTGCCGGGCGACGTACTGCCCGACCGGCTCGGCGGCGTAGTCGATGGCCGTCGCTCCCAGCGAGCGGATGACGTCCGCCTTGGCCGCATTGCCCGTGGCAAAGACCGTCGCGCCGTACGCGAGGCCGATCTGCACCGCGACGTGCCCGACGCCGCCCGCCCCGCCCTGCACCAGCAGAGTCTGGCCGGACCGCACCCCGGCGCGGTCGACGAGACCCTCCCAGGCCGTGATGGTGACGAGCGGCAGGGCCGCGGCTTCCCGCATGGTGAGGTTGGCCGGCTTGACGGCCAGCAGTTCCGCGTCGACGGCGGCGTATTCGGCCAGGGTGCCCTGAACGCCGCCGACCCCACCCGTCATACCATAGACCTCGTCGCCGGGACGGAAGGTCGTGACGTCGGGTGCCACCGCTTCGACCACGCCGGCGAGGTCGAGACCGAGGATGGCCGGCAGCGGATGCCGGGCATGGGCGGCCGCGCCGGCCCGGATCTTGGCGTCCAGCGGGTTGACGCCGCTGGCATGGATGCGAACGAGAACCTCGCCGCGCTTGGGCAGCGGACGGGCCACCTCGACGAGGCGGAACGGGCCGTCCTTCGCCTCGACACGCGCGGCGGTCATCGTTGGGGTGGGGTTGGTCATGATCTCCGCTCCGTTCTGGTGCGGCAAACGTGCGCTCGACCGGAATGCATGGCGACCCTAATATCCGCACGATATCCATACAGAAATGCATGAGGCGCGCCCGTGCGGGGACTTGAGTGGGGCGATCTGCCCGTCTTTCTCGCGATCGCGCGGGAAGGCACATTGGGGGCTGCCGCCCGCCGCCTGGGCCAGACCCAGCCCACCATGGGCCGGCGGCTCCGGGCGCTCGAGGCGGCGCTGGGCGTGGCGCTGTTCCAGCGCACCAGCGACGGCTTCATCCTGACCGATGAAGGTCAGGCCATGTTGGCGCACGCGGTTCGGATGGAGGAGGAGGCGCTTGCGATGCAGCGCCGACTGGCGGGCGGCGTCGGCGGGCTCGAAGGGCTTCTGCGCCTGTCCTGTTCCGACTGGTTCGGGACGACCATGCTGAGCCCGGTGCTGGCGGAGTTCGCGGACCTCCACCCGAAGGTCGTCGTCGAGGTGCTGACGGATGCGCGGATCTACAGCCTCGCGCGACGCGAGGCCGACGTCGTCATGCGCATCGCCCCCTTCGACGAACCGGAGGTGATCGCGCGCAAGCTGGTGACGGTTCCCTACGGCCTCTACGCGGGGTCCGATCGCTGGCGCCCACGGGCGGGCGACGGTGCGGGATGCCGGCTGATCCTGATGGACACCGCCTTCGGCGGGATGCCGGACGTTGCCTGGGCGACGCGCGTGCTGCCGCACGCGTCCATCCTGTCCCGCAGCAACAGCCGTGAGGTCCAGGCACGGCTGTGCGCCCTCGGCGCCGGGATGGCGGTGCTGCCGCGCCCGCTCGGGGATGCGACGCCCGGCGTCAGGCTCCTCGATCTCGGCGAACAGCCGCCATCCCGCGACACCTGGATCGGCTATCATCGGGATCTGCGCAGACTGCCGCGCTTGCGCGCGCTGCTCGACCTCGTCGTCGAACGGATCGCACGAGGGTGAAGCCCCGCCCGGCGCCCGTGGCGCCGTGGCGGAGCGGCGGTCACCAGCCGGGAACGACCGCCCCCTTGAAGGTGTCGAGGACGAACCGCTTCACCTCCGGGCTGTGGTAGGACTGGAGGAACGTGGCGACCCACGGCTTGTCCTTGTCCGCCGCGCGGACGGCGATGACGTTCGTGTAGGGGCTGTCGGCGCTCTCCCGGGCAATGGCGTCCTTGTTCGGATCGAGGCCGGATTCCATGGCGTAGTTGGTGTTCACGGCGGCGGCGTCCACGTCGTCCAGCGAGCGCGGAAGCTGCGCCGCGTCGAGCTCGATGAGCTCGATCCTCTTGGGATTCTCCACCACGTCCACCGGCGAGGCCTTCAGCCCGGCGCCGTCGCGCAGCTTGATCAGCCCGTTGGCCTGGAGCAGCAGCAGCGCGCGGCCGCCGTTGGTCGGATCGTTGGGCACGGCGATGCGCGCGCCCTCCTTCAGCTCGCCCAGGGATTTCACCGTCTTGGAGTAGATGCCCATGGGAAAGACCACCGTCTTGCCGACATTGACGATCTCGTAGCCGCGGTCGCGCACCTGGTTGTCCAGGTAAGGCTCGTGCTGGAAGGAGTTCGCCTGCAGGTCCCCCTGCGACAGGGCCTGGTTGGGGATGACGTAGTCGGTGAACTCGATGATCTCGACGTCGAGGCCCTTCTGCGCCGCGATCGGCTTCACCTGCTCCATGATCTGGGCGTGCGGGCCGGCGGAGACGCCGACCTTGATGGTTTCGGCCAGGGCCGCCGTGGCGGACGTCAGGGCCGCGACGCCGAGCACGGCGCCGAACAGGCGGGCACGCAGCATGTCTCTTCTCCTCGCTGATCTCTTCGGAAAATTCAGGACTTCAGGATGCGCTTGTTGAAGCGGCGGGCGAGGCGGTCGCCGGCGGACTGGACGATCTGCACCAGCACGACCAGCACCGCGACCACCGCTAGCATCACCTCGGGCAGAAAGCGCTGGTAGCCGTAGCGGATGCCCAGGTCGCCCAGGCCGCCGCCCCCCACCGCGCCGACCATGGCCGAGTAGCCGATCAGGCTGACCGCGGCCAGGGTCAGGCCGAGCGTGATCGACGACAGCGCCTCGGGCAGCAGCACCTTGCGGATGATCTGGAACGGCGTGGCGCCCATGGCCTGCGCCGCTTCGATCAGGCCGCGGTCGACCTCGCGCACCGCCCCCTCGACGATGCGGGCGATGAAGGGGATGGCGGCGACGGTCAGCGGCACGATCGCCGCCGCCGTGCCGATGGAGGTGCCGGCGACCAGGCGCGTGAACGGGATGATCGCCACCACCAGGATGATGAACGGGGTGGAGCGGGCGACGTTCACCACCGCGCCGACGACGCGGTTGAAGGCGAGGCTCTCCAGCAGCTCGCCCCGGCCGGTCACCGCCAGCATCACGCCGACCGGCAGGCCGACCGCGGTTCCGATCACCCCCGACACCGCCACCATGTGCAGGGTGTCGAGCGTCGCCTTAAACAGCAACGCGATGATTTGCGGGGAGAGCATGGCCGAGCACCTCGACTCCAAGATTGTTCATGGTGAGGAAGCCGATCGCTCCCTCGATGGCGGCCGGCGCCCCCGACGCCTCGACCACCAGGGTGCCGAAGGGCGCGCCCTGGATCTCGTCGATCTGGCCGTGCCAGATGTTCAGGTCGATGCCGAACTGGCGGCTCAACAGGCTGATGACCGGGGAGGTGGCGCGCTCGCCGGTGAAGGTGATGCGCAGCACCGGGTTGCGGTCGGCGGCCGGCTGTGGCGCCAGGCGCCCCTTCAGGCTGTCCGGCAGGCCGCGGTTGATGACGGGATCGACGAAGCTGCGCGTCACCGCGGTCCTGGGGTGCGCGAAGACGTCGAAGACCGGGCCGGTCTCGATCACCCGGCCGCCGTCCAGCACCGCCACCTTGTGGCAGATCTCCTTGATGACGGCGATCTCATGGGTGATCAGCACGATGGTCAGGCCGAGGCGCCGGTTGATGTCGGCCAGCAGGTGCAGGATCTGCTCGGTCGTCTCGGGGTCGAGCGCCGAGGTCGCCTCGTCGGACAGCAGCACCTTGGGCTTGGACGCCAGCGCCCGGGCGATGCCGACGCGCTGCTTCTGGCCGCCCGACAGCTCCGCCGGGTAGCGGTCGCGCTTGTCCGCCAAGCCGACGAGGTCGAGGAGCGGCTCGACCGCCTGGCGGATCGCCGCCTTCGGCATGCCGACGAGTTCCAGCGGCAGCGCCACGTTGCCGAAGACGGTGCGCGAGGACAGCAGGTTGAAATGCTGGAAGATCATGCCGATGGCATGCCGGGCCGCGCGCAGCTCGGCCGGCTTCAGCGCGGTCATCTCGACGCCGTCGACCAGGATGCGCCCCCGGGTCGGCATCTCCAGCAGATTGATGGTGCGCAGCAAGGTGCTCTTGCCGGCACCGGACCGGCCGATGATGCCGAAGATCTCCCCGCGGTCGATGGTCAGGCTCGTGTCGGCCAGCGCGGTCACCGGGGCGCTGCCGCCCCGTGCCGGGTAGGTCTTCTCGATGTTCTCTAGCGTGATCATGCCGGACAACCGCCGTTTCGCGGAACGAGGGAGGCATCTTTTAGTCGCGGCGGGCGCCGCGCACCATTGCGTTCTGGAGGCATCAGCCAAGGGCTGGCGGCCGGCCGAGGACGGTCGCCGGCGGAAGAGGCGGCTCACGCCGCCTTGCGATCCTCCGACCCGGTCCGGCCGGCGGCAGGGTCTGCGGCGGGCCCGGCGGCGAGCGTGTCGGCGAAGCCGTGGTTCACGTCGCGGTGATTGGCCTCGTCGTTGCGGACGGCCAGCACGACGTCGCGCAGCGTCGCCGTCTCCGGCAGGTTCCAGTAGTCGATGGCGAGGCGCGGGGCCGGCGGGTTCGCCTGCCGCCCGGCGTCGATCTCGGCGAGATAGCCGGTGTAGCTGATCACCGCCTCCTCCTCGAAATAGCCGACCACCCGGTGGGCGGTCTTCGGCGACACGAGGTAGAGAAGGAAGAAGGCGTTGTAGAAGGCGCCCTGGGCGAGAAGGATCATCGCCCGCTCGTACCAGCTCGGCTTGGCCACCTCGATGAAGGTCATCAGGTGCACCCGCTCGTTCTCGGCCTCGTCCAGCAGCGTGTGGATCCAGCCGTTGTCCCGCTGCATCCGGCGCAGGCAGCGCAGATGCTGGAGGGTCGCGCCGACCATGCCGGGAACCGCGGCCACGGTTTCCAGCACGATGGCCCGGTGCCCGTAGCGCTTGGCGAAGACGCTGTCGGCGACGAAGCGCAGCGCCTTGGTGAAGCCCAGCGCGATGCGGTCGCCGAGGTCGCGCGGCTGGTGATGGGTGGTGAGCACGAAGGTCGTCATGGTTCGCTCTCCTGTTTCGGGCCTGTTTCCGGGCGCCGGCGCGCTCCACCGGTGGCCGGTGCCGCGCCATTAAGATGCGTTTTCAATGCATGTTAAAGAACGGGGCGGATTGTCGCACCCTGTCGCACCCTGGCGCCCCGTGGCCGCCGAAGCCTTGGATTCCGAGGTCCGCGCCCGGCGTCACGTTCTCGGCCGCATGAGAACATATATTTTTATTGCATCTTAAAGCGTGCCGCGACATCCATGGTCGGCGCGGGCGCTCCGGCGCCGGACGGGCGCCACCGCTCGACCGGCCCGCCCGCCCCGTCCCCACCATCGCCGCACAGGATTCGAGATGCGACAGCCCCTCAGCGAGCGGACCATCGCCGTCGTCATGGCCACCGCCCCCGCCCTGGCCGAGCACGGCCCCGCCATCACGCGCGCCATGTACGTCACCCTGTTCCGCGACGCCAACATCGCGGCCCTCTTCAACCAGTCCCACCAGGGGGTGGAGGGCGCGCAGACCAAGGCGCTGGCCAACGCCATCCTCGCCTACGCCCGCCACATCGACGATCTCGGGGCTCTGGCCCCGGCGGTGGAGCGGATCGCGCAGAAGCACGCGGGATTGCTGATCCGGCCGGACCACTATCCCGCCGTCGCCGCCGCCCTCCTGGACGCCATCCGCCAGGTCCTGGGCGCCGCCGCGACGGACGAGGTGCTGGCCGCCTGGGGCGAGGCGTACTGGTTCCTGGCGGACATCCTGATGGAGCGGGAGCGGACCATCTACGCGGCGCAGGCGGCGTCCGCCGGGGGATGGTCCGGTTGGCGCGACGTCGTCGTCACGGCGAAGATCCGGGAGAGCGACGTCATCACCTCCTTCGTCCTCGCGCCGCGCGACGGCGGCGCCGTCATCCGGCACCGGCCCGGCCAGCACCTGACGTTCCTGCTGCCCGTGCCGGGGGCGGCGCCGCTGCGCCGCAACTACAGCATCTCCTGCGCCCCGAACGGCCGCAGCTACCGCATTTCCGTGAAGCGGGAGCCGCACGGCGCCGCCTCCAACTGGCTGCACGACCAGGTCGCCGAGGGGAGCGTCCTCCAGGTGTCGCCGCCGGCCGGCGACTTCGTCCTGCCCGACCGGCTGGAGCGGCCGGTGGTGCTGCTCAGCGGCGGCGTCGGCCTGACCCCCATGGTCAGCATGCTGGAGACGCTCGCCGCCGCCCATCCCGGCGTCGCGGTGCACTACGTTCATGGGACCGCCAACAGCGCCACCCACGCCATGGACCGTCACGTGCGTGCGCTGGCCTCCTCCCGCGCCGGCATCGCCGTCACGACGTTCTACGCCGAGCCGCTGGCCGGCGACCGTCCGGGCGCCAGCCACGACGTCACGGGCCTGATCTCCGTCGACTGGCTGCGCGACAACACGCCGCTCCGGGACGCCGACGTCTATCTGTGCGGGCCGAAGCCCTTCCTGTCAGCGTTCGTCAACGGCTTGGCGCGGGCGGCGGTGCCCGACGACCGCGTCCATTACGAGTTCTTCGGCCCCGCCGAGGCGTTGCGGGCGGCCTGAACCGGCGACGGCGCGGTGCCGCGCGGGGCGACGCCGGCTACGGCGCGCGTCCCGCGTCCCGCCGGCCGGCCGGGCGCTGCGCCGGCGGCAGCGGCAGGTCGAGGAGGGCGGCCAGGCTGCGGCGGTTGTGCACGATCTCCGCCAGCGTGTAGTCGTCCAGCACCGCCAGGAAGGCCTGGAGGGCCTCCTGCAGGGCGGAGCGCAGGGTGCAGGCCGGGTTCAGCCGGCACAGGGGCGTGCCGTCCGACGCGCCCATGCAGTCGACCAGGGCCAGGTCCCGCTCGGTGTAGCGCACGACGTCGCCGATGCGGATCTGCTCGGCCGGTCGGCCCAGACGCAGCCCGCCGTTGCGCCCCCGCACCGTCTCGATGTAGCCGCCCAGCCCGAGCTGGTGGGCGATCTTCATCAGGTGGTTCTTCGAGATGCCGTAGACCCCGGCGATCTCGCTGATGGTCGGCAGCCCGTCACGCTGCACCGCCAGGAACATGAGCAGGCGCAACGCATAGTCGGTGTGGCTGGACAACCGCATCCCGGCACCAAAGCTGTATTGTTGGTGCATGATAATAATCGCGACCGCCCCGGCCGACAACCGGTGTGCGGGAATGCGCCGACGAATGCTCCCGGCCGGGGAACCGCCGGCGGGCCCCCTCCCGGGACGGGTCAGCGCGTCCGGGCCGACCGCGCCGAGGCGCGGGCGCCGATCCGGCCCTCGATCCAGTCGCCGACCGCGCCGGCGAACTCGGGCGGCGCCTTCCGGCCGAACCGGTCGGCGACGTCGGCGAGGGTCTCCTGTGCCAGGGTCGCGCGCATCGCCTTTTCCGCCCGCAGCATCACCGCGTGGACGGCACAGACGCCGGACGTCGCCCAGGACGGGGGCCGCTCCCCGAACACCGCGCAACGGCCGCGGATCTCCTGACAGTCGAAGAGCGGCTTGTCGCCCTCGATGGCGTCCACGACGTCCAGGAAGGTGATGTCCTCCGGCGCCTTGGCGAGGCGATAGCCGCCGCGCACGCCCTCGCTGGCGGCGACGATCCCGGCCTTCTCGAGCTTGGGGAAGATCTTGGCCAGGAAGGACGGGGAGAGGCCCTGCAACTCGGCCAGGTCACGGCTGCTCAGCGGCGTGTCGCCCGAGGCGATCAGCCAGAGAAGGCAATGGAGACCGTATTCGACGCTGGCGGTGATGTGGGCCATGGGCGGTTCCGGAAGGGGGGCCGACAACGGCGACCGTAGCAATCCGTGTTCCGGTGGACAAGCCGCGGGTTACGGACGCGCACGGCCGCCGCGCTCTTCGGCGGGCGCCGGCATGCCGCGTCACTGCGCGTCCGGGATGGTCAGCTCCGTCTCGGCGGTGTCGACGACGAACACCGCGAGGAGCTTGGCCGGTTCGCTGTCGCTGGCGTTGGCGCTGACGCCATGGTGGTCGCCCGGCAGCTCGGTGAAGTTCTCGCCGGCCTGATAGGTCCGGACCGGACCGCCGTTGACCTGGCTGCGGACGGCCCCCTCCAGCACCGTGGCGTAGATGAGCGCCGAGGCGGCATGGGTGTGCGCCGGCGAGAAGCCGCCGGGGCCATACTCGACCAGCACGCCCTTGATGCTCTTGCCCGGCAGGTCCGGCAGCGCGTGCTCATAGACCAGCGTCACCGTGGCGTTCTTGGCCTTCGGCCCGTCGGCCGCGGCGCTGGCGAACGGCAGGGCGGCGAACGGCAGGGCGGCGAACGGCAGGGCGGCGAGCGCCAGCGCGCGGAGAATGCGGTTCATGGATCGTCCTTGCTTGTCTGTTGGTAAGAGGGATCAGGCCGGCGCCTGCGAGCGGCGCAGCCACTCGTCCAGGCCGATGCGGCCGAGGCGCGCCGGGCCGGTGGGAACCAGCGAATCCTCCTCGGTGCGCCCGCCGAAATAGCGCGCCTCGGGATCGCTCACGGCGACGCGCGGGTCGCCCATGGCCCGCAGATAGCGGCCGACGATCTCGGCGAACGGAGCACGCTCCGGGCCGGCGATGTCGATGATGCCGTTCCGCGGCTCGCCAACGGCCTCCTCGGCCAGCACCGCCGCGACGTCGTCGGCGGCGATCGGCTGGAACAGCCCGGACGCCAGACGCACCGCACCGCCGTCCGTGGCGCCCGCGGCGATGGTGCCGAGGAACTCCAGGAACTGGGTCGCGCGCACGATGGTGTAGGCGATGCCGGACCCGGCGATCAGTTCCTCCTGGGCCACCTTGGCGCGGAAATAGCCGTTGTCGGGCATGCGGTCGGTGCCGACGATGGAGAGGGCGACGTGATGCCGCACGCCGGCCCGCGCTTCCGCCGCGAGCAGGTTGCCCGTCGACGTCCGGAAGAAGTCCATCACCGCCCGCTCCTCGAACGAGGGCGCGTTGCTGACGTCGACGACGGCGGCCGCGCCGGCCACGGCGGTGTCGAGGCCGTCCCCGGTGACGGCGTTCACGCCCTTGCTGGGCGAGGCGGCAAGGACGTCATGACTGCCGGCGCGCAGAAGCGCCACGACCTTGGAGCCGATCAGCCCCGTACCGCCGATGACCACGATCTTCATGAGCCGATCTCCTGTCCGCCGGCACCGCGCGCCGGTCCACGATTGCGAGGGATGACGCGGGGCCGAGACGGACACCGTGTCCCCGGCGGGATCGCGGCCGCTCGACCGTCCGGCCCTGCGGGACCGGCGAAGCGCGTCATAACAAGGACTATATGAGTCCGTGTTTCGGAGCGCAAGCGAAAAACTCGGACCATGCCAGTCCTTGTTCCAATTCTTCGCGACCGACCGGCCGCCACGACGGATCTTGCGCCGCATCGCGCCGCGTGCGACACCGCCCGGCGGAACGCAAGACGACGACGGTGTGCGATGACCAGCTTCGACGAGCATCCCACGATCGGTCTGACCGAGACCCGCCTCGGGCCGATGTTCTACCCCCGAAACGACCGCTACGTCGGGCGCAGCCTGGAGGAATACGGCGAGTACGCCCGCCTGGAGATCGAGGTGTTCCGCCTGGCCGTCGCCAGGGGGCAGACGGTGGTCGACGCCGGGGCCAACATCGGGGCGCACACCGTGCTCTTCTCCACGCTGGTCGGCGACGGCGGGCGCGTGCTGGCGTTCGAGCCGCAGCGGGCGGTGTTCCAGGTGCTGAACGCCAACCTCATGCTGGCCGCCGCGACCAACGTCGAGACGTGGAACGTCTGCCTGGGAGCCGACGCCGGGCGGACGGAGTTTCCGCAGGTGCCGTTGACCGCCTCGGCCAACTTCGGGGGGATCGGCGCGGCGACGGCCTCCGGCGTCCGCCGGCCAGTCGAACGCCGCACCATCGACAGCTTCGCCCTGGACGCATGCCACTTCGTGAAGATCGACGTCGAAGGGGCGGAGGCCGAGGTGGTCGCCGGGGCGATGGCGACGATCGCCGCGCACCGCCCGGTGCTCTGCATCGAGGCGGAGCGGCCGGAGCGGGTGCGGCCCTGGTTCGAGGCGATCACCGGCCTGGGTTACCGGGCGGTCCTGATGATCCCCCGCCTGTTCGTCCACTCCAACTGGAAGGGCAATCCCAGCAACGTGTTCGGCAATGTGGTCAACGCCAACCTCCTGGCTTTCCCGGGTGCCGTTCCGGACTGGGCGGCGTCGCCGCGGTTCGGCATGGCCCCCGTGCCGGATCTCGCCACGCTGGAGCGCCGGACGGCCGCGTCCTGGCTCGGCAAGGCCGCCGCCGGCGGGGGACGCTGATCCCGCCCTGGACACCGGGCAGCCCCGTGACGATCTACGTTCAAGATGAGCGTGCCGGCGTCGGCGGGACGGAGGTCGGGTGAGGGTGGTCGCGGCGTTTTTCCTGGTGCTGGTCCTGCTGCTGGCCGGACCGGCCTTCGTCGTCGCCTCGGGCACGGTGGCCCTGCGCGTCGACTGGGCGACGGCCGACCGCACCGCCGTCGGCCTCGCCCCGGACCCGGCGACGACGCCGGAAGCGGTCGTCCAGGTCTATGCCGCGCGCGCCCTGTCGTGGCGCGGCGCCTTCGGCGTGCATCCCTGGTTCGCCGTCAAGCCGGCGGGAGCCGCCGCCTACACCGTCTACGAGGTGATCGGCTGGCGGGCGTACCGCGGCCTGCCGGCGGTCGCCGTCACCCAGCGCGCGCCCGACGGCCGCTGGTTCGGCGCCCGCCCCACCGTCCTGGCGGAACTGCGCGGGGCCGAGGCGCAGGCGGCCATCCCCAAGATCGCCGAGGCCGCCCGCACCTATCCCTACAGCGGCGAATACCGGGTGTGGCCCGGCCCCAACAGCAACACCTTCGCCGCCTGGGTCGGGCGCGCCGTGCCGGAGCTGCGCCTCGACCTGCCGCCGACGGCCCTCGGCAAGGACTATCTGCGCTGGCCGCTGCTGGCGCGCGCACCCAGCGGCACCGGCTGGCAGGTCAGCCTGTTCGGCCTCGCCGGCGTCCTCCTGGCCGTGGAGGAAGGGCTGGAGGTCAGCCTGCTGGGCCTGACATTGGGCATCGATCCCCTGGACCTGGCGCTCAAGATCCCCGGCGTCGGCCGGATCGCGCCGGGCGGCGCGCCGACGCCGGGCGCCGACGCCGCTCCGCCGGCCTGACCCCTCAGCGCCGGCGGGGCCCGTAGCGCTTTCTCGGCGCGCCGCGGAATCCCGCGGCCGGCGGCGGTTCCCGGCGGCGCGCCCGCGACGCCAGGGCCTCCGACAGGCGCCGGCCGATGTCGTCGCGCCGGGCGCGCACGAGGTCGCGGTCGGGCAGGGTGCCGGGCACCTTGCGCGCCGCCCAGAAATAGAGATCGCAGGCGCGCGACAGCCCCTCCAGTTCGGCGGCGTCGAGCCCGTCCAGCCGGCCCGGCACGACGCGGCCGAGCGGCAGCGGCACGCCCGCCTCCACCGCGTCGAGGATGGCGGCGACGATGCGACGGTCCGCCTCCTCCTCCAGGTCCGCCGGAGCGAGCAGCAGGTCGAGCCGGGTCGCCAGCGGCAGCCGCCGCGCGTCCAGCAGGAGCGCCAGCCGGCGCAGCCCCGACAGGTCGCCGACCCGGTAGGGCGAGTCGGCGGTGCGGGCGACAGCGAAGGCGTCGATCAGCGGCGTCACCTCCGCGCTGCCGAGATGGTCGGCCAGCCGCGCCAGCATGGCGCGCGACGGCCGCACCGTCAGCGGCGCCCCCGGGCCGAGACGCAGGTCGTCCTGCTCCAGCAGCCGGCGCAGGGCCTGGGGCGTGCCGCGGGCGACGACGCCGAACTCCCCGGCGTCATGGTGGCCGAAGCGGCCGGCGCGCCCGGCGATCTGCCGCACCTCGGTGGCGGTCAGCGGCCGCACGGCGCGGCCGTCGAACTTCTCCAGCGCGGTGAACAGCACCCGCCGGCACGGCAGGTTCAGGCCCATGCCGATGGCGTCGGTCGCCACCACCACGTCGGCCTCCCCCGCCAGGAAGCGCGCCGCCTCGCGCCGCCGCACCGCCGGGGCCAGCGCCCCGTACACCGCCGCCACCGACAGGCCGCGCGCCAGCAGGGTGTCGCGCACCGCGTGCACCTCGCGCCGGGAGAAGGCGATGAGGGCGTCGCCGGGCGCCACGTCGCTCCACTCCAGGCGGCGCTCCAGCAGGGTCAGGGGCGTCTTGCGCTCGAGCTCCACGACCTCCAGCGGCTCGCCGAGATGGCCGGCGATCCGCTCCACCAGCGGGCGCACCTCGGGCGCGCCGAGCAGGTAGACGGTGCGGGCCGGGGCGCCCAGCAGCGCCGCCGTCCAGGCCCAGCCGCGGTCGGGATCGGCCAGCATCTGCAGCTCGTCGATCACCGCCACCTCGACCGGCCGGTCGGGGTCCAGCATCTCGATGGTGGACGCCGTGTGACGGGCGCCGGGGGTGCGCAGTTCCTCCTCGCCGGTCAGCAGGGTGGCCGGCGTTCCCTCGGCGTTCAGCCGCTCCATCACCTCCAGGGCGAGCAGGCGCAGCGGCGCCAGGTAGAGGCCGTCGCGGGCCTCCTTCAGGGCGGCGATGGCGCGGTGCGTCTTGCCGGAGTTGGTCGGGCCGACCACCAGCACCAGCCGCCGCCCCATGCCGCGGGCCACCGGGAACAGCCGTTCGAAGCGGGCGAAGTCGAAATGGCGGTCGACGTAGGCACGGCCGCGCGCCTCCGCGCGCTCGCGCCGCCACAGGTCGAACTCGCGGTCCCAGCGGGCCAGCAGGTCGTCCGCGTCGGCGCGGTTGCGGGCGGCGCGTCCCAGCCGCTCCGCCAGCGCCCCGAAGGTCCAGGCGTCGGCGGCGTCGCCGGCATCCTCGGCGTAGAGGCGCAGGCGCGCCGCCGTGCGCGACAGCGCCTCCTCCACGCCGGCGGCGAGCTGCGGGTCCTCCTCCAGGCGGCGGCGCAGCCCGGCATCGTCGAGGTCTCCCAGTTCCAGCGGGTCGAGGGTGCGCGACGCCTGGAGGCGCACCGGCGCCGGCAGCCCCGGCCAGGGCAGCTCGTCGGCGAGCGTCGCCCGCACCCGCGTGCGGTCCTCGGCGGCGGCGAGCGCCACCCGCGACCCCTCCAGCGCGCGCCGTCCCTGGGCCAGCAGGGCGTCGCGCCGGTGCGCCCGGTCGACGGCGCCGGCGATCTCGCGGACCACGGCCTCGCGCCGTTCCGCCGGCACCAGCAGGTCGCGCCGGCCCTTGGGCAGCGGCAGACCCAGCGGGACGAGGCCGCGGGCCTCGGCCTGGTCGACACGGGACAGGCCGGTCGCCGCCAGCGGCACCACGTCGGGGTGGGCGCGGGCGAGGTCGAGGACCAGATGCGGATCGGCGGGCGGCACGGACATGGGGTTCTCCGAAGGACGGGGCCGTTCTCGCAGAACGGCCCCGTCCGATCAACGCCGCCGGCCGGACCCTCAGCCGCCGAGCAGACCCGACCGGACCAGCTGGAGGTGATTCTCGAGCTCGGCGCGCGCCCGATCCCCGTCGCGGTCCTTGAGTGCGTCGACGATCCGCCGGTGCTGGCGTTCGTAGGTGGCGCGCCGGTCCGGCGTCAGGGTGCGCGCCTTCAGCTTGATCCATTCCGGCCGGTTGCGGACCTCGTTGATGGCGTCGTAGACGTCCATCAGCAGGCCGTTCTTCGCCGCGCCGACGATGGCCACGTGCAGCATGCCGTCCCAGTGCTCGAACTCGGCGACCGCCCGGGCCCCCTCGGCGCGCACCAGGCACTCCTCGATGCGCTGGAGATCCGCGGCGTTCGCACGGCCCGCCGCCAGTTCCGCGGCCCGCGGTTCGACCATCAGCCGCAGCTCCATCACCTCCGCCGGGCTGGCGCCATGGATCCGCCGGACGAGGCTTTCCCCATCGCCGCCGTCCGCGCGGGCCGGCGCCGCCGGCGCGCCGGTCACGAACGAGCCGCGGCCGACGTGGCGCACGATCTTGCCCTGCTCCTCCAGCGCCTGCAGGCATTTGCGCAGCGTGTTGCGGGAGACGCCGAAGCGTCTCTCCAGCTCGCGCTCGGTCGGCAGCTTGGTGCCGGGCCCCCAGGTGCCGTCGGCGATGCCGCGCTCGATGAGATCCAGCGCGGCGCCGACGGCCGACGCCGCGCGCGCCCTGAGATTCCCCGCGTCCATCGTCGCCTCCGTCCGCATCGTGACCCAAATCTTCCCCAATATGCCGAAATCCGCATCGGCGCGCAACGGTCCGGAGCGGCCGCAGCCGCGGGAAGGGCATCTTTTCTGTTGACCAAACGCTTCCCAATGGCTCCTAATTGGCAACCGCACGCTGAATGGATGCCGATTGGCACGGCCAATTGGGTCAATATTGGATCAACAGGGGAGCAGCACGATGAAGTTTGCGACCATCCGCCACGACGGCCGACGGACCGTCGCGGCCGTCGATTCGGACAAGGGGCGGGTATGGCCGCTCGAGGCGGTTCTGGGCGAGCCGGTGGCGGACATGCTCGACCTCATCCGCCGCTTCGACGACCTCAAGGGGCGGATCCGCCTGGACGCGCCGTCGCTCCCCCTGTCGGACGTTCGCCTCGAGGCGCCCATCCCGCGTCCGGCGCGCAACGTCTTCTGCGTCGGCAAGAACTACCACGAGCATGCCCGGGAATTCGCGGGCAGCGGCTACGACAGCAGCGCGTCCGGTGCCGCCGACGCCGTGCCGGCAGCGCCGATCTTCTTCACCAAGGTGCCGGAAAGCGTCATCGGGCCGGAGGAGCCGATCCTGTTCCCCCGCGGCGTCAGCGAGCAGATCGACTACGAAGTCGAGCTGGCCCTCGTCATCGGCAAGGAGGGCAAGAACATCGCCCCCGAGGACGCCTTCGCGCACATCTGGGGCTATACGATCATCAACGACGTGACCGCCCGCGACGTCCAGGCCCGCCACAAGCAGTGGTTCCTGGGCAAGTCGTTCGACACCTTCTGCCCGATGGGGCCGTGGATCGTCACCGCCGACGCGCTCGACGCCACCAACGTCGACGTGCGCACCTGGGTCAACGACGAGCTGCGCCAGAACGCCAACACCCGTGATCTGATCTTCGACATCCCGACCATGGTCGCCACCGCGTCGGCGGGCATCACGCTGCACCCCGGCGACGTCATCGCCACCGGCACGCCGGCCGGCGTCGGCCTGGGCTTCAACCCGCCGAGGTTCCTGTCCCCCGGCGACCGTGTGACGGTCGAGGTCGGCGGCATCGGCCGCCTCAGCAATCCGGTGGAGTGAGACCGCCTGCCGGTCGGGCCGGCGGCGGTCCGGCACCGCCGCCGAAGCCTCACGCGCTCGCCCGCGTCAGATGGTCGAGCGACGCCGCGTCGAGCCGGAGATGCGCCGCCGCCACGAGGTCGCGGAGCTGGTCGAGCGACGTGGCGCTGGCGATCGGCGCGGTCAGGCCCGGGCGGGCCATCAGCCAGGCGAGCGCCACCTGGGCCGGCGTCACCCGGTGCTGGGCGGCGACCTCGTCGAGGGCGGCCAGGATGGCACGGCCGCGGTCGTTCAGGTAGCGGCCGACGACGCCGGTGCCGCGGGCGCTCTTGCCCGCGTCGTCCGGCGAGCGGTACTTGCCGGTGAGGAAGCCAGCGGCCAGGGAGTAGTAGGGGATGACGCCGAGGCCGTGGCCCCGGCACACCCCTTCCAGCTCCGCCTCATAGTCGGCGCGGTCGTAGAGATTGTAACCCGGCTGCAGGCTCTCGTAGCGCGGCAGGCCGGTGCGCGCGCTGACCCCCAGGGCGTCGCGCAGGCGCGCCGCCGAGAGGTTGGAGGCGCCGACCGCCCGCACCTTCCCCTGGTCCATCAGGTCGCGGTAGGCGGCGAGCGTGTCCTCGAACGGGGTGTCCGGGTCGTCGACGTGGGACTGGTAGAGGTCGATGCGGTCGGTCTGCAGACGGCGCAGCGACTCCTCGACGGCCGAGCGGACGTAGGCGGGCGACAGGCCCTTGCGCCCCGGCCCCAGCTCCCAGCCGACCTTGGTGGCGATCACCACCCGGTCGCGATCGCCGCGGCGCTTCAGCCATGTGCCGATGACGGTCTCGGATTCGCCGCCGCGGTTGCCGGGCGCCCAGGCGGAATAGACATCGGCGGTGTCGATGAAGTTGAAGCCGGCGTCGACAAAGGCGTCGAGCAGGCGGTGCGACGTCGCCTCGTCGGCCGTCCAGCCGAACACGTTGCCGCCGAAGCACAGCGGGGACACCATCAGGCCGGACCGGCCGAGCGGGCGATACTCCATGGGTGCGTCTCCTCGTCGTTCGCCTTGCCGATGACGGGCATCATGCCCCACGGCGCCGCGACGCGGCAGCCCCGATCCCGGCGTCCGGCACAGGCCAGCCATTCCGGGGGATGCCGCCACGCCCGTCCGCACTACTCTCTACGGCGGTCCGAAAGGGAACGGCGGGAGAAATGCAATGGAGAAGCGCACGCTCGGCCAGGGATTGGAGGTCTCCGCCCTCGGCCTCGGCTGCATGGGCATGTCGGAGTTCTACGCCGGGCGCGACGACGCCGAATCCGTAGCGACGATCCACCGGGCGCTGGAACTCGGCGTGACCCTGCTCGACACCGCCGACATGTACGGGGTGGGGCGCAACGAGGAGCTGGTCGGGCGCGCCATCCGCGACCGCCGCGACCGCGTCGTGCTGGCCACAAAGTTCGGCAACATGCGCGGTGCCGACGGCGCCTTCCTCGGCATCAACGGCCGGCCGGACTACGTCCGGTCCGCCTGCGAGGCCAGCCTGAAGCGGCTCGGGGTGGAGGTCATCGACCTCTACTACCAGCACCGCGTCGACCCCGACGTGCCGATCGAGGACACGGTGGGGGCCATGGCGGAGCTGGTGCGCGCCGGCAAGGTGCGCTTCCTCGGCCTGTCGGAGGCCGGGCCGCGGACGATCCGCCGCGCCCACGCGGTGCACCCGATCGCCGCGCTGCAGACCGAATACTCCCTGTGGAGCCGCGACGCCGAAGAGGACGTCCTGCCGACGGTGCGCGAGCTGGGCATCGGCTTCGTCGCCTACAGCCCGCTGGGGCGCGGCTTCCTGACCGGGCAGATCAAGCGCTTCGAGGACCTGGAACCCGACGACTACCGGCGCAACTCGCCGCGCTTCCAGGGCGCGAACTTCCAGCGCAATCTCGACCTCGTGGGGCGCATCGCCGAGATGGCGCAGGCCAAGGGCTGCACCCCGGCGCAGCTCGCCCTGGCCTGGGTGCTGGCCCGCGGCGAGGACGTCGTGCCGATCCCCGGGACCAAGCGCCGGCGCTACCTCGAGGACAACCTCGGCGCCCTCGCGGTGACCCTGAGCGCCGACGAGCGCGCCGCCATCGACGCCGCCTGCCCGCCGGGTGCCGCCGTCGGCGCCCGCTACCCCGAAGCCGCCATGCCGCTGCTCGGCCGCTGACCCCACCCGCCGAACCGACTGGAGACGCCATGACGACGCACCGCTCGCCTTCGGGCTTCGACCTGACGCCGCCGACGCCGGAACAGCGCGCGCGGCTGGAATCCCGCCTCACGCCGGAGGAGCGCGAGGTGCTGCTGCGCCACGGCACCGAAGCGCCGTTCTGCGGCTCGCTGCTCGCCAACAAGGAGCCCGGCACCTATTGCTGCGCGCTGTGCGGCCTGCCGCTGTTCCGCGGCGGCACCAAGTTCGAATCCGGCACCGGCTGGCCCAGCTTCACCGAGCCGTTCGACAAGGAGCACGTGGCGCTCAAGCAGGACAACAGCTACGGCATGGTGCGGGTGGAGACGCTGTGCGCCCGCTGCGGCAGCCACCAGGGCCACGTCTTCCCCGACGGGCCGCCGCCGACGGGCCTGCGCTTCTGCATCAATTCCGTCGCCCTGCGCTTCGTGCCCGAGGGCCAGCCGCTTCCCGAGACCATCGCCGACACCCCGGCCGGAGCGCCGATCCCATGAGCATCCCGCCGCTCTCGGTCCTCGACCTCGCCCCGGTGCCGCTCGGCGCCACGCCGGGCGACGCGCTGCGCAACACCCTCGAGCTGGCGCAGCACGCCGAGCGCTGGGGCTACACCCGCTACTGGCTGGCCGAGCACCACAACATGGTCGGCATCGCCAGCGCGGCGACCTCGGTGGTGATCGCCCACGTCGCCGCGGCGACGCGCACCATCCGCGTCGGCGCCGGCGGCATCATGCTGCCGAACCATTCGCCGCTGGTGATCGCCGAGCAGTTCGGCACCCTGGCGTCCCTCCACCCGGGCCGCATCGACCTCGGCCTCGGCCGGGCGCCCGGCACCGACCAGCTCACCCTGCGGGCGCTGCGCCGCGACCCCATGGCGGCGGAGTCCTTCCCCCAGGACGTGCGCGAGCTGCAGGCCCTGCTCGGTCCCCTGCAGCCGGGCCAGCGGGTGCAGGCGGTGCCCGGCACCGGCACCGAGGTTCCCTTGTGGATCCTCGGCTCCAGCCTGTTCGGATCCCAGCTCGCCGCCGCCTTCGGCCTGCCCTACGCCTTCGCCTCGCATTTCGCGCCGGACGCGCTGATGCAGGCGCTGCCGCTCTACCGCGACACCTTCGTGCCGTCCGAACAGCTCCGCCGTCCCCACGCCATGGTCGGGGTCAACGTGATCGCCGCCGACAGCGACGCCGAGGCCCGGCGGCTCTTCACCTCGGTCCAGCAGAGCTTCACCAACCTGGTGCGCGGCACCCGCGGCCAGCTTCCGCCGCCCATCGACGACATCGAGGACTACTGGACGCCGATGGAGAAGGCCCACGCCTCCACCATGCTGGCCTGCTCCTTCGTCGGCTCGGCCGAAACGGTCCGGCGCGGGCTGGAAGCCTTCGCCGAGCGCACCGGCGCCGACGAGATCATGGTGGCTTCGGCCATCCACGACCACCGGGCGCGGCTGCGCTCCTACGAGATCCTGGCCGAGGCCTGCGGCGTGGCCGCGTCGCGCCCCGCTCCCGACCTCCCCCCATCTTCGACAGCTCTCGATCGTCGCTGACAACCACATCCTCCCCCGGCTCCGCCGGGGGAGGAAGGGGCCCAACCGCGAGGTTGGGAAGGTGGGGGCAAGGTGCCGTCGGCCGTGCCCGCGCCGCTGCATCGACCGGCTTAGGGGCGGGCTGGATTCCGGCCGAACCCAGCCCCCACCCGGCGCCTTCGGCGCCACCCTCCCCCGCCGGCGGCGAGGGAGGGTTCGCCTCACCGCTGCCGCGGCGCCCAGCCGCGCAGGGACAGGGCGTTCAGCACCACGCTGACCGAGCTCAGCGCCATGGCGGCGCCCGCCAGGACCGGGCTGAGGAAGCCGAAGGCGGCCAGCGGAATGCCGACGAGGTTGTAGATGAAGGCCCAGAACAGGCCCTGGCGGATCTTGGCGTAGGTCCGCCGCGACACGTCGACCGCCCCGCCCACCAGCACCGGGTCGCCGCGCATCAGGGTGACGCCGGCGGTGTGCATGGCGACGTCGGTGCCGGTCGCCATGGCGATGCCGACGTCGGCCGCCGCCAGCGCCGGGGCGTCGTTGATGCCGTCGCCCACCATGGCCACCACCTTCCCTTCGCGCTTCAAGGTCGCCACCACCTCGGCCTTGTCGCCGGGCAGCACCTCGGCGAACACGCGGTCGATGCCGAGCTCGCCGGCCACCGCCTCGGCCGCGCCGCGGCTGTCGCCGGTCACCATGACCGCGGCGATGCCCTGGGCGTGCAGGGCGCGCACGGCCTCGCCGGCGCTCTCCTTGACCGTGTCGCCGAAGGCGACGAGGCCCAGCACCCGCGCCTGCGGCGCCGTCTCGGCCAGCCACGACACGGTGCGCCCGGACGCCTCCAGCGCCGCCGCCCGCTCCTCCAGGGCGGTGTCGGCGAGGCCGTTCTCGGCCATCAGGCGGCGCGTGCCCAGCAGCACCGCGCGGCCGTCCGCCGTGCCGGCCACGCCGCGCCCGGCCAGCGCCCGGAAATCGGCCAGGGTGCCGGCGGCGAGGCCGTCGGCGTCCGCCCGCGCCCGCACGGCGTGGGCCAGCGGGTGCTCGCTGCCCTGCTGGAGCGTGGCGGCGAGGCGGAGCACCGCGGCTTCGTCCCCGCCCGCCGCCGGCACGAGGTCGGTCACCCGCGGCCGGCCCTCGGTCAGGGTGCCGGTCTTGTCGAAGGCGACGGCGGTGACGGCGTGGGCCCGCTCCAGTGCCTCGGCGTCCTTGATGAGGATGCCGTGGCGGGCGGCGGCGCCGGTGCCGACCATGATGGCCGTCGGCGTCGCCAGCCCGAGGGCGCAGGGGCAGGCGATGACCAGCACCGACACGGCGGTGATGATGGCCGTCTCGGGATCGCCCGAAGCCACCCACCAGGCCGCCAGGGTCACCGCGGCGACCGCCAGGACCACCGGCACGAAGACGGCGGCGACCCGGTCCACCGTGCGCTGGATCGGCGCCTTGGACGCCTGGGCCCCCTCCACCAGGCGGACGATCTTCGCCAGCATGGTCTCGGCGCCCACCGCCGTGGTGCGCACCAGCAGCAGGCCGTCGACGTTGATGGAGCCGCCGGTCACCCGGGCGCCCTCCCCTTTCTCGACCGGCAGCGGCTCGCCCGTCAGCATGCTCTCGTCGACGCTGCCGGCGCCCTCGACGACCGTGCCGTCCACCGGCATCCGCTCGCCCGGGCGGACCACCACCAGGTCGCCCGGCCGCACCTGCCCGACCGGCACCTCGACGTCGGCGCCGCCGCGGCGCAGCCGCGCGGTGTCGGGCCGCAGCCCCATCAGGGCGCGGATCGCCGCCGCCGTCTGGCCCTTGGCCCGGGCCTCCAGCCACTTGCCCAGCAGCACGAAGGTGATGAGGACGGCCGATCCCTCGAAATAGAGCGCCGCGTGGCCACCGTGCGCCCCGGTCAGCAGGGTCCAGGTGCTGAGGCCCCAGGCGGCCGAGGTGCCGAGCGCCACCAGCAGGTCCATGTTGCCGGTGCCGGCGCGCACCGCCTTGTAGCCCGCCCGGTAGAAGCGCCAGCCCAGGACGAACTGGACCGGCGTCGCCAGCGCGAACTGCAGCCAGCCCGGCGGCATGAGCGCCAGCCCCAGCAGGTCACCCGCCATGCCGGCGACCAGGGGCAGCGACAGGAGCGCCGCGGTGACCACGTGCAGCAGCTCGCGGCGGCTGCGGTCGGCGGCCTCCGCCGGGGCGGCGGCGGCCGCCTGCTCCTCGGACACGGGGGTCGCGCCGAAGCCGGCGGCCTCCACCGCCTCGACCAGCCGGGCCGCGTCGATGGCATGGCCGGTGACGTGGGCCCGTTCGGTGGCGAGGTTGACCGACGCGGCGGTCACGCCGGGCACCCGCTTCAGCGCCTTCTCCACCCGGCCGACGCACGACGCGCAGGTCATCCCGTCGATCCGCAGGTCGATCCCGCTGGCCGCCGCCTCGAAGCCGGCGGCGTCGATCGCTTCGGCCACGGCGGCCGGGTCCGGCGCGCCGGCGAAGGCCACGTGCGCCCGTTCCGTCGCCAGGTTGACCGCGACGTCGGTGACGCCCGGCACCCGCCGGATGGCCTTCTCGACGCGCCCGACGCAGGAGGCGCAGGTCATGCCGCCGATGCCGATGTCGATCGTACCGGACGCCGGCGCCTGCCGCGCCGTCCGGTCCTGTGCAGCCACCTCAGCCATGCCCGGCTCCGTCGTTTTTCCATGCTGCACAGAGAGATGGGGCTTCCAGCGACGGGAAGGTCAAGGCGCGTTTCGTCGCCCCCGCGCCGCCGGTTCGCCCCTACCCGCCGGTCACGGTGTAATGGATGGTCTGGGCGACGATGCGGCCATCGCGGACGACGTAGCTGTCGGCCCCGTCCTCGACGCGGGCGCCGTTCGCCCCCCGGCCCTTCCAGGCCAGGAACCCGACGCCGTTCTCCATCGCCACGGTGTCGTAGGAGAAGCGGGCGTCGGGCAGTTCGCGGCGCAGCTTGGCCGCGAGCTGCCTCATGCCGTCGTAGCCGCGGAACACCCCCCAGCGGGTCAGCACCACCAGGTCGGGAGCGAAGTTGCGTTCCAGATCCTCCTGCACCGGTTCGCTCCGCGAGGTCCGGAGATGGTCATCGAGGACGTCGCGCGCCGGCCGGCGCACATCCGTGTGCTGTCCCATGGCGGGTTTGCCTCCTTGCACGTCCGGTTCCGTCTTCCCACCTCAACCGGCGGGCCGCGCGGCCGTTTCGCGCCGGGGCGGCACGGCCAATCGCCGCACCGGATGATCTTGATCAAGGCGACGGCCGCGTGTCAGGCTGACGGTGACGGGACGGGGCCGGATGCGGTGCCGCCCGGCATTTCCGACGCCGGGACCGGAAGGGGTGTGCGGATGGGCCGTTTGGTCGCGACAACCAGGATCCTCCTCGCAGGGCTGCTGACGCTAGCCCTGCTTGCGGTTCCGGTCGTCTCCGGCGGCGTCGCCCACCCCGCGGCCCATGGCACGCACGACGCCTGCGTCGGAACCGATGCCACCGCTGCGCCGTCACGGACCGCCTTGGGCGACGACACTCCCTGTCCGCCACCCCCGGTCTCCGGCAGCACCGACGCCTCCTGCTGCGTGAGCGCACCGTGCGTTCCGGCGCTGGCCGCCCTTCCCGCCGGCGGGATGCTCGCCGCCCCGTCCCGCGCCGCCGATCCGGTCGCCCTGGCGCCCGCCGGGCTGCCCGAGGGCGTCGGCGTGCCTCCGGCCCTGCCGCCGCCGCGCATCACGGCCTGACCGGCCCCCGTCGGGGCCGCCGGCCGATTTTCCCATTCCCGACATTCCAAGCCGGCCGCTGGCCGGCGCCGTGGCCATGATGTGAAAACCGCCGCCGCCGCTCCGAGCGCGGCGGCCACGTTCGAGGAGACACGCCATGAAACGCAGGACACTCCTTCTCGCCGGCGCCGCCGGTGCCGTCCTTCTGGGCGGCGTCGCCGTCGGCATCCCGGCGCTGACCAGCGCGCCGGCCGCGGCCGGCACGGTGGTCGAGGTCTGGAAATCGCCGACCTGCGGTTGCTGCGGCGGCTGGATCGACCACATGAAGGCCGCCGGCTTCACCCTGCGCGTCCACGAGATGGACGACGTCTGGCCGCTGAAGGCCGAGAAGGGCGTGCCGGAGACCATGGGCTCGTGCCACACCGCGGTGGTCGACGGCTACGTCGTCGAGGGCCACGTCCCCGCCGCCGACGTCCGCCGCCTGCTGACGGAAAGGCCGGCGGTGAAGGGGCTCGCCGTGCCCGGCATGCCGCAGAGCGCGCCGGGGATGGACAACCCGGGCGAGCCGTACGAGGTCCTGACCTTCGGCGGCGCCGGCGGCCCCACCGTCTACGCCCGCCATTGAGGCGGGCGCCCGCTACCGCCGCGGCGCCGGCGTGCCGGGCGCCGCGGCGGCGCGGGCCGAAGCCTTGTCGAGCACGCCGGGAATCTCGCGGGTCGGGCCGGCGTAGCGGCCGCGCAGCGCGTCCACCCCTTCCTGCGGGCGGGCGTCGCCGGTGAGATCGGCGCGGGCCCGACGCTTGGCCTCGGTGTCGACGCCCATGCGGCGGTCGCGCTCCCGGATCAGCCAGTCCCGCGCCTCGCCGAGCCGGCTGAACGACCACATCAGCCTGGCCTCGCCGACCGGCAGGGGATCGCCCTCGCCGTGGGTGCCGCCGGTGTCCCAGAGGTGCCAGGTCTTGCCGTAGCTGTTCATCTTCGAGCGCATCAGCGCGTGCTCCGCCACCTCCGGCAGGCCGGGGGCGACGAGCTGGCCCGACAGGATCTCGGCGTTGTGCGGGTGCCAGTAGGGCCGCTCCTCCGGCGGCAGCGTCTCGAACAGGCGCTCGGAGATGATGTACTCGACGCCGACGAGGTTGGCGTCGGCGGTGTTGCCGTCGAACAGCGCGCACTCGATGAAGTCCTCGTTGACCTGGCGGCAGAAATGGTGCGCCTCGCACTGCCGTTCGGGATCGTCCTTCATGGGATGGAAGCCGACGAGGTAGACGTCGAAGTCGTCCAGCGGCCAGTGCCCCTGCAGGAGGTGCGCGCCGGATTCGAGGGCCCGGGTGCGCCCGCTCTTGCGTCCCCCGGCGGGACGCGCCCGCGGACCGGACGGCGCGACGCGCGGCCGGGCCAGGGCGACGCCCACGGCCGCGGCGGCGAACAGGGCGGCGGCCAGGGCGGTGGAACTCGGTCGCTTCATGGCGAAGTCCTCGGCGCTGTGATGGAGCACGGCATTCCGGCAACATCCGCCCGCCGTCGGCGTTCCCTTGCCTTCCGTGCTAAGCGGGTTTGTCCGGCCCGGACCTCGGCGCCCTGTCAGGCGGCGGTGCCGCGCCGGGCCGCGTAGGCGGCGTAGCCGTCGCGGCGCAGCGCGCAGGCCGGGCAGTCGCCGCAGCCGTAGCCCCAGGCGTGGCGGTGCTCGCGGTCGCCCTTGTAGCAGGTGTGGGTGTCCTCGGCGATCAGCGCGACCAGAGGCCGGCCGCCGAGTTCCTCGGCCAGCGCCCAGGTCGCCGCCTTGTCGAGCCACATCAGCGGCGTGTGCAGGACGAGACGGCTCTCCAGGCCGAGGTTGAGGGAGGCCTGGAGGGACTTGATGGTGTCGTCGCGGCAGTCGGGATAACCGGAATAGTCGGTCTCGCACATGCCGCCGACCAGGTGCTTCAGGCCGCGCCGGTAGGCGATGGCGGCGGCCAGGGTGAAGAACAGCAGGTTGCGGCCGGGGACGAAGGTGGAGGGCAGGCCCGCCGCGGTCGTGCGGATCTCGACATCGGCGGTCATCGCCGTCTCGCCGAGGTCGGCCAGCACGCCGGCGTCGAGCATATGGTCCTCGCCCAGCCGCGCCGCCCAGCCCGGGTCGAGCGCGGCCAAGCCCGCGCGCACCCAGGCGCGGCAGGCGAGCTCGACGGCGTGGCGCTGCCGGTAGTCGAACCCCACCGTCTCCACATGGTCGAAGCGGTCGAGCGCCCAGGCCAGGCAGGTCGCCGAGTCCTGGCCGCCGGACAGCAGAACGAGCGCCGTGCCGGTCATCGGCGGTCCTCCCTGGTGGTCGTGCGGGGCGGATATGACGCACCCGGCCCCGCATCCGTCAACCCGGAGGAATCGCCGACGTCCCGGCGGCAGGCACTCGGAAGGACGGCGGGACGGCCCTCAGGCGGCCGCGCGCAGGTCAAGGCGTTCGATCTGGCCCCGCGCCTCGGCGAACGCCCGCTCGCGCGCCTCGGGGCCCATGGCGGTGCCCTCGGCACGGATCACCGTCACGTCGGTGACGCCGAAGAAGCCGAGCACGGCGCGCAGGAACGCTTCCTGGTGGTCGAGTGCGCCCTCCACCGGCGTCCCCGCGTACTTGCCGCCGCGCGACGACACGATGACCACCCGCTTGCCGCCGGCCAGCCCGACCGGACCGTCCGCGGTGTAGCGGAAGGTGCGCCCGGCCTGGGCGATGCGGTCGAGCCAGGCCTTGAGCTGGGTCGGCACCGAGAAATTGTACATCGGCGCGCCGATCACCACGGTGTCGGCCGCCAGGAACTCGTCCACCAGGGTGTCCGTCAGGGCGAGTTCGCGGCGCTGCCGCTCGTTCAGGTCGTCGAGGTTGCGGAACTTCACCACCGTCACCAGCTCCGGCGACAGATGGTCGGGCGGATCGGCGACGAGGTCGCGGTGCACCACCTCCGCCGACGGCTCACCCGCCGTCAGCGCGGCAACCACCTCGGCGGTCAGCGCACGCGACACGGACGCGCCGCCCAGCGCGCTGGAATCGATGTGCAGAATTCTCATTGCCGTTCTCCCGAATGGCGCCACGGCGCCGTTGATCCTCTGCGCCGAATCTACGGGCGGAACGGATTTGCGGTCAGGCGGCAATTCCGCTACGCATCGTCCCATGGATGGAACGATCGGCGGGACGCGGCGATGCAGGACCTGAACGACCTCTACCTCTTCGCCAAGGTGGTCGAGCACCGCGGCTTCGCCGCCGCCGGCCGGGCGCTGGGCCTGCCCAAGTCGAAGCTGAGCCGGCGCATCGCCGCCCTCGAGGAGCGTCTCGGCGTCCGGCTGATCCAGCGCTCGACCCGCCGCTTCGCCGTCACCGAGATCGGCCAGAACTACCACCGCCATTGCCTGGCGGTGGTCGCCGAGGCGGAGGCCGCCCAGGAGGCGGTCGACCGCGTGCGGACGGAGCCGCAGGGCCAGGTCCGCCTGAGCTGTCCTGGGCCCCTGCTGCAAAGCCACGTCGGGGCGATGCTGACGGCGTTCATGGCGGCCCACCCCCGGGTGCGCCTGCACGCCGAGGCGACGATGCGGCGGGTCGACGTCATCGAGGAGGGCTTCGACCTGGCCCTGCGGGTGCGGATTCCGCCGCTCGACGACAGCGACCTGGTGGTCCGCCCGCTGGCCCCCAGCGCCCACGTTCTCGTCGGGGCACCGTCGCTGTTCGCCGGGCGCCGCCCGCCGCAGACCCCTGCAGACCTCGCCGCCTTCGACAGCCTCGACCTGCCGGCTTCCGGCGAGCACCTGTGGCGGCTGCGGGGGCCGGACGGCACCCTGGTGGCGGTCCCCCACCTCCCCCGCCTCGTCACCGAGGACATGGAGACGCTGCGCCGCGCCGCCGTGGCCGGGCTCGGGCTCGTCCGCCTGCCCCAGTTCCTCGTCCAGGACGACCTCGCCGACGGCGCGCTCGTCGCCGTGCTCACCGACTGGAACCCGCCGGCCGGCCTCATCCATGCCGTCTTCCCCTCGCGACGCGGGCTGGTGCCGGCGGTCCGCAGCCTGATCGACCACCTCGCCGCCGGCTTCGCCGAGGGGTGACGGGCAGCCGTTCCATGCGCCGCGGCATTTCACCGCATGGCAGAAATGCGAATAATTCGCAATATCATTCAGTCTGTACGCCCCGAGACCGGAGGTGACGTCCATGCCGCAGACCCTGGCCCTGCCCCCGTCCACCCGCGCCTTCGTGGTGGCCATGCGACTCTGGCACTTCGAGCGCCAATCCTGGTGGATCAGGATGGAACCGTTGGGCGCCCGGCTGGGCCAGCGCGCCGGCCGCAGCCTGCTGATGGCGCTGGACGGCCTGATGACGGTGCTGGCCGAGCACGCGCGCTGCGACATCGAGCTCCGGCCCGTGGCCTGCAAACGCCTGACCGCGGAGGAGCACGCCTTCGTGCGGGCCGTCACCTGCGCCGGCTGCGGCGACACCGCCGGCTGCCGCGACGCCCTGTCGCCGTTCCTCGACGGGAAAAACCTGGAATTCGCCCTGTCCCTGCTGCACTCCATCGCCGCGCACCTCGCCGCCTTCGCCGCGACGGTCGACGGCCCGGCCGCCGCCCCCGCCGCCCATTGCTGACGCCAAAGCCACGGAGCCGCCCCGATGTCCCTCTGCCAATGCTACGACCTCACGGAGAAGACGATCCGCAAAGCCGTCGCCGAGAAGGGCCTGTCCGACGCCGACGCCGTCTACGACCATTTCAAGGTGGAGCCCTGCGGCGCCTGCGCCGACGAGATCACCGCCGTCGTCGCGGACGAAACGGCGAAATCCGGCACGTGAACAGGGCTCGGGACCACGCGGATCGAAGGTGGTCCAGCTCATCCGCGGCATCGCCGGCCAAGCCACCCCGTTGGTGCTGAACGCCACGATCAGGACGGCGCGTACCGGCGCGGCCCCGGTCGACCAGTCGACGTCCCTCACTGTGTGAGTCGACGGGTTCCCCGCCGGGCTCCGCGGCGCCGGCGCGAACACCGCCGCGGCGGCGGAGGCACCGCGGCGGGAGGCCGCTCAGGCCTTCGGCAGGGTCGTGCACACTCTTGCCAGAACCATTCCGATGTAGGATGTATGCGGTCCGCCGCGACAGGGACCGCATCCGCCATGACCGAGCCACTCCTCTCCCCCACCGCGTCCGGCCGGACACGGACGGCACCGGGATTCGCCCTGATCGTCAGCGGCACCATCCTCGGCATCGCCGGAGTCGACCTCGTGCTGCCGGCGGTGCCCGACCTGCCGGCGGTGCTGGACGGCAGTCCGGCGCAGGCCCAGCTCGTGCTCGCCGCGTTCGTCGCCGGCACCGCGCTGGGCCTGCTGGCGTTCGGCGAGCTGGGGGCACGCCACGACCAGCGGTCGCTGCTCGCCGGATCGCTGCTGCTCTATGCCGTCACCTCGGCCCTGGCGACGGCGGTCCCGTCGATGGAGGCGTTGATCGCCCTGCGGGTCGTCCAGGGAGCCGCCGGCGCGGCCGCCGCGGTGTTCGCGCCGGGCATGATCCGGCGGCTCTACGGCGATGCCCGGGCGGTCGGGGCGCTCGGCCTGCTCGGCAGCGTCGAGGCGTTGACCCCGGCCTTCGCGCCGGTCGCCGGCGTCTGGCTGGTGCGCTGGTTCGGCTGGCAGGGGACGTTCGCCGGCCTGGCCGCACTGGCGCTGGCGGCCGCGGTCGCGGTGCTGGTCCTGCGCGGCCGGCTGCCCGCCGGCGCCGCCCGGACGCCGGGCGCGGGCGGCTACGGCGCGCTGCTGGGCGACGCGGTGTTCCTGCGCTACGCGCTGCGCCAGGCCTGCGTGCTGGGCGCCCTGCTGGTCTTCGTGTTCGGCGCGCCGGCGGTGATCGTCGGCTCCCTGGAAGGGACCCTCGACGACTTCATCCTGATGCAGATCGTCGGCATCGCCTTCTTCATGCTGTTCGCCAACCTGTCCGGCCGGCTCGCCGCGCGGTTCGGGGCGGAGCGGATGATCCGGCTCGGCACGACGGTCGCCAGCGCCGGGGCGGGCGGCCTCCTGCTCTACGCGCTCGCCGGCGGCGACACGCCGCGCCTGCTGGCGGTGCTGTCGATCCCGCTCAACGTCGGGCTCGGCATCAGCGGCCCGCCGGGCTTCCACCAGGCGGTGGTGGCCGCCCGCGGCGACGATGCCCGCGGCGCGGCGCTGGTGATGCTGGCGATCCTCGCCGTGAGCGCCCTCGGCACCGCGGCGGCGGCCCCCTTCATCACGCTGGGCCTGGTGCCGCTGGCCGCGGTCACCGCGGTGATCGCGGTGGCCGGCAGCGTCACCCTGGCGGTGCTGCCGCCGCTGGCGGCGGACCGGCGCTGACCTCACCGGTCCGGCCCGCGGTTCAGCCGGCGATCCCCAAGGCGCGCAGGATGCGCTCGCGCTCGGCATGCGGTTCGGCGGACGGCCCCGCGGTCCCCAGGGCGTCGACGAGCGTCCGCACGGTCCGGTCGTAGTCCGGCCGGTTCTTTTCGTCGAGGATCTGCACGAACCGGCCGTCCCCGCAGAGGAACAGACGGCCCTCCGCACGGACCGACAGGATGCCCGGGGCCACGCCGCGGCGGACCGCGTCGTCGAGCCCCGCCACCAGGGCGATCTGGTCGAGGAAGTAGAACAGCGTCCGCTCCGCCGTCCACGACAGAAGGAAGCGCCGGACGCGATCGAACAGGGCCAGCACCGGCGGCTCCGGCAGCAGCGCCACCAGGCCGCCGCCGACGCCGTCGTACAGCCGCGCCAGATTGCCGGGAAAATGCTGCAAGGCCAGCGGGCGGTCCCCGGTGAGCGGCGCCGTGAAGGCCGCCGGGTCGGCGAGGATGCAGGCGTCGATGTCGGTGACCAGCAGCGGCGCGCGATAGCGGGCGGCCAGCTCGCCCAGCCGCAGGAACCGGGCGAAGGTGTAGTAGGTGGTCCGCGCTCCGGCACCCAGCCCGGCCGGCGCCGCCTCGTGGCTCCAGCCCAGGCGGCAGCGGCGCAGGCCGGCGGTCAGCGTGGCGATGACCGCCGGCGTGTCGGGCGCCGGATCGATCACGTGCAGATGGACCACCTGTCCCGAAGCGGCGAACCGTTCCAGCGTCGACAGGTACAGCGGGGCGAAGCGGCGGAGGTAGCCGGCATCGCAGGCCGCGACCACCACCGGCGCGGTGCCGGGTTGGACGACGGCCTCCGCCACGAAGGCCGCCTCCGACTCCGCCGCCACCGCGGCCGGCAGGGCCTCGACGCGACCGGCGAACGCGTCGCCCAGAGGCACGTGGACCAGGAACGGCAGGTACGGCTGCGCCGCCGCGAAGGCGTCGCGCGCCGTCCCGAGGTCGCCCCGCCGTACGGCCAGCGAACCGTGCAGGAACATCGCCCAGGCCTGCAGCTCGGAATCCACGCCGCGCCACGCCTCGATGACCGCCGGCAGCAGCGCCGCCACACGGTCGGAGCGCCCGGCGGCCAGCAGCGTGTTGCACAGGCGCACCAGATGATAGTAGGCGGTCTTCCAATGGAACCGGCCGCGCCGGCCGAGGCGGCCCACCTCGACGAGGACGGCCGCGACGTCGGCGAGCCGGCCGGCGGCCTCCAGCGTTTCGGCCGAGCGCTGCCACGGGGTGGGGTCTTCCGGCGTCAGCGCCATCAGGCGGCGGAAGGCGGTCAGCGCCGCCTCGCAGGAGCCGGCGTCGGCCAGCGCGGTGGCGAGAGGCAGCAACCGGTCCGGCCGGTCCGGCGTCAGTGCGACGAGACGGCGCAGAACCGCCGACGCGGCGGCGGGGCGGCCGGCGTCGAGCAGAGCCGCGCCGAGATTCCCGGCCGCCTCCTCGAATCCGGGTGCCGCGCGCAGGGCGCGGCGGTAGCCGGCGGCGGCTCGGTCCCGGGCTCCGAACGCCTGTTCCGTGCGGGCGAGGTTGAACAGCACCGTGGGGTTGGCCGGCGCGCTGGCCAACGCGAGGCGCAGGTGCGCCAGCGCCTCGTTCCGGCGCCCGAGCGCATCGAGCGCGGCGGCCGCGTTGATGCGGGCTTCGACGAAATCGGGCTTCAGGGCCAGCGCGTCCCGGTACCGCTCCGCGGCCTCGGCGGTCTGCCCGGCCTGCTTCAGCACGTTGCCCAAGCTGAAGAAGGCGTCCGCCGCCGGCTGAAGGGCAATGGCACGGCGCAGGCTGTCGGCCGCCTCCGGCAGCCGCCCCTCGGCGCGCAGCGCCCGTGCGAAGTTGGCGTGATAGGCGGCGACGTTGCCGTTGCGGGCAATGGCGCTGCCGATCAGCTCCACGGCGCGGGCGTTGCGGCCGGTCTGCGCGCAGAGAACGCCGTACAGGTGAAGCGCATCCGCAAAGCCGGGGAAGTCCGCCGCCAGAGCGGCGTACCGGGGCTCCGCCTCGCTCAGTCGTCCGGCCTGGTGGTGGTCGACCGCCGCACGCAGCCGGGTCAGCGGATCGTCGCTCATCCGGGTGTGGGGCGAGGGGGGCGGAGGCGGGGAGGCATGCGGCGTCCTCGGCTGGGTGCGGGTCGCGGTGTCCGTCCGAGCGTCGTCAGGCCGTCGGCTGCTGCTGCGTTATGCAGTGGATGCCGCCGCCGCCGCGGACGATGTCGAGCGCCGGGATCTGGATCACCTCGCGGTCGGGGAAGGCCTTGCGCACGGTGCGGTAGGCCTCGTCGTCGGCGGCGTCCTCGAAGGCCGGCATGACGATGCCGCCGTTGGCGATGTAGAGGTTGGTGTAGGACAGGGTCAGGCGCACCCCGTCGCGGTCGCGCCGCGGCGGCTGGCGGACCGGGATGATCTCCAGCTCCCGCCCCTGGGCGTCGCGCGCCTTCTTCAGGCGGTCCAGGTTGTCCTGGAAGATGCGGAAATTGGGATCGGCCGGATCGTCGGTGACGACGGCCATGACGACGCCCGGCTTGACGAACAGGGCGATCTCGTCGACGTGCCCGTCGGTCTCGTCGTCCTGGTAGCCTTCGCCCAGCCAGACCACGCTGGAGACGCTGAGATGGTCCTTCAGCAGGGTCTCGATCTCGCCGCGCGACAGGTTCGGGTTGCGGTTGGGGTTGAGCAGGCACTGCTCGGTGGTCAGCAGCGTGCCCTCGCCGTCGACATGGAAGGCGCCGCCCTCCATCACCAGGGGGGCGGCGTAGCGCGGCAGCTTCTGGTGCTCCAGGACCAGCCGGCCGATGTCCTGGTCCTTGGCGCAATCGGCGTAGTTGCCGCCCCAGGCGTTGAAACGCCAGTGGACGCCGGCGGCCCGCCCCTTGCCGTCGACGAGGAAGCTGGGGCCGGTGTCGCGGATCCACGAATCGGAGATCGGCATGGGCAGGATCTGCACCCCGCTGCCGCCGCAGGCCAGCGAGGCCTCCGGCACGTCGTCGGGGTCGCAGATCATGGTCACCGGCTCGAATCGGGCGATCGCCTTGGCGACCTCGGCGTAGGCGAGGCGGGCCGCCTCGATCCCCTCGCCGCTGCCGTCGGCGGCCAGCGCCGGCCAGGTCTCGGTCCGGCAGGGCCAGGCCATCCAGCAGCGGGCATGGGGCTCCCACTCGCCGGGCATGTAGAAACCGTCTGCGGCGGGTGTCGTCATGGTCTGCCTCTCCCCGTTCGGCGCCGCGCTTGTGCTTGTGGTTCGGGCGCACCGTTCCGTCTGCGCGAAACCCTAAACAGGCGGGCGACGGTTTGGCAACGGTGGGGATGGCGGAGGCAGGCCTGCCCCCGGGAGGGGAAAACCTTAAGGCGCGGCGGCCGGACGGCGGTCGCGGCGGCGGCGGAGCGCGAAAAGATTGGCAAAGGGGTTGGCAAAACCCAGACGGATCATCGGAAACCAAAGGACGGTGTGCACGGCACGCCTCGTTCGCAGTTGACGATGCGTGAAGAATAGCAGTCCCGAACGCAATGTTCCAGGCGACGCCGGACGGCCATGCGGGGCACGCATGACCGTCCGGACCGGATCGGGCGATTTCAGCCGCCCTGCAGCGCCATTTGCTCGTCGCGCCGCCTCTGCTTTTCCTGCCGGGCCATCCACAGGCTGGCGACGAAGATGCCGGTGGCGACGACCAGCACGATGATGGTCGCCAGCGCGTTGATCTTCGGGCTGACGCCGAACTTGACGCTGGAGAAGATCACCATCGGCAGGGTGGTCGAGCCGGGTCCGGAGACGAAGCTGGCGATCACCAGGTCGTCGAGCGACAGGGTGAAGGCGAGCAGCCAGCCCGACACGATGGCCGGCGAGATGATCGGCAGGGTGATGACGAAGAACACCTTGGCCGGCCGCGCCCCCAGGTCCATCGCCGCCTCCTCCAGGCTCTCGTCCAGGCTGACCAGGCGCGACTGCACGATCACCGCCACGTAGGCCATGGTGAAGGTGGTGTGGGCGATGGTGATGGTGGTGACGCCGCGCCCGCCCGGCCAGCCGACGAGCTGCTCCATGGCGACGAACAGCAGCAGCAGGGACAGGCCGGTGATCACCTCGGGCATCACCAGGGGGGCCGTGATCATGCCGCCGAACATGGTGCGGCCGCGGAAGCGGCCGAAGCGGGCCATCGCCAGCCCGGCCATGGTCCCCAGCACGACGGCGATGCTGGCCGAGGTGGCGGCGATCTGCAGCGACAGCCCGGCCGCCTCGAGGAGCTGCTCGTCGCGCAGCAGCTCGCCGTACCAGCGGGTGGAGAAGCCGCCCCAGATGGTCACCAGCCGGCTGTCGTTGAAGGAGTAGATGACGAGCAGGGCGATCGGCACGTAGAGGAAGGCGTAGCCGAACCACAGCGCCCACGACAGGAAGCCGAACCGTTTCATCGCCGCGCCTCCGCCTCCTGCTGGCGTCCCTGCACGTACTGGAACACCATGATCGGCACCACCAGGAACAGCAGCAGGGCGATCGCCACCCCCGAGGCCACCGGCCAGTCGCGGTTGGCGAAGAACTCGTTCCACAGCACGCGGCCGATCATCAGCGTGTCCGGCCCGCCCAGCAGCTCGGGGATGACGAACTCGCCGACCGCCGGGATGAACACCAGGAGCGAGCCGGCGACGATGCCCGGCAGGGACAGCGGCAGGGTGACGGTGAGGAACGCCTTCCACGGCCGGCAGCCGAGGTCGGCCGCCGCCTCCAGGAGGGTGAGGTCCATCTTCTCCAGGGTCGCGTACAGCGGCAGGATCATGAAGGGCAGATAGGTGTAGGTGATGCCGATGTAGACGGCGGTCTCGCTGTACAGGATCTCGAAGTTCTCGCCCACCAGCCCGAGCGACGACAGGACGCCGGTGATGATGCCGTTGGCCTTGAGGATGCCGATCCAGGCGTACACGCGGATCAGGAACGACGTCCAGAAGGGCAGCACCACCAGCATCATCAGCGGCCCGCGCAAGGACGGGCGCGCCCGGGCGATGGCGTAGGCCATGGGGTAGCCGATCGCCAGGCACAGCAGCGTCGACACGGCCGCCATCTTCATCGACGACAGGTACGCCACGACGTAGAGGTCGTCGGTGATGAGCCGCATGTAGCTGGTGAGGCTCAGCGTGATCTGCAGCTTCAGCTCGCCGAAATCCGGGTTCTCCAGCCACTCGAACAGGCCCGAGTAGGGCGGTTGGGCGATCACCGCCTCGGAGAAGCTGATGCGGAAGACGATCAGGAAGGGGATCAGGAAGAACAGCAGCAGCCACAGGTAGGGCACCGCCAGCACCAGCGCCCGCCCCGTCAGGCCGAGCCGCCGCAGGCCCCGCTTCAGCGCGTCCAGCAGCCCGTAGGGACCGTCCATCACGGCGGGGGGCGTGCCCTCGCTCATGCGGTCGCCGAGGGGAACGAAACCCTGACGGCTCATGCCCGTCCTCCGCTCACTGGGTCAGCACGACGCCGGCGAAGGGGCGCCAGCTCAGGTACACTTGGTCGTCCCAGGTGATCGGCAGCTCGGTGCGCCGGGTGACGTTGGGCATGGTCACCCGCACCGTGGTGCCGCTCCTCAACTCGATCAGGTAGATCGACATGTCGCCGAGATAGGCGATCTCGCGCACCGTGCCGGTGGTCACGTTGCGCCCGTCCGCCGCGGCGTCGGCCGGCGGCTCCTTGGACAGCATGATCTTCTCCGGGCGCACGGCGACCCACACCTGGGTGCCGAGCGGCGCCGGCACGCCGTGGCTGATGTAGAGGTCGCAGCCCGCCGTCTCGGAGCGCACCAGCACGTGGTCGGGCTCGTCCTCGATCACCCGGCCCTCGAACATGTTGACCGAGCCGATGAACTCGGCGACGAACTTGGAGTTGGGATACTCGTAGATCTCCGTCGGCGTGCCGACCTGGGTGATGTAGCCCTGGTTCATCACGGCGATGCGGGTGGACATGGTCATCGCCTCCTCCTGGTCGTGCGTGACGACCACGAAGGTGACGCCGAGCTTCTCCTGGATGTTCACCAGCTCGAACTGCGTCTGCTCGCGCAGGCGGCGGTCGAGCGCCCCCAGCGGCTCGTCCAGCAGCAGCAGCTTGGGCCGCTTGACCAGCGAGCGGGCGAGCGCGACGCGCTGGCGCTGGCCGCCCGAGAGCTGGTGCGGGCGGCGCTTGGCGAAGCGGCCGAGCTGGACCAGGTCGAGCATCGCCGCCACCCGCTCGCGGATCTCGTCGCGCGGCACGCCGTCCTGCTTCAGCCCGAAGGCCACGTTCTGCTCCACGCTCATGTGCGGGAACAGGGCGTAGGACTGGAACATCATGTTGACCGGCCGCTCGTAGGGCGGGATGCCGGCCATGTCGACGCCGTCGATGGCGATGCGCCCCTCGCTGGGCGTCTCGAATCCGGCCAGCATGCGCAGCAGGGTGGTCTTGCCGGAGCCGGAGCCGCCCAGCAGGGCGAAGAACTCGCCGCGGTAGATGTTCAGGGAGACGTCGTCGACGGCGACGAAGTCGCCGAACCTCTTGGTCACCCGCTCGATGCGGATGTAGGGGACCGCCTCGGAATCCTGCCACGGCTCCAGGCGGGTCGGCTTGCGGATCGGCTGGGCCATGCCCGGCATTTCCCTCGCTAGACGGGACGGACAAGGAACGCGACACCCCGGCCTCGCCCGGCGGCGGACCGCTGGGGAGAACCGGGGCGTGGTCCGGGAAAGCGGCGGGCTCCCCCGCTTACTGGCCGGTCTTCACCTTGGTCCACAGACGCGTGCGCATGCGCTCGACCGGAGTCTTCACGGACTTCAGCGAGAACAGCTTCTCCTTCTGCTCCTCGCGCGGGAAGATGGCCGGGTTGGTCTTCACCGACTCGTCCAGCGACGCGAGCGTCGCCGGCACGGCGTTGCCGTACATGACGTAGTTGGTGATGCCGACCATCGCCTCCGGCTTCAGCACGAAGTCGATCAGCGCGTGGGCGCCGTCCTTGTTGGGGGCGTCGGCCGGGATGCCCAGCGCGTCCCACCACGCCTGCGCGCCTTCCTTGGGAATGACGTACTCCACCTTGACGCCGCTGCCGGCCTCCTCGGCGCGGGTCTGCGCCTGCAGCACGTCGCCGGAGTAGGCCATCACCACGCAGGCGTCGCCGCCGGCAAGCAGGTTGATGTTCTGCCCGGTGACGAACTGCTTGATGTAGGGGCGCACCGACGTCAGCAGCGCCTCGGCCCGGTCGTGGTCCTCCTTCTTCTCGGAATTCGGGTCGATGCCGAGATAGGCCAGCACGGTGGGGATGACGTCGATCGCCGAATCGAGCAGGGTGATGCCGCACGGCGCCAGCTTCTTCGCCACCTCCGGCTTGAAGATCAGGTCCCAGCTGTCGAGCGGCGCGTCGGGCATCAGCGCCTTGATCTTCTCCGGCAGGATGCCGATGCCGACGGTGCCGCCGAGATAGGGCACGAGGTACTTGTTGCCGGGATCGGCGCTCTCGAGCTGCTTCAGCACCTTGGGGTCGACGTTGCCGTAGTTGGACAGCTTCGACTTGTCGAGCGGGGCGAGCACGCCGGCCTGGATCATGCGCGAGCCCGTGGGCTGCACCGTCGGCACGATCACGTCGTAGCCGGAGCGCCCCACCAGCACCTTCTGCTCCAGCAGTTCCAGGCTGTCGTAGAGGTCGACGTTCGTCGGGTAGCCCGTCGCCTTGGTGAAGTCGTCGAGCGTCGTCTCGCCGAGATAGTCGTTCCAGATGTAGATGTTGACCGGCTTCTTGTCCTGCGCCGAAGCGGCACCGGCCAGCGTGGCGGCGATCGCGGCGCCGATGACGCCGAGAGCGATTCGTTTCTTCATGGAGCCCCTCACCGTTGTCGATCGCGCGGCGCACGGTCGGCATCCGCACGGCGTTACCGTCGTCGTCGCCATTGCACTTGCCTACCCCCCTTTTGTCAACGGAAAGGGGCGCTCCGCCATAAGGTTGACCGCGGTCGGCGGCGGTGGTGCAGTGGCCGTCCGAATCCCCTGGGACGACGCGGCGAGGACGGAGAGCATGGCGCGATTTGCCGAGGCCTTGGCGGCGGAACCGTTCATCCTCACGGACGGCGGGATCGAGACCCGCATCCTCTACGAGACCGCCCTTCCCCTGCACCCCCAGCTCGAGGTCGCCGGGCTGGTGCTGGCGGGCGGCGAGGGCGGCGCCGCGATGGAACGGCTCTACGCCGACTATCTCGAGGTGGGGCGGCGCCACGGCGTGCCGATGATCGTCGGCACGCCGACCTTCCGCGCCCATCCCGACCGGATCGCCGCCGCCGGCCTGCCCCTGCCCGACGGCGTGCGCCGGGTCAACACGGCCTGCGCGGCCCTGCTGCAGGCGCTGCGCGCCACCCTCGGCGCCTATGCCGGGAAGGTCTTCATCGCCGGGGTCATCGGCCCGCGCGGCGACGCCTACCGGCCCGCGGAGGGGGCCGCCGAGGACGTCGCCGCCGCCTACCACCGCACCCAGGCCGAGGCGCTGGCCGCGGCCGGCGTCGACCTGCTGTTCGCCCCCGCCTTCCCGGCCGCCCCGGAGAGCGTCGGCGCCGCCCGCGCCATGGCCGCCACCGGCCTGCCCTACGCGCTGAGCGTCGTGGTGCGCGGCGACGGCACCCTGCTCGACGGCACGCCCCTCGACACCCTCGTCCGGACGGTCGACGCGCGGGTCTCGCCCCGCCCGCTCTACTACGCGCTGAGCTGCGTGCACACCTCGCTGGGCGCCGCCGCCCTCACGGCGGCCACGTCCGGCCGGGTGCGCGGCCTGAAGGCCAACGGCTCCCGCCTGCCGCCGGAGGAACTGGTCGCCCTCGACCGCCTCGACAGCGAGCCGCCGGAGGATTTCGCCGCGGCCATGCTCGACCTGCACGCCCGCTTCGGGCTGCGGGTGCTGGGCGGCTGCTGCGGCACCGGGCCGGCCCACATCGACGCGCTGGCCGGCCGGCTGCGCGGGGCGTTCCGATCCTCCGGGGGTGCGCCGGGAGCCGGCGTCACCGGGCGAGCCAGGCGCGCCAGCCGCCGTAGTCCGTGATGTCCTCCGCCTCCGCCGCGGCGTAGGCCTCGCAGAGGAAGCCCTGCACCCGGCTGCCGTCCTCCAGCTCCATGGTGCCGATGCCGAGCGGCGCCGGGACTCCGGCCACCAGCTCGCCGAAGCCGCCGACCGGCATTTCCCAGACCTCGACGGCGACGGCGGCACCGCCCTCGCCGACGCGCACCATCCCGGGCCGGGCCGGCCGCCGCCCCGGCAGCGCGTACAGCCGGTAGAGAGGCGCCGTCCGCGTGTGCCGGAACAGCCGGCCGCCGCGCTCCGTCAGCTCGTGGTTGAGGGGCAGGCCGGCCATGTGGGCGCCGACCACGGCGACCCGCACGTGGCCGCGCCGCGGCACCGGCTCGGCGGCCGGTGCGGCCGGCGGCAGCGGCGCCCCGGTGGCGCCCAGCGGCAGCGCCGCCGCCTCGTGCAGCGCGGCGGCGATGCCCAGCACCCGGGCCTCCTCGAACGCCGGCGCCGCCAGGGTCACGCCGAAGGGCAGACCGTCGGGCTGGAAGCCGGACGGCACCGCCACGCCGCACAGGTCCAGCAGGTTCATGAAGTTGGTGTAGGTCCCGAGATTGCTGTTGAGGCGGATCGGGTCGGCTTCCACCTCGGCGATGGTGTAGATGGTCCCGGCCGTCGGCGTCAGCAGCACGTCGGCCTTGCGCCACACCGGCTGGGTGGCGCGGGCCAGCTCGCGCAGGCGGTAGACGGCGCGGAACGCCTCCACCGCCGAGCGCGACCGGCCGCCCTCGACGATGGCGCGGACCACCGGATGCCCGACCCCGGGGTGGGCCGCCAGGAAGTCGCCGATCGCCGCCGTGCGCTCGGCCACCCACGGCCCGTCGTAGAGCAGCCGCGCCGCCTCCAGGAAGGGGGCGAAGTCGACGGCGACCGGGGTGCCGCCCAGCGCCTTCAGGTGGTCGACCGCCTCGACGAAGAGGCGCGGCGTGTGCGGGTTGCCGAAGAACTGCAGCTGGTCGGGCAGCGGCATGGCGAAGCGGAACGGCGCCGGCCGGGCCGGCGTGAGGTCGGCGCGGTCGGCCTCGGGGCGGGAGAAGGGGTCGTGCGGGTCGAAGCCGGCGGCGACGGCGCCCACCGCCGCCGCGTCGGCCACCGTCAGGGCGAAGACGCTGACGCAGTCGAGCGAGCGGCAGGCGGGGACCACGCCGCGGGCGCTGAACAGGCCGCAGGTCGGCTTCAGCCCGACCAGGTTGTTGAAGGCGGCCGGCACCCGGCCGGATCCCGCGGTGTCGGTGCCGAGCGCGAAGCTGACCAGCCCGGCCGCCACCGCCGCCGCCGAGCCGGAGGACGAGCCGCCCGACACGTACGCCGGGTCGAAGGTGTTGCGCACGGCGCCGAAGGGCGAGCGCACGCCGACCAGCCCGGTGGCGAACTGGTCGAGGTTGGTCTTGCCGACGAACAGGGCCCCGGCCGCCGTCAGGCGCTGCACCACGACCGCCGTCTCGCGGGGCAGGTAGGCGAAATCCGGGCAGGCGGCCGTGGTGTCCAGGCCGGCGACGTCGATGTTGTCCTTGACCGCGAAGGGGATGCCGTAGAGCGGCAGCTCGGCGGGCGAGCGGGCGGCCAGCGCCTCCGCGGCGGTGAGCACCGCGACCTCGGACTCCCGGGCGATCCACACCGCGTCGTCGCCGTGGCCGGCGATGCGGTTCAGCACGGATTCGGCGACCTCGCGCGGCGTCGTCCCGCCGGCGAGGTAACGGGCCCGCAGGCTGGCGATGTCAAGGCTGTCGCGATTCGAGAAGCCCATGGCGTTCCTCTTCGTCGGCGGTTCGGTGTGTGGTTTCGGGGGACGGGGCGGCGGCGCGGGTGACGACCACCTCGGCCGAGGCGACGCTGACGATCTGCACGTGCGCCCGCATGGCCCGCGCGGCGCCGTCGCCGTCGCCGCACAGGATGGCGCGCACGACCTCGTCGTGCTCCGCCCAGGACTTCGCGAGACGGCCCAGCATCAGGAAGGAGGCGCGGCGGAACGGCGCCACCCGGCGGCGCGCCGCCAGCACCGTCTCCTCCAGCTCGCCGTTGTGGGCGCCGCGATAGAGGGCGGCGTGGAAGCGGCGGTTGACGCCCTCGTACCCCTCGCGGTCGCCGGAGCGCACGTACGCCGCGGAGTCGCGGTGCAGCGTCTCCAGATCCATGCGCTCGCGCGGCGTCATCCGTTCGGCGGCGAGGCGGGCGGTCACGGCCTCCAGCTCGGCCATGACCTCGAACATCTCGTAGAGGCGCTCCTCGCCGATCGCGGCGACGGCGGCGCCCCGGTTGGGCTGGTGCTCCACCAGCCCGGTCGCCACCAGCAGCCGCAGCGCCTCGCGCACCGGCGTCCGCGACACCCGGAAGCGGGCCGCCAGATCCTGCTCCTCGAGGCGCGCGCCCGGCAGCAGCCGGCCGTCGACGATGTCGTCCGCCAGCCGCTGCACCAGGTCGTCGACCAGCGTCCCCCGGGCGCGCACCTCGGTCGCGCGCCCGGCGGCCCGCATCCGCCCGTTCCGCCCTTTCGGCGCCGTGTCGCGCATCGCTCCCGCCTCGTCCTGCCGCCTCGTCGTGCCCAGCCCCATGCATACATCGTTCCAGTCCGCACGGCCAGACGCGCAAGCGGCGGAAATCAACGGCTGGGCGACGCCACACGGAGGCGGGCGGGGTGAAACATGCATACAAACGTCCAATGTTTGTGCACACGCGAACGGCGCGATTAAAATTTGATCATCGACGTCGGTGGAAACGCGCCTTCGGAAACGGTTCTCCCAACATTTATTGACCAAAATCAAATAATTACGCAAACAGCTACGGCTTGGCACACGGTTTGCTGATTGTGTACACGGCGAGGCGACGCGCCGGCGAGGCGCGCCACCGACACATTCCAGAGGGGGACCGGATCCATGGCCGACCAGCACCGCCTTTCCCGCCGCACCATCCTGCACAGCGCGGGGGCAGCCGGCGCCCTCGGGCTCCTCGGCGCGGGCCTGCCCTGGAAAGCGGCACGGGCCAAGGACCTCGTGGTCGGCTTCGTCTATGTCGGCCCGCGCGACGACTTCGGCTACAACCAAGCCCACGCCGAGGGCGCCGCGGCGGTCAAGACGCTCGCCGGCGTGACCGTGCTGGAGGAGGAGAACGTCCCCGAGACGGTCGACGTCGAGAAGTCCATGGAGAGCATGATCGAGCTCGACGGCGCCACCCTGCTCTTTCCCACCTCCTTCGGCTATTTCGACCCGCACGTGCTGAAGGAGGCGAAGAAGCATCCCGACCTGACGTTCCTCCATTGCGGCGGCCTGTGGACGGCGGGCAAGCACCCGGCCAACGTCGGCAGCTATTTCGGCTACATCGACGAGGCGCAGTATCTCTCGGGCATCGTCGCCGCCTACGCGTCCAAATCGAAGAAGCTGGGCTTCGTCGCCGCCAAGCCGATCCCGCAGGTGCTGCGCAACATCAACTCCTTCACGCTGGGCGCCCGCTCGGTCGACCCGGCGGTGACGACGGCGGTGATCTTCACCGGCGACTGGTCCATGCCGGTCAAGGAGGCCGAGGCCACCAACAGCCTGATCGACCAGGGGGTCGACGTCGTCACCTGCCACGTCGACAGCCCCAAGGTGGTGGTGGAGACGGCCGAACGCCGCGGCATCTTCTGCACCGGCTACCACGCCAGCCAGGCGGCGCTGGCGCCGAAGGGCTACCTGACCGGGGCGGAGTGGAACTGGGCCAAGGTCTACACCGACTACGTGGGCCTGGTGCAGGCGGGCAAGACGGTGCCCAACCTGGTGCGCGGCGGCCTCAAGGAGGGAATCGTGAAGACCTCGGCCTACGGCCCGGCCGCTCCGGACAAGGCGCGCGCCCACGCCGACGACGTCAAGGCCAAGTTCATGGCCGGCGACTTCGTGATCTACAAGGGGCCGATCAAGGACAACAAGGGCAACACGGTGATCGCCTCCGGCACCGCCCAGGGGCAGACCGACATCGCCCTGGAATCCATGAACTACCTGGTGGAAGGGGTGGTCGGCAGCGTGGGGTGAGGCGGTGGCGGCGACGTCGTCGCATCGGTCCCCCACCCAACCCTCCCCCACTGACGCGGGGGAGGGCTTCTCTCCTCCCCCCGCGAAGTGGGGGGAGGTCGGGAGGGGGGGCCGGGCCTGCACTCTCCCGCGAAGGATCCCGCCATGTCCCTCGACCGCCTTCTTCCGCCCGTGATCGCGCTCGCCGCGGCGATGGTGCTGTTCGGGCTGTTCGTGGCCGCCGTCGGCGTCGACCCGCTGACGACCTACGCGCTGATGTACAAGGGGGCCTTCGGCTCCTGGTTCTCGTGGCAGAACACCCTGACCCGCGCCGCGCCGCTGGTGCTGACGGCGCTGTGCACGGCGCTGCCGGCCCAACTCGGCCTCGTCGTCATCGGCGGCGAAGGGGCGCTGGTGCTGGGTGGGCTGGCGGCGGTGGCGACGGCGCTGGCGCTCGACGGCCTGCCGGCGCCGCTGGTCTGGGGCGCCATGGGGCTGGCCGGCATGGCCACCGGGGCGGCGCTGATCGGCCTCGCCGGGGCGCTGCGCCACGCCCGCGGCGTCAACGAGACCATCTCCTCCCTGCTGCTCACCTACATCGCCGTCGCCGTGCTGAACCACATGGTGGAGGGGCCGATGCGCGACCCCGCCAGCCTCAACAAGCCCTCCACGCCGCCGATCCCCGACCCCTACCTGATCGGCGCCATGCCCGGCATGGACGTCCACTGGGGGCTGGCGCTGGGTGTGCTGTTCGCCGTGGCCGCCTGGGTGCTGATGGCGCGCACGACCTTCGGCTTCGCCGCCCGGATGGTCGGCGGCAACCCGCGGGCGGCGCGCATGGCCGGCCTGCCGGTGGGGGTGCTGCTGGTGGTCACCTGCGCGCTCGGCGGCGCCGCGGCGGGGCTCGCCGGCGTGGTCGAGGTGGCCGCCGTGCATGGGCGGGCCAACGCCGCCATGGTCGCCGGCTACGGCTTCACCGGCATCCTCGTCGCCTTCCTCGCCCGCCAGAATCCGCTGGCCGTGATCCCGGTCGCCGTGCTGTTCGGCGGCATCGGCGCCAGCGGCGGCCTGCTGCAGCGCCGCCTCGACCTGCCCGACGCCGCCGTCCTGGTGCTGCAGGGCATCATCTTCGTCACCCTGCTCGCCAGCGAATCCCTGCAGGGACGCCTGTCCCTGCCCCGCCCCGCCGTCGCCGCGCGGCGCGCACAGGAGGCCTGAGCCATGGAGGACGCCGCCCTGGGATGGTGGGGGGTGCCGCTGGCGGTGCTGGCCGGCGCCATCCGCGTGTCGACCCCGTTCCTGTTCGTCAGCCTCGGCGAATGCCTGACCGAGAAGAGCGGGCGCATCAATCTCGGCCTCGAAGGCACCCTGGTGATGGGCGCCATGAGCGGCTACGCCGTCGCCTACGCCAGCGGCAGTCCGTGGGCCGGCGTGCTGGTCGCCGGGCTGGCCGGCACCGCCTTCGGCGCGCTGCACGCCGCGCTGTGCTCGTTGGAGCGGGTCAACGACATCGCCGTCGGCATCGCCCTGATGCTGCTGGGCACCGGCCTCGCCTTCTTCCTCGGCAAGCCGTTCATCCAGCCGCAGGCGCCGCAGCTTCCGGCGATCGCGCTCGGCTGGTGGAGCGACGTGCCGCAGGTGCAGTCGGCCCTGCGCATCAACGCCCTGTTCCTGGTGGGGCTGGCGCTGGCGCCCGCCCTGGTCTGGGCCCTGCGCTGCACGCGCTGGGGCATGGTGGTGCGCATCGTCGGCGAGAGCGCCGAGGCGGCGCGGGCCATGGGCTACCCGGTCAACGCCGTGCGCCTGGCGGCGACCGCCGCCGGCGGCTTCCTGGCCGGGGTCGGCGGCTCGTTCCTGTCGCTCTACTACCCCGGAAGCTGGAACGAGGGGCTGTCCAGCGGCCAGGGCATCACCGCGGTGGCGCTGGTCATCTTCGCCCGCTGGGACCCGATGCTGTGCTTCTACGCCTCGCTGCTGTTCGGCGGCGCCAGCGCGCTCGGGCCGGCGCTGCAGTCGGTCGGCATCACCGAGGGCTACTATCTGTTCAACGCCGCCCCCTACATCCTGACGCTCGCCATCATGGTCGCGACCTCGTCGTCGCGCCACCGCCTCGCCGGCGCGCCGGCGGAGCTGAGCGTCTCCCGCTGACCCGCACGAGCAACGACGAGACAGGGAGTTCCCGGCATGATCGAGCGCTTCATCCCCGCCGCCCCCTACCCCTGGCCCTACAACGGCGACCTGCGGCCGGAGAACACGGCGCTGATCGTCATCGACATGCAGACCGACTTCTGCGGCAAGGGCGGCTACGTCGACTGCATGGGCTACGATCTGGAGCTGACCCGCGCCCCCATCGAGCCGATCCGCCGCGTGCTCGCGGCCATGCGGGCCAAGGGCTACCACGTCCTCCACACCCGCGAGGGGCACCGTCCCGACCTGTCGGACCTGCCGGCCAACAAGCGCTGGCGCTCCCAGCGCATCGGCGCCGGCATCGGCGACCCCGGCCCGTGCGGCAAGATCCTGGTGCGCGGCGAGCCGGGCTGGGAGATCATCCCCGAGCTCGCCCCGCTGCCCGGCGAGCCGGTCATCGACAAGCCCGGCAAGGGCAGCTTCTGCGCCACCGACCTGGAGCTGATCCTCAACGTCAGAGGCATCCGCAACCTCGTGCTGACGGGGATCACCACCGACGTCTGCGTCCACACCACCATGCGCGAGGCCAACGACCGCGGCTTCGAGTGCGTGATCCTGGAGGACTGCTGCGGCGCCACCGATCCCGGCAACCACGCCGCCGCCATCAAGATGGTGACGATGCAGGGCGGGGTCTTCGGCTCGGTCAGCGACTCCGCGGCGCTGGTGGAGCACCTGCCATGAACGAGATGACCCGCGTCGCTCCGCCCGAGGTCACGGCGCCCGGCCTCGAGGCCATCGCCATGACCAAGCGCTTCGGCGGCTTCACCGCGCTCGACGACGTCACCGTGCGGGTGCGGCCGGGCACGGTGCACGCTCTGCTCGGCGAGAACGGCGCGGGCAAGAGCACGCTGGTCAAGTGCATCATGGGCTTCCACCGGGCGGACGCCGGCAGCGTCGTCGTCGGCGACCGCGAGGTCGGCGTCGACAGCCCGCGCACCGCCCAGCGCCACGGCCTCGGCATGGTCTACCAGCACTTCACCCTGGTGCCGCGGATGACGGTGCTGGAGAACCTGGTGATGGCCCGCGCCGACGTCCCCGCGGTCATCGACTGGGCCGGGGAGCGGCGGGCGCTCGCCGCCTTCATGGAGACCATGCCGTTCCGCGTGCCGATCGACGCGCCGGTCGCCACCCTGGCCGCCGGCGACAAGCAGAAGGCGGAGATCGTCAAGCAGCTCTACCTCAAGGCGCGCTTCCTCATCCTCGACGAGCCGACCTCGGTGCTGACCCCGGCGGAGGCCGACGAGATCCTCGGGCTGATCCGCACCATGGCGCTGGACGGCCGCCTCACCGTGCTGATCATCACCCACAAGTTCCGCGAGGTGATGGCCTTCGCCGACGAGGTGTCGGTGCTGCGCCGCGGCCGGCTGGTCGGTTCCGGCCCGGTGGCCGGCCACACCCCCGACAGCCTCGCCCGGCTGATGGTGGGCAGCGACGCGGTGGCCGCCCCGGCGGCCCGGGCGGCCACCGCGCGGGACACCGTGCGGCTGGAGATCGCCGGCCTGTGGGCCGACGACGATGGCGGGATGCCGGCGGTCCGCGGCCTCGACCTGCGGGTGCGCGGCGGCGAGATCGTCGGCGTCGCCGGCGTGTCGGGCAACGGCCAGGTGGAGCTGGTGCAGGTGCTGGCCGGCCAGCGGGCCGCCGCCGCCGGCGCCGTGCGCGTCCATGGCGAGCCCTATTTCGCCACCCGCCGGGAGATGACCCGCCACCGCGTCTTCTGCCTGCCGGAGGAGCCGCTGCGCTCGGCCTGCGTGCCCGGCATGAGCGTCGCCGAGAACATGGCCTTCCGCAGCTTCGACCGGCCGCCCTTCGCGGCCGGCGGCTGGTGGCTCCGCCGCGGCGAGATCCGTCGGGCGGCCGGCGAGCTGATCGCCCGTTACCGGGTCAAGACCACGTCGCCCGACGCGCCGATCGCCACCCTGTCCGGCGGCAACGTGCAGCGCGCCGTGCTGGCGCGCGAGCTGTCGGGGACGGTGGACGTGCTGGTCGCCGCCAACCCGGTGTTCGGCCTGGATTTCGCGGCCGTCGCCGACATCCACGCCCAGATCGTCGAGGCGCGCAACCGCGGCGCCGCGGTGCTGCTGGTCAGCGAGGACTTGGACGAGCTGCTGGAGCTGGCGGACCGGCTGGTGGTGATGTTCCAGGGCACCGTCGTCCACGAGACCGCCGCCGGCGACGCCGACCTCACCGCGATCGGCCGCCGCATGGCCGGGCACTGAGCCGCACAGAGGAGATCCCATGCCCATCGTCGCCGCCCGGCCGTTCGACGTCGCCCTGCCCCTGCAGCGCACGGCGCTGGTCGTCATCGACATGCAGCGCGACTTCCTGGAGCCCGGCGGGTTCGGCGAGACGCTCGGCAACGACGTCTCCCGGCTCGCGCCGGCGGTGGCGCCGGCCCGCGCCCTGCTCGACGGCTTCCGCGCCCGCGGTCTGCCGGTCGTCCACACCCGCGAGGCGCACCGCCCCGACCTGTCCGACTGCCCGCCGGCCAAGCGCGAACGCGGGCATCCGGGCCTGCGCATCGGCGATCCCGGCCCGATGGGCCGCATCCTGGTGGCGGGCGAGCCGGGGGCGGCGATCGTGCCGGAGCTGGCGCCGCTGCCCGGCGAGACCGTCATCGACAAGCCGGGCAAGGGCGCCTTCCACGCCACCGGGCTGCAGGCGGTGCTCGACGGGCTCGGCGTCACCCATCTGGTGTTCGCCGGCGTCACCACCGAGGTCTGCGTGCAGACGACCATGCGCGAGGCCAACGACCGCGGCTACGTCTGCCTGCTGGCCGAGGACGCCACCGAGAGCTACTTCCCCGCCTTCAAGGAGGCGACCCTGGCGATGATCCGCGCCCAGGGCGCCATCGTCGGCTGGACCGCCCCCACCGCAGCCATCCTCGCCGCCCTGCAGCCGGAGGCCGTCCGATGAGCGGAGATCATGCCGGCGGTCTCTTCGCGGGCGCCACGCCGCTGGTCCTCGCCGGCCTGCCCAGCGGCGGCGGCGACCTGCCGCCCCTGGTGTGGGAGCCGTTCCGCGAGGGCATCGCCGTGAGCTGGCTCTACCGCACCGGGGCCGACGGCCCCGCCGCCGCCTTCCTGCGCTACGAGCCCGGCGCCTCGGCGCCACGCCACGCCCACGACGGCTACGAGCACATCCTCGTCCTGGAGGGCAGCCAGGAGGACGCCCGCGGCCGCTACGCCGCCGGCACCCTCGTCGTCAACCCGCCGGGCAGCGAGCACACGGTGTCGAGCCCCGAGGGCTGTCTCGTGCTCATCGTCTGGGAACGGCCGGTGCGCTTCGTCTGAGCGAGGGGGTGCAAACCTGGCGCAGACCGGGCGATGCCGCTCGGCGGGAACCCGGCGGCGCCGGCCGGCGTTTCCCGGATGCCCCGCCGCCGCCCGAGGAGGCCCGCCCGGTGTCGCGCGCCGCCGCCGTCCTGTTCTGCCTGCTCCCGCCCGCCCTCATCGCCTGCGGCGCCGAACGCGTGCCGGAGGAGCGGATCGCCGACGCCGATCCCGACCGCGGGGCGGCGCTGATCCGCGCCTACGGCTGCCCGACCTGCCACATCGTGCCCGGCGTGCGCGGCCCCCGCGGCGTCGTCGGCCCGTCGCTCGAACAGTTCGGCCGGCGCGCCCTGATCGCCGGCATCGTCCCCAACCGGCCGGACACGCTGGTGCGCTGGGTCATGGACCCGCCCGGCCTGGCGCCCGACACCGGCATGCCGGACATGGGCATCCCCGAAGAGGAGGCGGCGGACATCGCCGCGTTCCTCTACACGCTGCGCTGACCGGGATGCCACGGTGGGAGGCGGCCGCGCGTCCGCCCCCCATCGGCGACACGGATCATACGAATTCCGCCTGAAGGCTTCATTCGTATGCCTCGCTCGATCAATGCTATTGCATTGATCTGCCGGGTTTTACGGTTCGCGGATGATCGAACCGATCATCCGCGAACCGTATCAGATCCGTGTGCCGTGCGCCTCGTGCACCGTGTCGTGCTCGTGGACGAAGAAGCCGACCCCGCCGGCGACGATGGCGATCAGCGCGTGCAGCCAGATGTCGTTGCCGTACAGCGGCACCAGGCCGAACACGGTCGCGAGGCCGGGGATGAAGCCCATGACGGTGAACACGAGATAGATCACCGCGGTCGCCTTCAGGAAGAAGCGGGAACTCGCGACGCCGGAGAAATAGGCGAAGAACGCCCACAGGCCGAAGGCGACGTGGACGAGGTTGTGCAGCCAGTTCACGGGGAAGATGCCGAACAGGCGGCCGTGCATGCCTTCCAGCGCCATGTCCTCGCCCCCCATCGGCATGGTGACGAGGCCGGGCACGAAGCCGAGGATGCCGACCGCCGCGAAGACCACGGCGAACAGCAGGGTCGTGTTGCGAGACCACATGGGGCCCTCCGTCTGTTGTGCGTTGCGCAAGCGCCCACACCAACAGGGAATCCGCGGCCTTGGTTGCACCGATCACGGGGTACCGCGGCCGAGCGCCACGACCGCGCCGCCGGCCGCCTCGGCGTCCGCCGGGTCGTGGGTGACCAGCAGGACCGGCAGGCCGGCCCGGCGGGCGTGCGCGAACACGAAGTCGCGGATCTGCCCGCGCAGGGCGGCGTCGAGCTTGCCGAACGGCTCGTCCAGCAGCAGCGCCCGCGGCGCCGACAGCAGGGTGCGCATCAGCGCCACCCGCGCCCGCTGCCCGCCCGACAGGGTCGCCGGGTCGCGGGCGGCGAAGCCGGCCAGCCCGCATTCCGCCAGCGCCCCCTCCACCGCCGCCGCCCGCGCCGCCCGCCCCCGCACCGCCGCCGGCAGCCCGAAGGCGAGGTTCTCGCCGACCGACAGGTGGGGAAACAGCAGGTCGTCCTGGAAGAGGATGCCGAGGCGCCGCCGCTCCGGCGGCAGCGCGGAGAGGTCGGCCCCGTCCAGGAGGACCCGCCCGCGGGCCCGGAAGGCCGGGCCGAGGCTGCCGGAGACGTAGGCCAGCAGGCTCGACTTGCCGCAGCCCGACGGCCCCATGACGGTCACCACGGCGCCCCGCGGCACCTCCAGCGACAGCGGCCCGACGATGGGCCGCCCCGCCACCTCCAGCGCCACGCCATCGAGCCGCAGGGTCATGCGCCGCGCATCCCCCGGCGGTGGCGGTGACGCCACGCCGGAACCGCCACCGCCAGGACGAAGGCCAGCAGCGGCAGCGCCCCCTGGGCGAAGGCGTACAGCGCCGTCACCCGACGGTCGCCGCCGCTGGCGAGCGCCACCGCCTCGGTGGTCAGGGTGGCGACCCGGCCGCCGCCGGCGAACAGCGTCGGCAGATACTGGCCGACGCTGACCGCGAAGCCGACGGCGGCGGCGGTGAGCAGCGGCCGCAGCAGCATCGCCAGCCGCACCCGGACGAACGCCGCGAGCGCCGGGACGCCGAGGCCGCGCGCCGTCCGCTCGTAGCGCTCGTCGAAGGCCCGCCAGGGATCCGACAGGGTGAGGAACAGGTACGGCAGCACGTACAGCAGGTGCGCCCACACCACGGCGGCCAGCGTGCCGTCCAGGCCGGCGGCCACCAGTCCGACCTGGATGCCGAACAGGAACCCCACGGCCGGCACCAGCAGCGGCAGATAAACCAGCAGCAGCGCCCGCTGCGACGGCGCCACGCCGGCGCGTCGCTCGTTCTCCAGGCAGCCGATCACCAGCACCAGCCCCGTCAGGGTCGCCGCCGCCGCGACCGCCAAGGTGCTCAGCGCCGGCCCCGCCAGCGCCGGCAGCGTGTCCGCCAGGGTCGCCAGCGACCAGCGCGCCGGCAGGGCGTCGGGGAAGCGCCAGTTCCACGCCACCGTCCACAGCGCCAGCACGACGAGCGCCCCCACCACCGCCGCCACCGCCAGCCCCATGACGAGGCCGCTCAGCCGCCGCACCAGCCGGCCATCGCCGCCGCGCCCGCCCGCCGCGATCCAGCGGCGGCCCGCCACCGCCGCCAGCCGCTCCGCCGCCAGCCACGTGGCGATGGCGGCGGCGACCAGGGCGAGCTGCAGCACGGCGCCGGCGGCGGCGCGGAACTGCAGGGTCAGGTCGGGGTCGGCGAACCAGCGCAGCACCAGCGGGGTCAGCGGCGGCGGCGTGCTCGGCGCCAGCACCAGCGCCGGCTCGACCGCCGACAGGGAATAGGCGAGCACCGCCAGGACCGCCAGTCGCACCCGCCGGTACACCGGCGGCAGCACCACCTTGAACCAGGCCGTGACCGGGCCGTAGCCGAGCGCCCGCGCCGCCGCCAGCAGCGCGTCGGCGCGGACCTGCCCGAGGGCGGCGACGATCATCAGGACGAGGAACGGCACCTCCTTGCAGATCAGGGCCACGGTCAGGGCCAGCCCCCAGGGGTCCTGGATCAGCGCCACGTCGGGCGGCCGCTGCCAACCGGTCGCCCACGGCGACAGCAGGCGGGGAATCCAGCCGGCGGGCGCCACCAGGAAGGCGAAGCCGATGGCGAACGCCGCGTGCGGCACCGCCAGCAGCGGCGGCAGCAGGCGCCGCAGCCGCGCGAACCACGGGCTGCCGTGCCAGGCCGCGCAGAAGGCGACGGCGAGGGCCAGCGACGCCGCCGTGGCGGCGCCCCCGGTGGTCACCGTCAGCCGCACCGACGCCGCCAGGCCGGGCGCTGCCAGCAGATCGCGCCAGGCCGCCAGCCCGGGCTCGGTCCCGCCCAGGGCGGGCAGGAGGCCGAACGCGGGCAGCACGGTGCCGAGCAGCCCCGCCAGGATCGGCGCCAGGAAGGCGATCACCGTCAGCGCCGGGAAGAGGGCCAGCCAGCCGCCGCCGCCGCCGGCCCGGCGCACCGCCCCGCCGGCGAGGCGGACGGCGCGGGCGACGCTCATCTCGCCCCCTCCGGCCGCGCACCCTCACGGCGAAGTGACCGCCCCTTCCGCGGCTCCCGGTTTTCCCGGGCCGGCCGCCGCGCCATGTTGTCCCCGGGAAACACCGTCGGGAGCGCGCCGTGGAATCGATCTATTACGTGCTGTGCTGGGCCTGCCATCGCCGCTGCCGGCACTGCTACGAGGACCGCTTCCGCCCCTACACGGGGGCCGCGCTGGAGGCCGTGGTCCGCGAAGCGGAGGAGAACGCCCCGCGCATCGTCGCGCACCTCCCGCCCTCCATGCTGTACCGCGACCTCGGCGCCGTCGACGACCACGGCGAGCCCCGCGTCGGGCGGGGCCGCATCATCCTCGCCGGCGGCGACGTCCTGGTCGATCCGGTGCGCGAACGGGTGCTCTACCCGACGCTCGACCGCCTGCGCGCACGCTACGCCGACCGGGGCGGCGTGCGCCTGGTGGTGCAGACCACCGGCGACCTGGTGACGGAGGAGATCGTCGCCGACCTGCTGCGCCACGGCGCCGAGCACATCTCCGTCTCCGGCATGGACGATTTCCACGTCGGCATGCAGGGCGAGCGCAAGGAGGCGCTGCGCGCCCGGCTGACCACCCTGTTCGCCCGGCTCGGCCTGGTGCCCGGCGGCGCCGCCGAGGGCGATCCCGGGCAGCCCAGCTATTCCTTCTTCGGCGCCACGCCCGATCAGTGGATCGGCAAGATCTGGCCGCGCGGCCGGGCTTGGGACAACGGGCTGTCGACGGCGACGCTCGCCGACAATTTCTGCAGCCGCTGGTCCGGCGGGCTCGGCTTCCTGCGCCACGGCTTCGCCGGCTCGGAGGTGGCGGTGGAGCCCAACGGCGCGGTCTATCCCTGCTGCCTGAAGACCGCCGCGCCGCTCGGCTCGCTGCTGGAGGAGCCATTGACGGACATCCTCGACAGCCTGGCCGGCCATCCCGCCTTCGAGGCGCTGTCGGCCGGCCAGCCCGAACGGATGGGGCTCGCCGCGGGCTGGTCGGTCGACGACTTCCTGGCCGCCTGCGCGACGACGACGCCGGACGGCCGGAGTTACCGCAACCTGTGCATCGGCTGCGACCGCTTCCACGCGCAGGTGCTGGGCCCGGTCATCGAGTCCCTGCGCGCTGAGCGCCACCGCGCCCGTCACGGCGCTCAGCCCGCGGCGTAGCGGCGCTGCCATTCCCGCTCGATCCGCTCCATCCACGAGGGGTGCGGCTCGGCCAGCGACGGGCCGAGCGCGCCCGGCGCCGGCGCCGCCTCGTGGCGGGGAATCGCCTCGAACAGGGCGCGGTCCGCCGGGGTCAGCTTCGCCAGGTCGAGCACCGTCTCCGAGCCCCAGTGGCGGGGATCCGCCTTGCGCGCCTGCGCCTCCGGCGACAGCAGGAAATCGGCCACCACCATCGCCCCCTCCTTGGCGTTCGCGTTGTAGGGAATCGCCACGAAGCTGGCGTTGCCGATGGTGCCGCCGTCGAGCGCGTACACGCGCGCCGTCGGCGGCAGCAGCCCGGCCTCGATGGCGCTCGCCGCTTCGAGCGCGGTGAAGGCCAGGGACAGGTCGACCTCGCCGTCGTTGAGCAGGCGCCGCTGGTCGGGGCCGCTGGCGGGAAAGACGCGCCCGCCGCGCCACAGCACCGGATGCAGCGCGTCGAGATAGGCCCACAGCGGCGCCGTCGCGTCGGCGAAGGAGGGATCGACCGCCGGCGACCGGAGCAGGGCGGGGTCGGGCGTCAGCGCGATCAGCACCTGCTTGAGGAAGGTGGTGCCGAGGAAGTTGGGCGGCTGCGGATAGGTGAAGCGGCCGGGGTTCGCGGTGGCCCAGCCCAGCAGGGAGCGCACGCTGCGCGGCGGGTCGGGCAAGGTGGCGGTGTCGTGGACGAGGACGAAGCGGGCCATCCCCCAGGGCGCCTCGAGCCCGTCCACCGGCACGGTGAAGTCGACCGTCGTCGGCTTCGTCGCGGTGTCGACCAGGGCGAAATGGGGCAGCATGGCGGTGAAGGGGCCGAACAGCAGGCCGTTCTCCTTCATGGCGGCGAAGTTCTCGCCGTTGATCCACATGAGGTCGACCGAGCCCCCCTCGTCCCGCCCCGCCGTCCTCTCCGCCAGCACCCGGCTCACCGTGGCGGCGATGTCGGTGACCTTGACGTGGCGCAGGTCGATCCCGTGGCGCTGGCGGACCGCGTCCGCCACCCACTGGAGGTAGGCGTTGGCCTCGGCCGAGCCGCCCCAGGCGTTGAAGTAGACGGTCTGGCCGCGCGCCCGTTCGCGCACCGCCTCCCAGCTCGGCGCCTGCACGCCCTGGGCGGCGGCCGGGGCCGCCCACAGCGCCAGCACCAGAACCAGGATCGCCCGAACCGCACGCCGCATCGCCGTCCTCCCGCCATGTCCGCCGCCAAGATGGTGGCGTTCGCCGCCGCCGGGCAACCCGACCGAAGGTCAAGTCTTCGTGAGGGACGCGGCGTGGCGCGCTAAGCAGGTCTGCCCAGGCCGGGCCACAGAAGGCCCAGCCTGGGCAGACTTGCGGACTCTATGGTTTTGCAGGTTTTCCGAGCCCGCCCCACCGTGGGCGGAGTGCGGAAAACCTGCTTAGCGCCACCGCGTCGTCGACGTCGGCCAGCCGGTCGGCGAAGCCGACCGAAGCGCCGCGCGGCAGGGTCGCCAAGGTGTCGGCGAGCGCGTGCTCCGTCGACCAGCGCACGCCGCGGAACAGCCCGGCCGGCAGCGCCGCGACCCGGCGCGCGCCGACCAGCCAATAGCCGCCGTCCTCCGCCGGACCGAAGACGTAGGCGGCGCGGCCGAGCGCGCGGAAGCCGGCGGCGACCCGCGCCGCATCGACGTCCGGGATGTCGCTGCCCACCAGCACCGCCGGCCCGGGCGGCAGCGTGCGCAGGGCGCGCGCCATGCGCGCCCCGAGGTCGCCCCGGCCCTGCGGGCGGAAGCGGGCGCGCGCCGCCTCCGCCGGCCAGCCGCGCGGGCCGGCGGCGCCATCGGGCGCGACCACCAGCCACAGGGTCCAGCGGCCGTCCCGGGCGACGCGGCGCAGCAGGCGGGCCAGCGTCGAGCGGTAGAAGCGCAGCGCCGCCACGGCGCCGATCCCAGCGGCCAAGCGGCGCTTGACCCGGCCGAGCCGCGGCTGCCGGGCGAACACCACGAGGTGCCGGCGCCTCACCCGTAGATCCGCCGGATCAGCGCCGGCGGCACGCCGGCGGCGTAGAGCGACAGGCACAGCAGGTTGCGCGCCGGCCGCCGCAGCCAGCCGTCGCGCTCGTAACGAACGGCCGAGGTCACCGCCTCGGCCGCCAGGGGGACCAGCCGGCGGCGGCCGATCCGGCGGACGAGGTCGACGTCCTCCATCAGCGGCAGCGGCCGGTATCCGCCCAGCGCCTCGTAGAACGGGCGGGCGATCAGCAGCCCCTGGTCGCCGTAGGGCAGGCCGAAGGCCCGGCACCGCCACGCCACCAGCCGCTCCAGCCGCCGCGCCGCCGGCGCCGGGCTGTCGAACCGCAGGCGGAAATAGCCGGCCCGGCGGGCGTTGGCGGGATCGCCGGCGAAACGCGCCACGGTGGCCCGCCAGCCGGCGCCGAGCCGCGTGTCGGCGTGCAGGAAGAGGAGCCACGGCGCGGCCCCCACCGCGGCGCCGGCCGCCAGTTGCGGCCCGCGGCCGCGCGGCGCCGTCACCACCGCCGCCCCGGCGGCGCGGGCGACCGCCGCGCTGCCGTCCCGCGAACCGCCGTCGGCGACGACGACCCGCACGTCGCCCTCCCGGTCCTCCGCCGCGAGCGCGGCCAGCGCCGCCGGGAGCCCGGCGGCGGCGTCGAGGCAGGGAATGACGACGTCAAGGGCGACGGGGCCTACCGGCATATCGCGATCCCAAGGTCGGCCGGCCGAGACGCCGCGCCCGGGAGGTCGCACCTCAGGCTTCGGCCTGGTGCCCGTCGCCGACCCATTCGAACTCGTGGGGGTCGAGCAGCGTGGCGACGGCCAGCGTCTTCCACGTCAGCGGGTCGTCGGCCCGCCTCATCTGCGCGTGCTGCGTCCCAAGGGCGTCCTTGCGTACGGCGACGACCTGCCAGACCCCACCGCCGGGGCCGAGCTTGCGAAACATGTGCCCTTCGACGACTTCGCGCTTCCTGCGCATGACCACTCTCCAGACCCCCGGTTCCGACGCGCCGGCACCGCCGCAACGGCGCCGCCCGGTCGGAGGGGCATTGAAACACCAATTGAGCCGCCCATGGCGAGTGTCCGTTTTGGGTAGGACCCCGGCCACGGGGGTTTGTAGCGGCGCGGCCACAGCGCCGGGCGCGCCGCTCCCTCTTTTGCACCGCGGCAAAGCCGGCGCGGCGACGGAACCAGGCACCGCCAGGAACGTTCCTTGCGCCATGAAGATCGATCATGACGTGCTTCTGCTGGCGACTCGCCTGGTCGAGGAGATGGGTGAGGTCGCCACGCGAATCAGCCGGGTGCGCCTGGTGGAACTGACCGCCGCCAACAACCTGCGGGCCGCCGCCTTCTGGCGCGACGTCCTCCACACCTCGGAGCGCCTGCTGGCCGAGCGGGCGACGGCCGGGGCGCTGGTGGACGACGCCGCCGTCCGCGCTTCCCACATGCTGACCGGCACCGGCGACCGCAGGCGGGTGCCGCAGCTCGGCGGCGAACCGGCCGGCTGACCGCGCCCCGGCCGATCGCGTCCGGGCCGATCGTGCCCGGCTGACGCCGACGGGCCCGGCGGTCTCCCGCCGGGCCCGCGATCGGCCGCCCCGACGCGGCGCCGGCCGGCGCCGCGCCGGGCGCGGACCGGGCCTTACTTCACTTCGGCGTACTGGCCGTCGTGCCAGCGGTACCAGACGTACGCCGGGGTCGTCACGTCGCCCTTGTCGTCGAAGGCGAGCTTGCCGATGACGGTGTCGAACTCGTTCTTGCGGAGCTGCTCGATCACCTTGTCCATGTCGGTGGAGTTGGCCTTCTTCACCGCCTCGGCGTAGGCCTGCATGGCGGCGTAGGTGTAGAGGGTGTAGCCCTCCGGCTCGTAGCCGGCAGCGCGGAACTTCTCGACCACCGCCTTCGCCTCGGCCTTCTGGCGCGGGTCGGGACCGAAGGTCATCATCGTGCCCTCGCCGGCATTGCCGGTGATGGCCCAGTACTCGTTGGTGACCAGCGCGTCGCCGGAGACGATCTTGGTGCTCATCCCCTGCTCGGCCATCTGGCGCGCCATCAGGCCGGCCTCCGTGTGGTAGCCGCCGACGTAGACGACGTCGACGTTCTCCTGCTTCAGCTTGGAGACGACCGCCGAGTAGTCCTTCTCACCGGGGTTGTAGGCTTCGAACAGCTTCTCGTTCACGCCGGCGGCGTTCAGGGCCTTCTTGGTCTCGTCGGCCAGGCCCTTGCCGTAGGCGGTCTTGTCGTGGAGGATGGCGATGCTCTTGCCCTTGTAGGTCTCCGCCAGATAGGCGCCGGCCACCTTGCCCTGCTGGTCGTCGCGGCCGCAGACGCGGAACACGTTGTCGAAGCCCTGCTCGGTGAGCGTCGGGTTGGTCGAGGCCGGCGACATCTGCAGGACGCCCTCCTCGTTGTAGACCTGGCTGGCCGGGATCGACGAGCTGGAGCAGAAGTGACCGGCGACGAACTTGACGCCGTCCTGGGCGAGCTGGTTGGCGACGGCCACCGCCTGCTTGGGATCGCAGGCGTCGTCGCCGACATGGAGCTTCAGCTTCTCGCCGAGCAGGCCACCGGCGGCGTTGATGTCCTTCACCGCCATCTCGATGCCCTTCTGCATCTGCTCGCCGAAGGTGGCGTACTGGCCGGTGATCGGCCCGGCGGTGGCGACGCCGATGTCGGCCTTGGCGACCGAGGCGCCGAACGCCGTCAGGGCAGCGGCGGCGAGGAGGGTGTGCTTGAATGCCATGGTTGTTGTTGCTCCCTGCTTTGGATGTGGTCGCGTGCTGAGGGTGCGGCCGCTCCGGATCCTCCGGGGCGTCCCCGCCGCGGCCGTCTCCCGGATCGCCGCGGCGGTGATTGGAACCGAGTATACTCCGTAGGGCCGAGGATGCGACAAGCGCCCCATCGGCCTATTCCCAAGGCCGGCCCCGGGACGGCGCCCGCCTACTGCGCAAGGTCCGCCCCCGACCGCTCGCGCCAGCCGAAGGGGCCGGCGCGCTCGTACAGCCAGGGATACTGCCCGACCATCCGCCGCGCCCGCGCCATGCGGTAGGCGACGACGGCGATGATGCCGATCACCACGGTGTGGACGACGAAGCCGTAGAGCGACAGCAGTTCGCCGCCGAACAGGGCGTAGACGAGGAACCGGTCGCCCAGCCCGAGCAGCAGCGAGTAGGCGTAGACCTGGTGGGCCGGCTTCCAGCCCTCCGCCAACGACTGGCCGGTCAGCACGGCGCAGCCGCCGAACAGCAAGACCGTCATGAAGACGAAGACGCCCAGCGACGATCCGAGCACGCCGTCCATCAATGCCCTCCCTCGAGGTAGGCGGCCCGCACCTCGGGATCGGCCAGGAGCTGCTCCCCGGTGCCGCTCATGGTGATCTTGCCGGTGACCATGACGTAGGCGCGGTGCGCCAGCTTGAGCGCGTGGTAGGCGTTCTGCTCCACCATGAAGATGGTCATCTTCTGTTCGCGGTTGATGTCCTTGATCACCTCGAAGATCTGCCGCACCACCAGCGGCGCCAGGCCGAGCGACGGCTCGTCCAGCAGCAGCAGGCGGGGCTGGCTCATCAGGGCGCGGCCGATGGCGAGCATCTGCTGCTCGCCGCCGGACATGGTGCCGGCGCGCTGGCCGATGCGCTCCTTGAGGCGGGGGAACAGGGTCAGCACCCGCTCCAGCTCGCTGTCGAAGCTGCCGGGCCTGGCCGTGATGGCCCCCATCTGCAGGTTCTCCAGCACCGTCATGCGCGGGAAGATCCGCCGCCCTTCCGGGCTCTGGGCGATGCCGCGGCGGATGATCTCGTAGGTCGGCCGCTCGGTGATGTCCTCACCCTCGAACAGCACCCGGCCGGCGCGCGCCCGCGGGTTGCCGCAGATGGTCATCAGCAGGGTCGACTTGCCGGCGCCGTTGGCGCCGATCAGGGTGACGATCTCGCCCGCCCCGACCTCCAGGTCGACCCCCTTCAGCGCCTCGATGGAGCCGTAGTAGGTGTGGACCCCCGACACCTTGAGAAGCGTGCTCATGCCCCCTCCCCGGCGTGCTGCCCGCTGGGGCGGGCCCCCAGGTCGCGGGCGACCACCTCGGGCAGCTCCTCGTCCTCCTCCTCGCCGAGATAGGCGCGGATGACGGCGGGGTCGTTCTTGACCATCTCGGGCGTCCCGTCGGAGATCTTCTTGCCGTAGTCGAGGACCACGATGTGGTCGGAAATGCTCATGACGACGCTCATGTCGTGCTCGATCAGCAGGACGCCGATGCGGTGTTCGTCGCGGATGAAGGTGAGGAGATCGCCCAGCTCCGCCGATTCGCGGGGGTTGAGGCCGGCGGCCGGCTCGTCGAGGCACAGGAGCACCGGCTCGGTGCACATGGCCCGGGCGATCTCCAGGCGGCGCTGGGCGCCGTAGGGAAGATTGCCGGCCTGCCAGTCGGCGAAGTCCAGGAGCTTCACCCGGTCCAGCCAGTAGGTCGCCAGCTCGATCGCCCGCTTCTCCGCGTGGCGGTAGCCGGGCAGGCCCAGCAGGCCGGCGATGCTCCAGCCCGACGCCTTCTGCAGCTTGTTGTGCTGGGCGACCAGCAGGTTCTCGAGCACGCTCATGCCGCCGAACAGGCGGATGTTCTGGAAGGTGCGCGCCACCGCCGCGCGCTTGGAGATGATGTAGCCCGGCATCCGCTCCAGCAGGTACTCCCGGCCGTCGGGATGGCGCAGCGCCAGGCGCCCCACGGTCGGGCTGTAGAAGCCGGTGAGGCAGTTGAACAGGGTCGTCTTGCCGGCGCCGTTGGGGCCGATGATGGCGGTGATGTGCCGGTTCATGGCGTTGAACGACACGTCGTTGACCGCGACCAGACCGCCGAAGCGCATGGTCAGGTGCTCCACGGTCAGCAACGGGGTCTCGTCCGCGCGCGACGCGGTCATGGCATGCCTCCCGCGGCGGCGGCGCCCTCGCCGGGCGGCGTCTTCGGCTTTCGTCCCAGGGTCACGGTGGGGTCGCGGTGGGCCAGCAGGCCGCGCGGGCGCCACAGCATGATCAGCACCATGCCGGCGCCGAAGGCCAGCATGCGGTACTGCTCCAGCTCGCGGAACACCTCGGGCAGGCCGATGACGAGGAAGGTGGCGATCACCACCCCCATCTGGCTGCCCATGCCGCCCAGCACGACGATGGCGAGGATGATGGCGGACTCGATGAAGGTGAAGCTCTCCGGGCTGATGAAGCCCTGCCGGGTGGCGAAGAAGGAGCCGGCGAAGCCGCCGAACATGGCGGCGATGGCGAAGGCCGCCAGCTTGGCGTTGGTCCGGTTGATGCCGAGCGAGGCGCTGGCGATGTCGTCCTCGCGCAGGGCCTCCCAGGCGCGCCCGAGCGGCAGCTTGCGCACCCGCAGGGTGAACAGGTTGACGATCAGCGCCAGGGCCAGGATCAGGTAGTACATGAAGACGATGCGCTGCAGCGAGCTGTACTCCAGCCCGAACATCTCGTGGAACGCCGGCACGCCGTCGGCCGGAGAGCGCGAGAAGTCGGCCAGCCCGAAGAAGCTGGGGCGGGGAATGCCGATGATGCCGTTCGGCCCGCCGGTGAAGGTGTACCAGTTCAGCAGGATGATGCGGATGATCTCGCCGAAGCCGAGCGTCACGATGGCGAAGTAGTCGCCGCGCAGCCGCAGCACCGGGAAGCCCAGCAGCACGCCGGACAGGGCGGCGAACAGGCCGGCCAGCGGCAGGCAGGCCCAGAAGCTCAGCCCGAAATACTGGGCGAGCAGCGCGTAGGAGTAGGCGCCGACGGCGTAGAAGGCGACGTAGCCGAGGTCGAGCAGGCCGGCCAGGCCGACCACGATGTTCAGGCCCCAGCCCAGCATGATGTAGGTCAGCAGCAGGATGCCGATGTCGATCAGCTGGCGGTCGGCGAAGGGCAGGAAGGGAAAGACGACGGCGAACAGGATGCCGACGGGCGCCAGCCAGCGCGAGGCGTGCTGCACCTTGGCGGCCACCGCGTCCATCCGCTTGTCGCGCTCCGCCTGGCTGAGGCGGGAACGGTGGGTGACCGCCGAGATGGCGGCGCGCAGGGCGATGACGAGGCCACCGCCCACCAGCATCACCTCCAGCACGTCGGTCGGCAGCGGGACGACGACGCCGAAGGCGGCCGCCCCCAGCGCCAGCACCAGCACCGGCAGCGCCAGCCCCTCGCGGATCAGGCCGAGGCCGAGGCGGCCGACGAAGACGAGGGCCACCGCCACCAGCACCTCGTCGAAGCGCAGGTCGAGGCCGAGGCCGGTGGGGCGGTCGACCGTGCGCAGGCCGACCAGCGGAACCGTCAGGAGGAAGGCGACCAGCGCCGCCAGGCCGGCGTCGCGCAGCACCGCCGTCCACGGGAGGCTGCGGCCTTCGGAGAGGGAGATCGCGGTCATGGCCTTACACCTTCTCGATTTCCGGCCGGCCGAGCAGACCGGTCGGGCGGAAGATGAGCACCAGGACCAGGATCGAGAACGCCGCCACGTCCTTGTACTCGGTGGTGAAGTACGCCGACCAGAAGGCTTCGATCAGGCCGATGCACAGGCCGCCCAGCATGGCCCCGGGCAGCGAACCGATGCCGCCCAGCACGGCCGCCGTGAACGCCTTCACCCCGGCGAGGAAGCCGATGTAGAAGTCGATCACGCCGTAGTACAGGGTCACCATCATGCCCGCCACGGCGGCCAGGGCGGCGCCCATGACGAAGGTCAGCGAGATCGTGCGGTCGACGTTGACGCCAAGCAGGCCGGCCATCACCTTGTCCTGCTCGCAGGCGCGCTGGGCGCGGCCGAGCTCGGTGCGCTGGATGAGCTGGGTGAAGCCGTACATCAGCGCCACCGTCAGCAGCATGATGAAGACCTGCAGGTAGCTGAGCGAGACGACGAAGCCGTCGGCCCGCTCCATCACCGAGAAGCCGCCGCTGACGATGGGCGGCAGCGGCTTCACGCGGGCCCCCTGGAGGACCTGGACGTAATTCTGCAGGAAGATCGACATGCCGATGGCGGAGATCAGCGGCGCCAGCCGCTGCGAGCCGCGCAGGGGACGGTAGGCGATGCGCTCCACCGTCCAGCCGTAGACGCTGGTGAACAGCATGGCGCAGACCAGCATCATGGCCAGCGCCAGCGGCACCCAGGTGATGCCCAGCGCCCCCATCACCAAGAAGGTGATGACCGAAACGAAAGCGCCGATCATGTAAATTTCGCCGTGGGCGAAGTTGATCATGCCGATGATGCCGTAGACCATCGTATAGCCGATGGCGATCAGGCCGTATATGGCGCCGAGCGTCAGCCCGTTGATCAATTGCTGAAGGAAATATTCCATCCACCGCCCCCGCGTCAGCGTGCCGTGCTTGGGCAGGCTGGGCAGTCGGGACCGTTGAGAAGTCCGGTCACGTTTTTCCCGCTCCCTGTTCTGGCGGAAGCCATGCGTGGACCGCAGGGCTGCATTCATTTTCCTTCAGGACGTTAGCCCACCCTGTTCGGGCAGAGCAAGAGGGGAAAGCCACGCGCCGGCGGTATTACCACCGCCGCGGCGACAACCGCCGGAAGATTGCACGGCGACCTTGCCGCGCGACAAGAATCTGTCGCGATTCCGGCTCGCGCCGGAATTCCTAGAAGAGACTCACCCCGCTCTGCGCCAATCCGATGAGGGCGGCGGTGCCCACGGTGACGCCGGCGAGGACGCTGCGGCCGGCCAGCCAGAAGGCGGCCAGCGCGGCGGCGGCGGCGAGCACGCGCGCGCCGAGGTCGGTGGCCTGCAGAGGCCCGACCGGCAGCAGGATCATGCGCGCCACCAGCCCCGCCAGGAGGGCGTAGGCGACGCAGCCGACCCAACGGAACAGGCCGCCGTTGGGGTCGATGCGCCCCGACAGGGCGACGCCGAGGGCGCGCGACGCGTAGGTGACGACGGCGCCGCCGGCCAGCGCCATCCAGATCGCCGGATCAGTCACCGATGCCGTCTCCGCCACCGGGCTCCGGGCATTGGCGGCCGCCCAGGACGCGGTCGGCCGCGAACGCCAGGGTGCCGGCCAGCAGGCCGGTCGCCAGCAGCCCGTAGGCCGGGCTCACCAGGTGCAGGGTGGGACCGAGCAGCACGCCCAAGCCGAGCGACAGGGCCTTGGCACGGTCGGCCAGGTCGACCGCGAACAGCAGCATGAAATAGACGGGGTTGAGGAACACCAGGCCGAGGGTGACCGGGTGCGGCACCAGCCCGGTGAGGAAGAAGCCGACCACCGTGCCGACCATCGTCGTCGTCCACAGGGTGACGCCGTAGGCGGTGAACCACGCCAGGCGCAGCTTCGGCTCCAGCGCCGGCAGGCGGCGCATGCCGTTGGCCCAGGAGGTCACGGCGACGAAGTGGGCCAGCGCGTAGTAGCACCAGCGGGCCGCCCCGGCACCGCGCAGCAGCGGCATCAGGGTGACCACCATCGGCATCAGGCGCGTGTTGGTGAGCGCCACCGCCAGGGCGATGGTCAGCAGCGAGGCGCCGACCCCGTAGAGTTCGATCAGCGCCATCTGCCCCGGCAGGGCCCAGCCGGTCGCCGTCGACACCAGCCCCTCGGGCAGGCCGAGCCCGCTCTCGCGGACCAGCGAACCGAAACCGACGTAGCTGGCGAACAGCACCAGCGACGGCAGGCCGAGCGCCTCGCGCACGGCGTCGGCGCGGACCCTCCTGATCGGCGGCGGTGATGCGGCGGTGTCGTTGGGCATGGGGAAGTACCGGAGACACGAAGGTTTCCCATCCCTACACGGTACGCCGCGGCGCGTGGCGTGCGTTCTCGGCACGCGCGGCATGCGCCGGCGAACCGCCGTGCCGGCCCGTGAATCGAAAGCCCCCCTTCCCGGGGGGAAGGGGGGCTTTCGACGGCGCGGCCGGCGATCCGCTCACTTCGGGAAGTTGGCGGCCACCTTGTCCGAGGTCGGCTTCGCCGGCGGCTTGGCCGACGGCTTCGCCGAGGCCTTCTCCACCGCCGGCTTGGCCGGCGGCTTGGTCGCCGCGGTCTTGGCCTTGGCGTCCGGCTTGGCGGCCGCCGTCTTGGCCTTGGCGTCGGGCTTGGCCTTGGCGTCCGGCTTGGCGGCGGCCGCGGGCACGGCGGCGACCTCGTAGACCGGATCGGGGTTGCTGACCACCTTCACGTCGCACAGCGGCTTGGAGCTGAGATGCATCAGCTCGGCGTCCTTCTCGTCGGACGTCAGCGTCTTCAGCTCGGCCTGGCTGAGCTGGATCGCCGCCTTGGCGCGTTCGACGTAGTTCCAGCAATAGACGTGGTTGCCGACGATGGCGGCACGCCGGCTGATCTCGTTGGCCAGCTCCGTGCGGAAGGTGTCGAAGGAGCGCGTGGCGTTGCCGCCGAGCTTCTTGAAGTGGCTGATCATGACCGCTTCCTGGGCCGACAGGAGGGCGCGGTTCTTGACCGTGAAGTCCTGGTACTTGCCGAACGGGTTCGCGGCCGGGGCGAGGCTCTGGCAGGTCAGGCCGATGACCATCAGCTCGGTGTGCATGCGGATCAGCTGCTCGGCGGCGTGCTCGGAGCGCGAGTAGCAGGCAGGCCGGCCGGCGGCTGCGGCCGGAAGCGCGAGGCCGAGGACCGAAACCGCGGTCACGGCGGCGGCGAGCGACCGGAGCATGCGGGCGGGGGCGAAACGGGCGTGGGCGGCGCGCTCGCGATTCATCGTGTTCTCCGACTGCGGTGACGGCGGCTTCGCGGGGCGGTCGACGCCGGCCTCGGCCACGCCGCCTACCCATTTCGGGGTTCTACAAGATGGGCGGACTCGGTCAACCCGAATCCGCCGCGCGGCCGCCGTTCGCCGTGCGCCGTTGCAAATCTGCCGCGAGACGGCCGCCCCCGCGGGCGGCTATTCCTGGGCGGAGAACACGATCCGGCAGGGCGTCCATGATCCGCATCGGCATCGATCTCGGCGGCACCAAGACCGAGGGAATCGCGCTGGACCCGCGCGGCGGCGCGCTGGCCCGGCGCCGCGTGGCGTCGCCGCGCGGCGACTACGCGGCGACCGTGCGCACCATCGCCGGCCTGGTGGCCGCCCTGGAGGAGGAGGCCGGCGGCGCCGGCGCGGTGGGGAGCGCCCGCGTCGGCGTCGGCATCCCCGGCATCGTCTCGCCGCACAACGGCCTGGTGAAGAACGCCAACTCCACCTGGCTGATCGGCCGGCCGCTCGACCGCGACCTCGCCGCCGCCCTCGGCCGGCCGGTGCGGATCGCGAACGACGCCAACTGCCTCGCCGTGTCGGAGGCGGCCGACGGCGCCGCCGCCGGCGCCCGCGTCGTGTTCGCGGCCATCCTCGGCACCGGCTGCGGCGCCGGGATCGTCGTCGACGGCCGGCCGCTCGCCGGCCGCAACGGGGTCGCCGGCGAATGGGGGCACAATCCCCTGCCCTGGCCGCGCGACGACGAGCGGCCGGGCCCCGCCTGCTACTGCGGCAAGCGCGGCTGCCTGGAGACCTTCGTGTCGGGGCCCGGCTTCGCGGCCGACCATGCCGCGGCGACCGGCCAGCCCCTGCCGGCCGAGACGATCGTCGCCCGCGCCGCCGCCGGCGACGCCGCGGCGCGGGCGTCGCTGGAGCGGCTGGCGGACCGCATCGCCCGCGGCCTCGCCACCGTGGTCGGCGTGCTCGATCCCGACGTGGTGGTGCTGGGCGGCGGCCTGTCCAACGTCGCGTTCCTCTACGACGCCCTGCCGCCGCTGGTCGAGCGCTGGGCCTTCTCGGACCGCGTCGACACGCCGATCCGCCGCGCCACCCACGGCGATTCCAGCGGCGTGCGCGGCGCGGCGTGGCTGTGGCCGGCGGACGAGCCCGCCTGAGAGGGCATGGGGACGGGGCGGCCGCCCCGGCGGCCTTCAGCGGCCGAAGCCGGTCGGCGTGTCGCGCGGCGCCCCCGCCCGCGGCGGGGCTTCGTCGCCACCGCCGCCGCCGAGGCCCAGCGAGCGGGTCTGCGAATAGTGGTGGCGGCCGACGTCGGTGCCGTAGCGGCGGCTGCCGGCGCGGAACTCGTCCGCGCCGCCGAGGGCGTTCCAGTGGTTGCCGCCGCGCGGCTGCGCCGCCGCCCCGGCCGCGTCGCCGGGCTGCGCGCGCGACGACAGGAAGGACTGGGCGGCGGCCGGCCCGGCGCAGGGCAGCAGCACGGCGGCCACGACGGCGAGTGTGCGGATCGGCGGCATCGGCGGTCTCCTGGTGACGGGGTGCGACGACGTCCCGGCCGATTGGAGCGGACCGCCGCCCGGCCGGCAAGGGTGCGGCCGGAGTACCGTCGGTGCGGCACCGCGGCGCGTCCTCGTTACCGCCGTTTCGCGACGAGCGTCTTGCCGAGACCCCATCCTCCTTGCTAAGGGGCGTTGCATGACGTTCCGCATCCAGAATCGCCGCCTCGAAAGCCGCTGGATTCCCGGCGATGCCGCGGCTCCCACGCTGGTGTTCCTGCACGAAGGGCTGGGCTCCGTGTCGCTCTGGCGGGACTTTCCCGACAAGGTGGCCGCGGCCACCGGGTCGCCGGTGCTGATCTACGGCCGCGCCGGGCACGGCCGGTCCGACCCGGCCGAGGGGACGCGGGGCGTCGATTACCAGCACCGCGAGGCACTGGAGGTGCTGCCGCAGGTCCTCGACCACTTCATGATCCGCGACCCGATCCTGATCGGCCACAGCGACGGCGGCTCGATCGCGCTGATCTACGCCGGCGGTTCCGGCCGTCCGGTGCGCGGGCTGGTCCTGGAGGCGCCCCACGTCTTCGTCGAGGACGTCTCGATCACCGGCATCGAGACGGCGGTGGAGGTCTGGAACGCCTCGGACCTGCCGGAACGGCTGTCCCGCCACCACGACGACGCCGAGGGCCTGTTCGACGCCTGGTCCGGCATCTGGCTGTCGCCGGAATTCCGCTCCTGGAACATCGAGGAGTACCTGCCGGGCATCACCGCCCCCGTCCTCGTCATCCAGGGCGAGGACGACGAGTACGGCACGCTGGCCCAGGTCGACGCCATCGCCCGCCAGGTGTCGGGGCCGGTGGAGACCCTGGTGCTGCCCAACTGCCGCCACTCGCCCCACCGCGACCAGCAGCCGACCGTGCTGCGGGCGGCGGCGAACTTCATCCGCCGCATCTCGCGCGCCGACGCCTCGGCGGCGTGAGGCGCCTCACCGGGCCGGCGCGTACAGGGTGAGCGCCAGCCGCCGGCCGTTGTTGTAGTTGAAGCCGCGCACCGTGGCGAGCGGCACCGCGGCCGTGTCGCCGAGGGCCTGCCGGAAGGCCTCCTCGAACCGCCCCTCGACCAGCGCCAGGGCGCAGTCGGTGCCGCCGCGCAGGTGGGCCGCCGCCTGCTCGCCGGAGCCGAGCCGGGTCCCGGTTCCCAGCAGGAAGACCAGGCTCGGCTCGTTGTAGCCGGCCGAGGCGACCACCGGGTCGGGACAGCGCTCCACCCGGGCGACCGCCCGCGCCACTTCGCGGCTGGTCCAGACGCCGTCGACGGCCGGCAGGACGAAGGCGTACGTCACCGCGTACAGCACGGAAGCCGCCGCCAGGGCCGCCGCCGCCGCCGTCCGCTCGGCGCGGCGCCACGCGGCGCGGAGCGCCCAGACGAACAGCACCAGCACCACCGGCACCACGGCGACCGCCCGCGAGTCGACGCGCCCATCGACCAGCCACGGCACCACCGCCACCGTCGCCGCCAGACCGACGACACCGGCCAGACCGAGGACGGCGGCGACCGCGAAGAGGCCCCGTCGCGGCCGCCCGGCGGACCGGTCGAAATGGTCGAGCGCGGCCCGCGCCGTCAGGGCGGCGACGGCGGGAAAGACCGGCAAGGTGTAGTGCAGCAGCTTGGTCGGCACCGCCTCGAAGACCAGCCACGCCGGCACGATCCAGGCCAGGCAGAAGCGCACCGCGTCGTGCCGCCGGTTGCGCCAGACCCACGGCACCGCCAGCAGCGCCAGGAAGGCCCAGGGGGCGAAGGTGATCCAGACGGTGGCGAGATAGTAGCCGGGCGGCAGCCCCTTGCCCTCCTGCCCGCCGGCCACCTTGCCCAGCATGTCGTGGCCGACCGAGGCGGCGAAGAAGGCCCCCTTGGTCTGCACGGCGATGGCGACCAGCCAGGGCAGCGCGATGGCGGCGACGATGGCGAGGCCGGCCAGCGGCCGCAGGCGCGCGAGCCAGCCGCCGCGGCGGTCCCAGGCCAGCAGCGCCAGCACCGTCAGTCCCGACACCAGCGGTGCGATCGGGCCCTTGACGAGGATGCCCACACCCTGGGCCACCCAGAACAGCGCCGGCAGACCCCAGCCGCCGGCCGGACGGGCGCGTCCGAGATAGAGCGCCGCCAGCGCCCCCTGGGCGGCGACGATGCAGGCCAGCAGGACGGCGTCGGTCTTGGCCATCCGCGCCTCGACGCCGAGCACCACGCAGCCCGCCATCATCACCCCGGCGAGCGCGCCGGCGGTGGCGCCGAACAGGCGGCTCCCGGCCCAGGCGGTCAGCAGGACCGCCAGCAGGGCTCCCGCCAGGGACGGGATGCGGTAGGTCCACACCGCCTTGCCGACCGCCCCGTCGAGCCCCTGCACCAGCGCCGTGGCGCCGGCCTGCAGCCAGTAGATGCCGGCCGGCTTCTTGTGGCGCGGCTCGTCCTGGAAGCGGATGTCGACGAGGTCGCCGCTCTCCAGCATCTGGAAGGAGGCCTGGGCGAAGCGCGCCTCGTCGCGGTCGAAGGGCGGCAGCACCGTGAAACCCGGCAGGAACAGGGCCAGGCTGAGCACCGCCAGCAGCAGGTAGGCGCCGGGCGAGAGGCGGTCGGGCACGCTCACGGCCGGCCGGGCTCCGCTCCCGCCTGGCGGGCGTCCTCCCGCTTGCCGGCCCAGATGAAGTACAGGTTGCGGGCGTAGATGATCAGGCCGAGCGCCTGGCCCAGCATGAACACGGGATCGGCGCGGTGGATGGAGTAGGCCAGCAGCAGCACGCCGCCGCCGAGGCTGAAGTACCAGAACAGTTCCGGCACGATGCTGCGGCGGGCGCGCTCGCTGGCGATCCACTGGACCACGAAGCGCATCATGAACAGCAACTGCGCGAAGAAGCCCAGCGCGATCCACACGAGTTCCGTGGTGCTGCGCTCGTTGAACCAGGTGACGAGGGCGTCGATCATGGAGAGGACGGTTCCCAAAGGGCGGGGGGAGCGCCTCAGCGCTCCTCCACCGCGGGCGAGAGCTGGGTGCGGCGCTTCAGCCAGTAGACGCCGAGCAGGTCGACGACGCCGATCAGGCCGCGCCGCAGATTGGTGTACTTGGAGGTGCCGCGCTGGCGCGGCCGATGGTTCACCGGGACATAGGCGACGGGGTGTCCGTGGGCGCGGAACAGTGCCGGCAGAAAGCGGTGCATGGCCCCGAAGTACGGCAGGTCGAGGAAGGCGTCGCGGCGGAACAGCTTCAGCCCGCAGCCGGTGTCGGCGCAGCCGTCCTTGAGCATCGCCTGCCGCAGGCCGTTGGCGAACCGCGAGGCCGCCCGCTTCGACCAGGTGTCGCGCCGCGTGCGGCGCAGGCCGCCGACCAGCAGCGGGTGATCGGCCTCGCCGGCGCGGGCGATCAGGGCGGGGATGTCGGCGGGATCGTTCTGGCCGTCGCCGTCGAGAGTGGCGATCCACGCCCCCCGCGCCGCCTTCGCTCCCGTACGCACGGCCGCGCTCTGCCCCGACCGCTGGAGGTGGCGGACGACGCGTACGGCGTCGCGACGGCCGGCCGACGCGGCGACCCGCCCCGCCAGGCGCGCCACCGTGTCGTCGGTGGAGCCGTCGTCGACGAACACGACCTCGAAGGGCCCGTGCCCGGCCAGCGCCGCCTCGACCTCGTCGAGGAGGGGAATGACGTTTTCGGCCTCGTTGAAGACCGGGATGACGACCGACAGCCGCATCGGCTCCCGGTCTGCCGACAGCAGTGTCACGGGGGATGTCCCTTAGCCCAAACGGCCGGCAAAATACCGCCGCCGCCACGGGAACGATAGGGGAAAAGAAGGAGCCGCGGCTCAGGCCGTGCCGTAGCGCCACAAGGGCGCCATCGCCACCGGATCGAAATGACGGGCGCGGGAGACGGGGCAGTCGGGCAGGCCGGTGGTGAGGCTGCGCCCGCCGATCACCGCCGACAGCCACGCCGTCCCCGCCCTCCCCTCCAGGGCGTCCCCCACGGCGCCGAGGAAGGCGGTGGCGAGGTCCCGCGCGGCCTGCCAGCGCCCGGCCAGCCCGCCCTCCACCACCGCCCCGGTGACGGGATGGACGAAATCGGCGAAGGCGAAGAGCGCCTCCGGCACGGCATCGCGCTCGACGGGGTAGAACAGCGCCACCCGCTCCCGCAGCGCGCCGGCCGCCGCGCGGTCGGCCAGGGCGGCGGCGCGGGCCGCCGCCGGCCGCGGGAACAGGCGGGTGAGGGTCATCTGCACCCGGTACTGCCAGAGCAGGCCGCGGCGCAGGGCGGCCTCGTCGCCGTCCCATGCCGCGGCCGCGGCGGCGGCGAGCAGGCGCAGGGCGGCGCGGTTCGAGGCCGCGTTGGCGCGCACGGCGTCGAGCGGGCGCCAGCGTTCGATGGCGAGCCCGGCGCGGCGCACCATCAGCAGATCGAGCCAGCTCTCCACCAGCAGATGCCGGGCCGTCGCCTCGCCGTCGTCGCCGGCGACGTGGCTGACCCAGGGGTGGAAGGCGATGTCCAGCGCCATGTGGGTGAGGAAGCCGCAGAGGAAGGCGGCGCGGCGGTCGCGGGCCTCGCCGCCGGGCAGCGCCGCCACGCGCTCCAGGAGGGCGGCGGGCACCGCCCCGGTGTCCTCGCCGCCGTCGCCGTGCAGCCGCTCGCCCCAGGCATAGAGGGTCGGGCCGCCGCCCGGCACCGGCAGGCCGTAATAGAAGACGTCCGGGGCGATGGCGCCGAAATGCAGGTCGGCGGTCCATGGCGACGCCGGCCGGGGCACGGCGTCGCGAACGCTGTCGGCGAACAGGATGTGCGTCAGCTCCTTGGGCATCACCCTCGCCCGTCCACGGGGAGCGGCACGAAGTGCGCCTCGCCGCCGCGGTTCACCTGGACCAGCACGGTCCGCTGGTCGCCCGCGCGGGCCTCGTCGACGTGGGCGCGCACGTCCTCCGGGCGGATCACCCGCTCCTGCCCGGCTTCGACGATGACGTCGCCCGCCTCGATGCCGCGCTCCGCCGCCGGGCTGTCGGGCGCCACCTCGGTCACCACGACGCCGTCGACCTCGGGAGCGATGGCGAAGGTGTCGCGCAGATCGGGCGTCATCGGCGCCAGGCGGAGTCCCAGCACCTCCTGCGACCCTTGCGGGCGCAGCGGCTGCGGATCGCTGGAGCCGGCGGTCGCCATGATGTCCTCGGGCCGCAGCTCGCCGATGGTCACCTCCAGGGTGCGGCGCTCGCCGTTGCGCAGGACCTGCACCGCGACGGTGTTGCCGATGGGGGTCTTGGCGACCGCCCGCGGCAGGTCGCGCATGTTGCCGATCGTCGTGTCGCCGAAGGCGGTGACGATGTCGCCCTGCGCCAGCCCGGCCGCCGCGGCCGGTCCGCGCGGATCGACGTTGGTGACGAGGGCGCCGCTCTCGGCCTCCACTCCCAGGCTCTCGGCGATGTCCGGGCTGATCGACTGGACCCGCACACCGAGCCAGCCACGCCGCACCTCGCCGTTCTCCTTGAGCTGCTCGACGATCGGGCGGGCGACCGAGGACGGCACGGCGAAGCCGATGCCGACCGAGCCGCCGGTGGGCGAGAAGATCGCCGTGTTGATGCCGATCACCTCGCCGTCGACGTTGAAAAGGGGACCGCCGGAGTTGCCGCGGTTGATCGCGGTGTCGGTCTGCAGATACTCGTCGTACGGGCCCTGCTGGATGTCGCGGGCGCGCGCCGACAGGATGCCGGCCGTCACCGTGCCGCCCAGCCCGAAGGGATTGCCGATGGCGACCACCCAGTCGCCCACCCGCACCGCGGCGCTGTCGCCCCACGCGGCGGACGGCAGGGGCGCTTGCGACTCCACCTTCAGCACCGCGAGATCGGTCGCCTCGTCGGCGCCGACGACTTCGGCCTTGAGGGTGCGGCCGTCGTGCAGAATGACGGACACCTCCTCGGCCTCGGCGATCACGTGGTTGTTGGTGACGACGAAGCCGCCGGCGTCGATGATGAAACCGGAGCCGAGCGCGGTCACCGGCTCCGGCTCGGCCTCCGGTCCCTCGCCCTGGAAATTGCGGAAGAAGTCCTCGAACGGCGAGCCCGGCGGGAAGGCCGGCGCGTCGGGCAGCGCCGGCCCGCGCTGCGGGGCCCGCGCCTTCGTGGAAATGTTCACGACCGTCTGCAGTTGCTTCTCCGCCATGTCGGCGAAGGACTGGGGCCTCGCCATGGCCCCCTGCGCGGCGGCGGGAAGAGCCGGTGGGACGGCCAGCGCCGTCGCGACGGCGAAAATCCGCAGGCAGCGGCCAAGGCGGCGCCGACGGGGAACGGGAACGTGCGGCATGGGGCAACCTCCGGCGAGGCGTGAGCGTGACGGAAACGAAACGCGCAAGTCAATCCGGCGTTCCCGAACGATCTCGGCGTGGTGACGGCGGGCGTGGCTTTTTGAAAGAGGGACCACCATTGCGGTAGTTTTTAAAATGTCGAACGTCCTGGGCCGCGCAGTCCGGTGATCGTGCTCATCGTTCCAGCAAGGCGCCGTCACCGCCGCCAATGGACAGGGGCCGGCCGCGACCACCCGCCGTCCAGCCACCGCATACAAAATCGCTTTTCCCGGCAAACTTATGCTGGTATTTTGCGGCCCGGACGCCGATATTGATCCGCACAGAAAATCATCGCCGCCAGCTCAGCGATTCACCGGGTCCCGCCGTATCTCCGTTGCGGCGCGGCGACGGAAGTGTGCGATCTCCCACGGGCATCTGTCGAATGACGCAAAATTCACTTTGGCAACCGAGCGACATTATGAACGCAGAAACCGGCACCGAAACGGAATCCCCGAAGCGCCGCGGCCGCATTCCGCAATCGGCGTGGCCGCGCATTCTCGAACGGTACCGTTCCGGCGCAACGCTCTCGGCCATCGCGCGCGAATTCGAATGCACGCCGAGCGCGATCTCCTACATCGTCCGCAAGGCGGGAGCGACCGGCGCGGCACCGGACGAGGCGGAAGGCCAAATCACCGAGGACGCGGCGACGGAGACGCCGGATGCCGACGCCGCGGCCCCGACGCCGCCTGCGGCGGCGGAGGTGGCGGCTCCGACGCCACAGCCCCCGGCCGCCGAGCCGGCGCCCGCCGTCGCGGAAGCGGCACCCACCCCCACGCCCGCCCCGGCACCGGCGCCCGTCCGGCCGAAGGCGGACGCCCCGCGCGGCACGCTGCGCGCCGACCAGTTGCGCGGCGAACGGCCGCCCCGCGGCGAAGCCCCCGGCCGCAGCGAGCCACCGGCCCCGCCGGCGCCGCCCGCCGCACCCCCGGCGGCGGAGGCTCCGGAGGGCGGCCCGGCCGCCGCATCGGCCCAGCCGGCACCGCGCGCGGCGCGCGGCGAGCCGACCCCGCCGGTGGACGCCGTCGAGGCGCGCCTGCGCGAGACGGCGCGGACCTGCCTCGCCGCCTATCGCACGTGGCGGCAGCAGCCCGGCGAGAACAGCATACAGCCGCTGGCCGACGCCGTGCACGAATTGCGCAAGGCGCTGGCGCGCATCGAGATCGACATGTCGGCCAGCCGCCGCGAGGAGCAGGTCGCCCGGCCGATCCCGATCCCCGCCCACCGCGCCGCACGCCGCACGCCGTGATGCGGCGGCGGCGGAAGCCCGCCGCCGCCCGAGCCACCGCCCCTCCCCCGCACCGCCGCGGGGGAGGGTTTTTTCATGCCCGCGGCGCGCATGGCGGGTGGGCCGCCGGCGGGCCCTTCCATTGCAAAAGGCTTATACCCGGGGGTGGGTGTTTGGAGTAGGCTGCCCACAAACAAGAAGATCGCGCGGAGGATGCGCCGATGCCCTACCCCAGCAACGCCGAACTGCCGGAATCGGTGAAGTCCCTGTTGCCCGAAGGCGCCCAGGACGTCTACCGCTACGCCTTCAACCGGGCCTGGCGGGTCTGCGCCGACTCGCCCGACCGCTCCCGCCTCCACCGCACGGAACTGGCCCGCCGGATCGCCTGGGCCGCCGTGCGCCACACCTACGAGAAGGTCGGCGATTCCTGGCAGCGCCGGCACTGACCGGCGCAGCGCGGGGCGCCCGGCGCGGTCGAGACGATCCGCGCGGACCTCGCACGACAGGGCGTCCGGGGCGCTATGCGGCCCCGGCGAGGGCGGCGGTGTCGCGGTTGCGCCAGAGTTCGGCGGCCAGCGTCTCCGCCTCGGCGTGGCTGCGCGCGCGGCCCAGGGTCTTGAGGGCGACCGCCGCGGTGGCGACGACGACGTCGACCGCCTCGGCATCGGCCATCGAGCCGTTCCACACCGCCCCGAGGCGGCCGGCGTCCAGTTCGTCGTCGTGGCGCACCGTGGTCGTGCGGGCGAACGGCGGCCACACCTCGGAGCCCAGCGCCCCGTCGGCCAGGGTGAAGACCTCGCAGGGCTTTTCCGGACGCCGCTCGGCTTCCCCGCCCTCCCCCTTGAAGACGGCGAGGTTGGGCTGGCCGATGAGGGCCGCGGCCTTCTGGTGCGCCTCCCGGTAGGGGGGATGGGCGACCCCCACCATCTGGCAGGGCGCGCCGAACGGGTTGAGCATCCGCGCCACCGTGTGCATCGGATTGCGCAGGCCAAGCACCGCCTTCAGGCCGACGATCCCGTGCAGCTTGGGCGCCATGTCGGCAAGGCGCAGATAGGCGAAGCGGCGGGCCGCCAGATGGGCCGCGGCCTCGTCCAGGCTGCGGGCGACCGGGACGCCGAGAGCCTCCAGCGCGGCGCCGGTGAACAGGCGGCCGGCGGTGTGCCCCTCGGTGCCGTGCATGAAGACGCGGACGCCGTTCTCCGCCAGCAGCAGCGCCGACAACAGGAACCAGGGCAGGCGCCGCGACTTGCCGGCGTAGCTCGGCCAGTCCAGGTCGACGAGCGGCGGGTCGGCCGGCAGCGACAGACTGTCGCGGGCCGCGCGGGCGAAGCCGGCCAGTTCCTCCGGCGTCTCCGTCTTGACGCGGATCAGGCAGAGGAAGGCGCCGAGCTGGATCGGCTCGACCTCGCCGCGCAGGATCATCGAGACGGCGGCATAGGTCTCCTCCTCGGTGAGCGAGCGCGAGAGGGTCGGGCCCTTGCCGAGGATGCGGACATACTGGGCGAAGGGGTGTTCGGTGCTCTTGGTCATCGCTTCCCGGGGTCCTTGACAGTCATCGCCGCTCGCTCCTTCGACCCGCCGCGGCGCGGAGCGGCACGGCCGTCCCGCCTCCCCGCGCGGAGTCCCCGACGGAACGGGTCAGCCCTGCTCCATCATGCGGGCCCGGGCGTAGGAATGCAGCGTGCTGGAGCGCTGGCCGGACCGGCAATAGGCGACGATGGGGCGCGGCGACTCCTTCAGGATGCGGGCGAACTCGTCCACCATCTCCAGGGTCAGCGGCGTGCGGCCGACCGGGATGTAATGGTATTCCAAGCCGTGCTCGGCGGCCAGTTCGGCGGCGCGGGCGTGCGGGATCTGGGCGGCGTCCTCGCCGTCGGGGCGGTTGTTGATGACCGTCTTGACGCCCTGGCGGGCCAGCTCGGCGAAGTCCGTCTCCTGGAGCTGGCCGTTGACATAGACTTGGTTCTCGACCTGCGCGAGGGTCAGCATGGGTGTTCCTTCTTGTTCACGTCCGCGACACGGGACCGTTCCGAGCCGATCCGCCGGGGGCTTCAGACGGCTCGCCCCGTCGGATTGGCGAGGCGCGGAGGTCCGGCCCGCATGTTGACCCGGACCGCCGGAACCGGCAAGGCCGGCGGAGTCCGGACCCGAGACAGGCAATCTGTTAGGGAGCGCCAATCGTTCAAGCCCGTCGTGGCGGAGCGGCCTCGCCAAAAGGGCGGCGCGGGGCCACTTGGAAGGGCAGCACCGCCCCCGGGGATCGCCCGATGACGACCAAGCCCTCCCTTCTCCTGTTCGCCCACGGCACGTCCGACGGCGCCGGCGGCGCCATCGCCGAGACGCTCGCCGCCGCGCTGCGGGCGACCGGCGCGTTCGCCGCGGTGGAGGCCGCGTTCGGCCTGCAGCCGCCCTCCCCGGCCGAGGCGCTGGGCCGGCTCCCGGCGGGCGCCGTCGTGGTGATGCCGCTGCTGACCACCGACGGGCACATCGCCCGGACCGTCCTGCACCGGCGCCTCGCCGAGGCGGACCGCGGCGACCTCGCCCTGCGGGTGCTCCCGCCGCTCGGCCGCGATCCCGAGATCCCCGGCCTCGCCGCCGACCTCGCCGACGCCGCGATCGCCGGCGCCGGGCTCGACCCGGCCGCGGTGGCGGTGCTGGTGGCCGGCCACGGCAGCTCGAAGTCGGGCGAGAGCGCCGCGGCGACGCGGGGTGTCGCGGCGGCGCTGGCCGGGCGCTACGGGGAGACCGGCGTCCTCTTCCTCAGCGAGGCGCCGACCGCCGACGCGTGGCGTTCGGTGACGGCACGGGAGGCGGTGGTGGTGGTGCCCTTCTTCCTGTCGGGCGGCCATCACGAGGACGACGACCTGCCCGCCCTGCTCCGTGCCGGAGGCGGCGGGCTGGACGGCACGCCGCACGCCGGGCGGCGGCTGTGGCTGACGCCGGCGGTCGGCCGCCATCCGGCGCTGGCCGACCTGATCCGCCGCCGCGCCGGCGCATGACGGGCGGACCGCGCGGCGGCCCCGCTCACCCGCGCAGCGGACGGACGACCTGGACCGCGACCCCGGCGACATGGGCGCCGTCGATGGCGGTGGGGCAGCACTCCGGATCGGTGGACACCGGCACCAGATGGGGCGGGTAGTACCGGTAGCCGCACACGGCGTCGCCATGCACCGTGACCACCACGTCGCCGGCCCGCGGCGTCAGCAGGTCGAGCGGCTCGAGAACGACGCGGTCCTCCGGCAGGACACCGGCGGCGTTCAGGCTGCGCGAGCCGACGCACAGGGCGAAGGCGCGGGGCGAGGAGGGCCGGTCGACCGCCACGCAGGCGCCGCCGTCGCGCAGCCGATCGGCGAGGTAGACCTCGGCGGCGCGGCGGCCGAGCCGCAGCATGTCCAGGACCTGCGCCAGGGTCAGCACCGGCACGCGGCACAGCGGCGGGAACAGGCCGTCGTCGAGGAAGCGCGGCTCGCAGCCGGCGGTCCGGGCCAGCCGGCCGATGGTGTCCGTTCCCGGCAGGCTGCCGCCGGCGGGATCGTGCAGAAAGCGCGTGAGGTTGCTCGCCGTGACCCCGGCCGCCTGCGCCCACGCCCGGGCGCTCCAGCCGCGCGCCTCCATCACGCCGGTCATCCAGCGCAGCAGCGCCCGCCGCGTCCCGTCCATGCCGTCCCCCGTCTCCCCGATCGATTGGGAGAATGCCGGAACGATGCGAATTCGCAAGCACGACGTTGGGCATGGAAGCAGGTGTGCCGGCAAGGGTGCGATTGCGCATGTCGGGGGCGGCCGCTAATTCCCCAGGTCGCGCTCCAGGTTGGCGATGAGGCGGCCGAGAAGGCCGCGGAGCTGCGCCCGCTCCGCCTCGCTCAGGCTGCCGGCCGCCACGGCGTTGACGGCGGCGGCCTCGGCCACCACCCGTTCTTCGAGGGCGCGGGCGCGCTCGGTCAGGAAGATCAGCGCGCGGCGGCGGTCCGCCGGATCCGCCTCGCGGCGGATCAGGCCGTGGCGCTCCATGCGGTTCAGGGTGTTGGCCATGGTCGGCTGCTCGACCTGGACGAGACGGCACAGCTCGGCCTGGCTCACGCCTTCGCGCTCCCACAGGCAGAGAAGCGCCGGCAATTGTCCCGAGTGCAGGCCGAGCGGCTGCACACGACGTTCCAGAGCGCGCGCGAGCAACCGGCTGAGAAAGCTGACGAGGTATCCGAAGGATTCGGATCGACGCAGCGTCATCAAACCCCTTCCGTCGGTCGGTTTTGCGTCGATACCATATCGCGGCGGCAAGGACTTTGCGACCCGTTTCACCGGCGCCAAAGGGTGGGTGCCCGTGCGGACGGCTTGCCCCTTCCGCGCCACACCCCCATCTGCAGCATCGTCCATCCCCAAGGAGGCGCCCCATGCTGGTCACCACCACCGAGTCCGTCGAAGGCCGCCGCATCGTCGAATATCTCGGCGTCGTCACCGGCGAAGCGATCCTCGGCGTCAATGTCTTCCGCGACCTCTTCTCCGGCATCCGCGACATCATCGGCGGCCGCGCCGGCGGCTACCAGAACGCGCTGCGCGACGCCCGCGAAGCGGCCTTCGCCGACCTGACGGACGCCGCGCAGGCGCGCGGCGCCAACGCGGTCGTCGGCATCGACCTGGACTACGAGGTGCTGGGCAAGGAGAACGGCATGCTCATGGTGTCGGTCAACGGCACCGCCGTCCGGGTGGAGTGACACCGCGACCCCCCGCCGCGGCGCAGCCGCGGCGGGGGCGGCCGGCTCACACCCGGCCGGCTCACACCCGGTAGGCGACGCGCAGACCGCCCCAGTGGCGGCCGCGCACCATGATGGGCGCCGAAACGTCCTTCATCAGCGTGTACTTGCCGCCGCCCATGTCGCGGCGGTAGGTCTGCAGGAGAAAGGGCTTGACGTTGCGCCCAGCCGCCAGCCCGACACGGTCGTTGAAGACGCGGCGGTTGCGGCAGTGGGCGGCGTTCCACACCGGATCCCGGCCCTGGGGCTGGCTGAACGCCTTGTTGTGGGTTGGCAGATAGCCGTTGGTGTCGACCGCCACGCAGAACACCAAACGGTCGTCGCCGTCGAGAGCCGGTTCCTGGATCGGCGGCAGGACACGGTCGCAGAAGGCGGTGAAGCGGGCCATCACCTGCTGCGGATCGGTTCCGGGGATCGGCTGGTAGTTGCGGTCGAACAGGTCGCTTTCCGACAGTTCGCCGCGGGCCAGCGCGTCCTCGAACGCGGCGGAGACGGCGGCGGCCGCGTTACGCGCCTTGCGGATGTAGGGCGTGTCGACGGTTTCGACGTCGAGTTCGGCGGTGATGCCGATCAGCCGCTCGCCCATGCCGAGCAGGTTGTTGATGCGGTCGCGCGCCTGCGCCAGGTTCTCGTCGGAGAGTTGGACGCCGGCCGCCAGGTCGGCGATCTCCCGTTCGAGGTCGCCGCAGTTGCCGGCGATGTCCGCCGACGCGCGGTCGATCTTGTCGGTCTCGCCGTGCAGTTCGGCCATCGCCCGGCCGACGGTGTCGATGACCTGGCCGATGGCCGACGTCCCTTCGCTGACGGCGCGCGCCTTGGTGGCGCTGGCGGAGCTTTCGATCATCAGCCGCTGCGCCTGCTCGTTCAGGTACTTCAGCGTGGCGTCGATCTCCGCCGTCGCCTCGGAGGTCTTGGTCGACAGCGCCTTCACCTCGCCCGCCACCACGGCGAAGCCGCGGCCCGCCTCGCCGGCGCGCGCCGCCTCGATCGTCGCGTTCAGCGCCAGCAGATTGGTCTGCTTGGCGATGGCGTAGATCTCCTTGGCGACCCTGCCGACGCGTTCCAGCGCCTCGCGCAGGCCGGCGATCTGCGTCTCCATGCCGCCGACCGCCGCCACCAGCCCGTGGATGTCGGACAGCGACTGCTGCACCTGGTCGTGCGACGAGCTCACTTCCTGGCGCGCGCGGTCCGTCACCGACCGCGCCACCTCCGACGCCTGGGAAATACGTTGCGTGCTCGCCGACATGTTCGCTCCGGTCTCGCGCAGTTGCGCAAAGACCTCGGCCTGCTTGTTGATCCGCCTGCTGACGTCATCCACATGACCGGCGACGTCGGCAATTTCGATGCCGAGCGTCCCCGCTTCCGCTGCAATATCTACGATGAGATACGAACGGTTGCCGAACGTGCTATCCATTTCGTCCGCCGCGTTTTTATCTGTGTCGGATGGTGCGTTTTCTCCCCATTTCGATTATTGCCGGTTTTTTGCGAAACCGCAACAGGTCGACCGGGGCGAGCCAAGACCCGTCCCGGCGATGTAACAGGTTGTTTCCGGCCGTCCCGCTACCGGCGTCGCGCGATCAGCCGGCCGGCCGGCCGTCGTCGCGCAACACCACGTAGATCGCGGGGATGACCAACACAGTCAGCAGGGTCGAGCTCATCAGCCCGAACAGCAGGGAGATGGCGAGCCCCTGGAAGATCGGGTCGGCGAGGATGAAGGCGGCGCCGATCATCGCCGCCAGGGCCGTCAGCAGGATCGGCTTGAAGCGGACGGCCCCGGCGTCGAGCACCGCCCGGCGCAGCGGCAGGCCGGCGCCGCGCAGGTGGCGGATGAAGTCGACCAGCAGGATGGAGTTGCGGACGATGATGCCGGCGAGCGCGATGAAGCCGATCATCGAGGTGGCGGTGAAGGCCGCCCCGAACAACCAGTGGCCGAGCAGGATGCCGATCAGGGTCAGCGGCACCGGAACGAGGATCACCAGCGGCAGCTTGAAGCTGCCGAACTGCCCCACCACCAGCAGGTAGATGCCGAGGATGGCGACGGCGAAGGCCGCGCCCATGTCGCGGAAGGTCACGTAGGTGATCTCCCACTCGCCGTCCCACAGCAGGGAGACGGCGGACTCGTCGGCGGGCTGGCCGTGCAGGCCGATGGCGGGGGGACCGTCGAGGCCGAGGTGCGACCAGTCCATCGCCGCGACCCGCTCGGCCACCGCCAGCATGCCGTAGACCGGCGCCTCGTAGGCACCGGCCAGCTCGGCCTGCACCATCTCGGCGAAGCGGCCGTCGCGGCGGAACAGCGGGTAGGAAGCGGGCTCGCGCGTCACCCGCACCAGATCGCCCAGCTCGGCCGTCCCGTTGCGCCCGGGCACCGGCGTGGCGAGCAGCCGTTCGCTCGGGTGCAGGTCGGCCTCGGGCAGGCGCACCGCGATCTCCACCGGGTCGAGCCCGGCGCCGCGGTGCGAGTAGCCCACCGGCACGCCGCCCATCAGCGCCTGCAGGGTGTCGTAGACCGCCTCCTCCTCGACGCCGAAGAACTCCAGGTTCTCCTGGTTCAGCGCGAAGCGCAGGCGCTCGGCCGGCCGGCCGAAGCTGTCGTCGGTGTCGACCACGAAGGGCACGGCGCGGAACGCCTCGCGCACCTGCGCCGCGGCGGCGCGGCGGCTCTCGGCGTCCGGGCCGTAGATTTCCGCCAGCAGGGTCGCCAGCACCGGCGGCCCGGGCGGCACCTCCACCACCTTCACCGCGGTGCCCTCGGGAAAGGCAACGGTCGCCAGCCGCTCCCGCAGGTCCAGGGCGATGGCGTGGCTGGCGCGCTGGCGCGCGTGCTTGGGCGCCAGGTTCACCTGGAGATCGCCCTGCTCCGGCTGCGCCCGCAGATAGTAATGGCGGACCAGCCCGTTGAAGGTGAAGGGGGCCGCCGTCCCGGCATAGGCCTGCAGGCTCGCCAGCTCGGGCAGGTCGGCCACGGCCCGCGCCGCGGCGAACAGGGCGCGCTCGGTGTCCTCCACCGCAGCCCCTTCGGGCAGGTCGACGACCACCTGCAGCTCGGACTTGTCGTCGAACGGCAGCAGCTTGACGGTGACGTCCCGGGTGTAGAACAGGGCCATGGAGGCGAGGGTCGCCGCCCCGACCGCCAGCAGGAACAGCCACGCCCGCGCCTTCGACGCGACCAGCGGCGCCGCCACCGCGCGGTAGGCCCGCGGCAGCCAGCCGCCGCCGTGACCGTCCCCGTGACCGCCCTCCTGCCCGGCTCCGTGGGCGGCGGCCGGGGTGCCGTCCCGGCGCAGCTTCACCATCAGCCAGGGCGTCAGCACCATGGCGACGAAGAAGCTGAACAGCATCGCCGCCGACGCGTTGGCCGGGATCGGGCTCATGTACGGCCCCATGAGGCCGGACACGAACATCATCGGCAGCAGCGCGGTGATCACGGTGAGGGTGGCGACGACGGTCGGGTTGCCGACCTCGGCCACCGCCTCGATGGCGGCCTGGACCCGCGGCCGGCCGTCGTTCATCGACCAGTGGCGGTCGATGTTCTCGACGACGACGATGGCGTCGTCCACCAGGATGCCGATGGAGAAGATCAGCGCGAACAGGCTGACCCGGTTGATGGTGTAGCCCATCAGCCAGGAGGCGAAGAGGGTGAGCAGGATGGTGGTGGGAATGACCACCAGGGTCACCGCACCCTCGCGCCAGCCGATGGCGGCGGTCACCAGGACGACGATGGAGACCGTGGCGAGCGCCAGGTGGAACAGCAGCTCGTCGGCCTTCTCGTCGGCCGTCTCGCCGTAGTTGCGGGTGACCGTCACCGCGAGGTCGCGCGGCAGCAGCCGCTCCTCGACCAGGGCCAGCCGGTCGAGCACCGCCTCGGCGATGGTGACGGCGTTGGCCCCCGCCCGCTTGGCCAGCGCCAGGGTCACCGCCGGGACGGCGGTGAGGCCGCCGCGCCCGTCCGGCACCATGTGCCAGGCCCGCCGTTCGGTCGGCGCCGCCCCCACCACGACCGCCGCCACGTCCTTGACGTAGACCGGCCGGCCGTCGCTGGTGGTGAGCAGGAGCAGACCGATGTCGGGCACGCCCCGCAGGGTCTGGCCGGCCACCGCGGTGCGGCTGCCGCCGTCGGCGCGCAGCGTTCCGACGACGAACGAGCGGTTGGCGTTCCGCACCTTGTCGACGAGCTGGTTGAGCGTGACGCCGTAGAGCGCCAGACGCTCGGGGTCCGGCTCGACCCGGATCTGGTCGGGCCGGCCGCCGACGACGTAGGTCAGACCGACGTCCTCGACCTTGACCAGTTCGGCCAGCAGCTCGTCGGCGACGGAATGGAGGGCGTTGTCGTCCCAGCGGGCGGCCGCTTCGGGCCTGGGCGCCAGGGTCAGGGTCAGGATCGCCACGTCGTTGATGCCGCGGCCGACGATCAGCGGCTCGGGAATTCCCAGCGGGATGCGGTCCAGGTTGGCGCGGATCTTCTCGTGCACGCGCAGGATGGCGTCGTCGGCGTCGGTGCCGACGTCGAAGCGCGCGGTGACGACGACGCCGTCGTCGACGGTCTGGCTGTAGGTGTGCTCGACCGCGTCGATGCCCTTGACGATCTCCTCCAGCGGCTTGGTGACCAGTTCCACGGCGTCCTCGGCCTTGAGGCCGTCGGCGCGGACGTGGACGTCGACCATGGGAACGGAGATCTGCGGCTCCTCCTCGCGGGCCAGGCCCTGGAGGGCGACCAGCCCGAGCACGACCGAGGCGAGCAGCAGGAGCGGGGTCAGCGGCGAGCGGATGAAGGCGCGCGTCAGCACGCCGGACAGGCCGAGGGTCATGGCTGCCTCCCCGCCGTCACGGCCGCACGACGACGTCGCCGGGCCGCAGACCGGACAGGATCTCGACCCCGCCCGGCCCGTCCGGCGTCGCCGGCAGCGGCTGGCCGGTCTGCACCACGGTCTGCGTGCCGTCGGCCAGGGTCACCGTTTCCAGGCCGAAGCGGCGCGTCACGAACCCGTCCGGCAGGACGATCGCGGTGCGGGTGCCGGTGGCGACGAAGACCCGCACCCGCTCGCCGACGAAATAGTCGCCGAGCCCGTCGACGGCGACGTCCGCCACCACGTGACCCTGCTCCAGTTCGGGATAGACCAGGCGCACCGTGCCGGCGCCCAGCCGCTCGGCCGCCCCGTCGGCGGCGCCGAGGCCGCGCGCCCCGACCAGCACCCGGTCGCCCTCGCCGATGAAGCGGGCGTGCCGTTCCGGCAGGCGCAGGCGCAGGATGTAGCGGTCGGTGGCGATCACGGCGACCGGCTCGCCCGCCATCACGACGCTGCCCTCGACCACCTTGACGCTCAGCACCCGGCCGCCGGCCGGGGCGAGCACGGCCCCCTCGGCGAGTTGCTGCTCCACCACGGCGCGCTCCGCCGCCGAGGCGGCGAGCTGCGCCACCGTCACGTCGAGGGTGGTGCGCGCGTCGTCGAGGCGGGCCTGCGAGCCGGTGCCGCTGGCGCGCAGGGACTGCGCACGGTCCAGCTCGATCTCCGCCTGGCGGCGCTGGGCCTCCAGGGAGCGGAGCCTGGCGTCGAGGGCGGTGAGCTGGAGTCTCAGCTTGGGGTCGTCGACGGTGGCCAGCGTCCGGCCGCCCTCCACCCGATCGCCTTCGACCACCGCCAGCGCGCGCACGGTGCCGCCGATGCGGGTGCGCGCCGTCGCCTCGCGCACGCTTTCCACGGTGGCGAAGACCGCCTTCAGGTCGTCGACGGCACGCCGTTCCGCCACCGCCCGCGCCGGCTCGGCGCCAAGCGCGGGTCCGGAAACGGCACCGGAGACGGCACCGGAGACGGCACCGGACATGGGGCCGGCAAGGGCAAGCACGGCGCCGGCAAGGACGACGCGCAGGACACGGGCGGCACGGGGCGGACGGACCATGACAGGCTCCCTCGGCGGAGGGTGGACGGATTTGCCTTGACCGATATATGCAGAATATCTAATTTAGCAAGCATGAATATCGCGGAGCTGGAAGGCAACGCCTGGAAGGCGGCTCGGCTTCTGAGGGCGATGGGGAACGAACGTCGCCTGATGATTCTGTGCCAGCTCGAAGGCGGCGAGAAGACGGTGGGCGAATTGGCCGCACGCGTCGGCCTCAGCCAGTCGGCGCTGTCCCAGCATCTGGCGCGCCTGCGGGCCGACGGGCTGGTGGCCACGCGCCGGACGGCACAGACGATCCACTATTCCCTGGCCAGCCGGGAGGTGGAAGCGCTCATCGGCGTGCTGTCGGACCTCTACTGCGCCCGTCCGGACCGCGATCACCCCTGAAGGAAAGGATCTCCCCGATGTCGCTCGACCGCATCATGTTCGCGTTTGCCGGCAGCATGGTCCTGATCAGCCTGGCCCTGTCGCAGCTGCACAACGAGGCTTGGCTGTATCTCACCGCCTTCGTCGGCCTGAACATGCTCCAGGCCGCCTTCACCGGCTTCTGCCCGGCGGCGATGGTCCTCAAGAAGCTGGGCGCCAAGCCGGGGGTGGCGTTCGTCTGAGCGGCGTCGCCGCCGCGTCACGCCGCCCGGATCCGGCCGATGAAGGCCTCGATCTGCCCTTCCAGCGCCTCCGCCTGGCGGGCCAGATCGGCGGTCGCGGCGGCGATCGCGCCGACGGCGGTGTTGGTCTGTTCGGCGGCGTTGCGCACCGTGGCGATGGAGGTGGTGACGGCGCCGGCCCCCGCCGCCGCCTCGCCGACGTTGCGGGTGATGCCGGCGGTGACGGTGTCCTGCTGCTGCACCGCACCGGCCACCGCGGTCGAGGTCGCCTCGATGCGGCCGAGGGTGCCGGCGATCCGCCGCAGGGCGCCGCCGGCGCCCTCGGCGACGAGGCGCATGCGCCGGACGTGCTCGGCGATCTCCTCGGTGGCCCGGGCGGTCTGGCTGGCCAGGCTCTTGACCTCCGAGGCGACCACGGCGAAGCCCCGTCCCGCCTCGCCGGCGCGCGCCGCCTCGATGGTGGCGTTCAAAGCCAGCAGGTTGGTCTTGTCGGCGACGTCGTGGATCAGCGCCACCACGCTGCCGATGCGCTCGGCCGCTTCGGACAGCTCGCCCACCGTGCGGTCGACGCCGTCGGCCAGCGACACCGCATCCCCGGCGATGGCGGTCGCCGCCGCGGTCTGCTGACGGATCTCCCCGAAGGAAGCGGAAAGCTGGCCGGCCGCCGCGGCGGCGGCCTCGACGTTGGCGGAGGCCTGCTGGGCGCCGGCCGCCGCGGCGACCGCGTCGCGCACGGCGGCGTCGGTGTTGGCGGCGAGGCGGTCGGCGTTGCCGCGCAGCAGCGTCACGGCGTCGGACACCGTCACCAGCACCTGGCGGACGTTCTCCTCGGCGAAGCGCAGGGCCTCGGCGTCGCGCTCCTTCATCCGGTCGAGCGCCCGGCTGATGGTGTCGGCGTGGCGCGCGAAGTCGCCGCGCAGGCCGGTGGTGAGGATCGTCCGGTAGTAGCGCCGGCCGCTGGCCCCCTGCATGGCGGCGTCCGCCTCCTTGCAGAACGCCTCCGTCAGGTCGAGCAGGCGGTTGACGTTGCGCAGCATGCGGCCGAGGTCGCCCGACTCGCCGACGCCGACGAGGCGCACCGAGAGATCGCCGTGCGCCGCCGCCTCGCAGACGCCGGCCGCCCGGCCGATGGTCCGGGCGGCCTGCCGCAGGGCGGTCAGACAGACGCCGGCGCCCGCCAGCACCGGCAGGGCAAGGACCGCCGCCACCGCATCCTGGCGGAGGGCGGCGGCCAGCGCCAGGACGGCCGCGCCGCCGAACGCCACCGACGCGGCGGCGCGGGCCCTAGAGACCGAGGACGAATTCGTCATAGCCCCTGCCCTCCGCGTTCAGGATGTCGTCGAGGATGCGTCCGGCCGCGGCCACCCCGGCCTCGCCGTCGCCCGCCTCGCGTTCCGCCGCCCGCAGGCGCCGGTAGAGCGGTTCGACCCTCGCCAGGGCGTCGCGCCGCGGCGCCCGCCGGCTGGAGTGGTAGCCGGCGACGGCGCCCGCCGCCGTGAAGTTGGGGGTGACGTGGGCCAGCACCCAGTAATGGTCGCCGTTCTTCGCCCGGTTGTTGACGTAGGCGAAGATCTCCCGGCCGCCGCGGATGGTCCGCCACATCAGGGCGAAGATGGCGCGCGGCATGGCGGGATGGCGGATGATGTTGTGGGGCCGCCCGAGCAGCTCGGCCTCGGCGTAGCCGGCGACCTCGACGAAGACGTCGTTGACGTAGGTCAGGCGGCCCTGGGGATCGGTCTTGCTGACGATGATCTCGTCCGGCGGGAAACGCCGCTCGCGACCGCTCAGGTACGGTTCCACCCCTCTCATCCACCATCCCTCGGCATGAAGCGCGATCGATCGCCGGGGACAAGCAGGAAGCGTGCCACAGGCCGGAGCGCGTCCGCGTCACGCAAAGACGGGGACTTCGCCGGCCCGGCGACACACCACACAAGTTTTATGTTGTACGACCTGCGACAGGAACGGCCCTTCTGGTGACGGATCCGACAGGACGCCGCTCCGCCTCAGCGGTGCTCGCCGATGCGGTGGTCGAGCCGTTCGTCGTCCAGCCCGGCCGGTTCCTGGTGGATCAGCGCCGCGCTGTTGGGAAAGGCGCCCATCAGCTCGCGCTCGATGGCATCGGCGATGTCGTGGGCCTCCCCCACCGACAGCTCCGGATCGACCTCCAGGTGGAGTTCGATGAAGACGCCGATGCCGGCGTTGCGGGTGCGCAGGTCGTGCAGGCCGCGGGCGCCGGGATGGGCGAGGACGATGCGGGCGATGCGGTCGCGCTCCTCCTGCGCCAGCTCGCGGTCCATCAGCACCGCCAGCGCGTCGATGGCGACGCCGCGCGCGCCGCGCAGCAGGAAGGCGGCGATGCCGAGGGCGGCGAGGGAATCGATGGCGGCGACGCCGGTCCAGGCGGTCAGGACGATGGCGGCGATGACCGCGGCGTTGGTCAGCAGATCGCCGGTGTAGTGCAGGCGGTCGGCGCCGATCGCCACCGAGCCGGTCGCCTCGACGACGTGGCGCTGGTAGCGGATGAGCCCGAACGTCAGGACCACCGACAGGACCATCACCGCGACGGCGATCGCCCCCTGCTCGATCGGCTCGGGGTGGATGAGGCGGCGCACCGCCTCGATCGACAGGAACAGCGCCGAACCGCCGATGAACGCCGCCTGGGCGAGCGCCGCCAGCGCCTCGGCCTTGCCGTGGCCGTAGCGGTGCATGCGGTCGGGCGGCTTCATCGCTTGGCGCACCGCGAACAGGGTGACCAGCGAGGCCAGCAAGTCGGTCGAGGAATCGATGAGCGACGACAGCAGGCTGACCGATTCGGTCAGCATGTAGGCCGACAGCTTGGCGACGATCAGGGTCAGCGCCACCGACACGCTGGCGTAGGTCGCGCGCCGCCGCAACCGCTCGGCGTGCGTGGCGGGCGGCTGCGGCCTCACGGGAAGAGGCGTTCGGTCGTCCACCCCTGGTCTCCCGCTCCAGCACCGCGGACGAACAGGATGCGCTCGTGCAGGCGGAAGGGCTTGTCGGTCCAGAATTCGATGCGCCGCGGCAGCACCCGGAACCCGGTCCAGTGCGGCGGGCGCGGAACGTGGCCGATGTTGAACTTGGCGGCGTACTGGGCCACCCGCTTCTCCAGGTCCCAGCGCCCCTCCATGGGTCGCGACTGCTGCGACGCCCAGGCGCCGATGCGGCTGTCGCGCGGCCGGCTGGCGAAATAGGCGTCGGCCTCGGCGTCGGTCACCCGTTCCACCGCGCCCTCCACCCGCACCTGGCGCCGCAGCGACTTCCAGTGGAAGCACAGGGCGGCGTTGGGGTTGGCGGCGAGCTGCTCGCCCTTGCGGCTTTCGGTGTTGGTGTAGAAGACGAAGCCGCGGTCGTCGACCGCCTTGAGCAGCACCATCCGCAGCGACGGCAGGCCGGCGGCGTCGGCCGTGGCGAGCGCCACGGCGTTGGGATCGTTCGGCTCGCTCTTCTCGGCCTCCGCCATCCAGGCGGCGAACAGCGCGAAAGGATCCTGCTCGCTCGGATCGCCCATGTCGGTTCGTTCCCCTCCTCGTTCGCGTGCGCCCGCGGACGCTCGCCGCGCCCCTCAGGTCGCAATTCACAGATAGCACAGGTTCGACTATACCGGTGGCCAAAGGCGCGCAGGGCAGACCCGAGACCGCCGGGACCGCCCCCGCCGCCAAACCTGCAAGGCCAGCATGATGCATCCGAAGTCCTTCCTCTGCGCGGCCGCCGTGGCGGCCCTTCTCGCCGGCTGCCAGTCCACCGCCAAGCCGGCGGCCAACCGTGCCCCCGACAGCGTGGTCGGCGGCGTCATCGGCTCGAAGATCGGCGGGCCGCCCGACACGCCGGCCGCCGGCGACGTCGGCAGCCTGCTCGGCGCCTACATGGGCAAGCCGATCGCCGCCTCGATCGCCGCCTCCGACCAGCCCCACGCCGCCGAGGCCGCGCGGCGCGCCTACGCCGCGCCGGTCGGCGAGCTGATCGGCTGGAACAATCCTGTGACGGGCCATTCCGGCACCGTCACCAGCACGCGCGCCGGCTACAACAACAAGGGCGAGTATTGCCGGGAGTACCAGCAGACCGTGACGGCCGACGGCCAGAAGGAGATGGCGTTCGGAACCGCTTGCAAACTGCCCGACGGTACGTGGAAACTCGTCGATTGACGTCACTCCAGCCAGTGTGCCCCGGTCGCCGGGGCGGGGATGTACTGCTCCGTGCCCACCATGCGCGACCCCTATCAGGTGCTCGGCGTCCAGCGGACCGCCAGCGTCGACGAGATCAAGAAGGCGTACCGCAAGCTCGCCAAGGAGTGCCATCCCGACCTCAAGCCGGGCCACGCCGGCAACGAGGAGCGCTTCAAGGAGATCTCGGCCGCCTACACGCTGCTGTCCGACGCGACCAAGCGCGCCCGCTTCGACCGCGGTGAGATCGACGCCGACGGCAGCGACCGCCACCCCGGCGCGTCGGCCTACCGCGGCCAGTCGTCGCGCGCCCGCAGCCATGCCGGCGGCACCGACGAGTCCGGCTTCGGCTTCGGCGACGACTGGTTCTCCGACCTGTTCTCGCGGCGCCGCGCCGGCCCCGGCACCGGCTCGGCCAAGCCGGGCGCCGCCGGGGCCGGCGGCCGCGCGGGGGCCGGCGCCAAGGCGCGCGGCGCCGACATCGCCTATTCCGTCACCGTGTCCTTCCTGGAGGCGGCGCAGGGCGCCAAACGGCGCATCAGCCTGTCCAACGGCAAGAGCCTGGACGTCGCCATCCCGCCCGGCACCGAGGACGAGCAGAAGCTCCGCCTCAAGGGGCAGGGCCTGCCCGGGCTGGGCGGCGACCTGGCCGGCGACGCCATCGTCGAGGTGCACGTCGAGGAGCATCCCCACTTCAGCCGGCAGGACGGCGACATCCACCTGGAGCTGCCGATCACCTTGAACGAGGCGATCCTCGGCGCCACCGTGCGTGTCCCCACCGTGGCCGGCGCCGTCGCCGTGAAGGTGCCGCCGGGCTCCAACACCGGCTCGGTCCTGCGCCTACGCGGCAAGGGCGTGGTGTCGCAGAAGACCAAGCAGACCGGCGACCAGTACGTGAAACTCAAGGTCGTCCTGCCCGAGCCGCCCGACGCCGAGCTCGTCAAGTTCATGGAGCAGTGGGCCGCCAAGCGCAGCTACGACGTGCGCAAGAAGATGGGCCTCGAGTAGGCCGCCGCCGGCGGGGGCGGCGGCCGGTCCCGCCCCGATCGGTCGGAGAAGGAATACTTCGCGATCCTCCGTCGTTGGTGTAAGTACCCTGTCCACACGATCCCTCCCCGGAGAACACCCCATGCGACGTGTCCGAGCCGGCGGTCTGCTGTTCCTGCTCGCCTCCATGGCGCTCGCCGCCTGCCAGACGCCGCCCTCGGAACCGCCCGCCGCCGCCGAGGCGGCCGCCCCGGCGGTGGAGACGCCGACCCGCATCGTCGGCGAACGCGACAACTGGGTGATCGAGTTCCACGCCGCCGACACGGCGGGCCAGCCCTTCTGCAAGGCATGGCGGCCCCAGGTCCGCGGCGCCCGGCTGGTGTTCGTCGCCGGCGCGCGGGATTCGGCCTTCCGCCTCGCCGGCGTCGGCCCGCGCAAGCCCGCCGACGGCGCGGTGCGCCTCCAGGCCCGCTTCGACGACGGCGAACGCACCGCCTACCGCGCCGAGGTTCAGCCCGGCCCGTCGCTGGTGGTGACCTTTCCCACCGCGCGCTACGACGACGCCGTCCACCGCTTCGCCCGCAACAAGAACGTCACGTTCCGCGGCCCCGGCGGCCCGCTGGCCAGCTTCGACCTGACCGGCACGCTGTGGGCGCTCAACGCCCTCGACGAGTGCCGGCGCGTCCACACCGGCACCTGACGGCGCCCCCCCCCGGCGCGGGCCGCCGCGCCCGCCCCTCCCCCCTTGCCGGCGGAGCCCCATGCGCCCACACCACGTCGCCCTCGCCGTCCTCGTCGCCGCCGTCTGGGGCTTCAACTTCGTCGCCATCAAGGTCGGCCTGCGGGACGTCCCGCCGCTCCTGTTCTCGGCCCTGCGCTTCCTGCTGGCGGCGACGCCGCTGCTGGCGCTGCGCGGCGCCGGCGGACCGCCGGTGGCGTGGCGCCACGTGCTGGGCATCGGGCTGGTGCTGGGGGTGGTGAAGTTCTCGCTGCTGTTCGTCGGCATGGACGTCGGGATGCCGGCCGGGCTGTCGTCGCTGGTGCTCCAGGCCCAGGCGTTCTTCACGGTGCTGTTCGCCGCCCTGTGGCTGGGCGACCGGCCGCGCCCGCGGGCGCTGGCCGGCATGGCCGTCGCCTTCTCCGGGATCGCCGTGATCGGCGCCGGCATGCCGGCCGGCGACTCGCTGTCCGGGCTGGCCCTGGTGATCGCCGCCGCGGCGGCCTGGGGTGTCGCCAACGTGCTGATGAAGCGGGCCGCGGCGCCCGACCTGCTGCGGCTGATGCTGTGGGTCAGCGTGGTGCCGCCGCTGCCGCTGTTCGCCCTCTCGCTGGCCGTCGAGGGGCCGGAGCGCATCGCCGCCGCGCTGGCCGGCCTGACCCTGCCGGGGGTCGCCGCCCTGCTCTACGTCGCCGGCGCGGCGACCCTGTTCGGCTTCGCCGCCTGGGGTTTCCTGCTGCGGACCTATTCGGCCAGCCTGGTGGCCCCCTTCTCCCTGCTGGTGCCGGTCTTCGGCATGACCTCCAGCGCCCTCGTGCTCGGCGAGTCGCTGACCGCCGCCTCGCTGGCCGGCGCCGCCCTGGTGTTCGCCGGGCTGGCGGTCACCGCGCTGGGCGGGCCGGCGGCGCAGCCGCGGACGGCGCCGGCCCGCTAGAGCGGGATCACTCCAGGTGGAGTCACCTGGAGTGATCCCGCTCTAAATTCAAACGTTTAGATCAAGATTCACGCTTTTGGCCGGATCGGCCAAAAGCGATCTTGCTCTGACGCCGGTCAGGCGCCGAGGCGCGTCTTCAGGAAATCGACCGTGCGCCCCCAGGCCAGCGTCGCCGCCGCCTCGTCGTAACGCTCGGCCGAGGTGTCGTTGTTGAAGGCATGGTTGGCGCCCTCGTAGCGGTGGATGGTGTGCTCGACGCCGGCCGCCTTCAGCGCCTCCTCGTAGGCCGGCACGCCGGCGTTGATGCGCTGGTCGAGGCCGGCGTAGTGCAGCAGCAGGGGCGCCTTGATGGCGGCGGCCTGCGCCGGATCGGGCGAGGCGCCGTAGTAGACGACGCCGGCGTCCAGCGCCGGCGCGGCGACGGCGAGCTGGTTGACCATGCCGCCGCCCCAGCAGAAGCCGACCGCCCCCACCTTGCCGGTGGCGTAGCGGTGGCCTTCCAGCCAGGTCATGGCCGCCAGAAGGTTCTGCACGACGTCGTCGCGCTTGAGCTGGCCGATCATGTCGCGCGCCCGGTCGGGGTCGTCGGGCGTGCCGCCCAGCGGCGACAGCAGGTCCGGGGCGAGCGCCACGAACCCCTCCTTGGCGAAGCGGCGGGTCACGTCCTCGATGTGCGGGTTGAGCCCGCGGTTCTCGTGGATGACGATGACCGCCGGCGCCCGGCGCTCGCCGCCCGGCCGCGCGACGTAACCGCCGAGGCTCCCGGTGGCGCCGGGGAAATCGACCCTCTGCGCGGCGATCGCCGGATCGTCGGCGGCGACCATGGCCGCCTCGGCGTAGGCCGGCTCGAGCGCCCGCAGCACCGCCGGCACCGCCGCGGCACCGCCGAGCAGCGCCGTCAGCCGCTCCAGGAAGACGCGCCGCGGCAGCGGCGCGTGGGTGTACTCGTCGTAGAGGTCGATGATCCGCTGGTCCATGGCTCACCCTCCCACGGGGAATTCTTGTGGGCGCAAGTGTGCCGCGCCGGCCGCGGACCGGCAATTCGCGATTGCGTGAAACCCCTCAGCCGTGGCGGACCAGCAGGCCGTCGCGCAGTTCGAGGACGCGGTCCATGCGCCGCGCCAGGTCCAGGTTGTGGGTGGCGACGAGCGCGCCGACCCGTTCGCGGCGGACCAGGTCGGTCAGCATGGCGAAGACCGCCTCGGCGGTGTGCGGGTCGAGGTTGCCGGTCGGCTCGTCGGCGATCAGCAGACCGGGACGGTTGGCGAGCGCGCGGGCGATGGCGACGCGCTGCTGCTCGCCGCCGGACAGCCGGGCCGGCCGGTGGGTGGCCCGCGCCTCCAGCCCGATCGCCGCCAGCAGCTCGCGCGCCCGCACCGCCGCCTCCCGCTTGGCCATCCCGGCGACCATCTGCGGCAGGACGATGTTCTCCAGCGCCGAGAACTCCGGCAGCAGGTGGTGGAACTGGTAGACGAAGCCGATGGCGCGCCGGCGCAGCGCCGTCCGCTTGTCGTCGTCGAGGCGGGAGGCGTCGGTGCCGGCGATCCGCACCGTGCCCCCGTCCGGCCGTTCCAGCAGGCCGGCGACGTGCAGCAGGGTGGACTTCCCCGCGCCCGACGGACCGACCAGGCCCACCAGCTCGCCCGGCCGCACGGCCAGGGCGGCGCCGCGCAGCACCTCCAGCCGCGTGCCCGCCTGCTCGAAGACGCGGACGACGTCGGCCAGCTCCAGCATCGCCGCCTCACTCATAGCGCAGGGCCTCCACCGGGTCGAGGCGGGCGGCCCGCCACGACGGATACAGGGTGGCGCCGAACGACAGGGCGAGCGCCATCGCCGCCACCTGCGCCACCTCGCCCCAGTCGATCTTCGCCGGCAGCTGCGAGAGGAAATAGATCTCCGCCGAGAACAGGTCGGTTCCCGACAGGCTCTGGATGAACTGGCGGATGCTCTCGATGTTGAGCGCGAAGGCGATGCCCAGCGCCAGCCCGGCCAACGTGCCGACGACGCCGATGGACGCCCCGGCGAGGAAGAAGATCCGCATGATCATGCCGCGGGTCGCCCCCATGGTGCGCAGGATGGCGATGTCGCGGCCCTTGTCCTTCACCAGCATGATCATGCTGGAGATGATGTTGAAGGCGGCCACCATGATGATCAGCGACAGGATCAGGAACATGACGTTGCGTTCCACCTGCAGCGCGGTGAAGAAGCTGGCGTTGGACTGCTGCCAGTCGACCACCCGGCCGACCCCGGCCACCGCCGGCAGGATGGCGGAGCGGGCGGCGGCGAGCTGCGTCGGGTCGTCGACGAACACCTCGAGCGAGGTCACGGACCCGTCGCCGGTGCGAAAGAAGATCTGCGCCTGCTCCAGCGGCATGAAGATGAAGGCGTTGTCGTACTCGAACATGCCGACGTTGAAGATCGCGCCGATCGGGAAGCGGCGCAGCCGCGGCACCGTGCCGAAGGCGGTGGCGTTGCCCTGGGGGGCGATCAGGGTCAGCTCGTCCCCCACCGTCAGGCCGAGGCGCTGCGCCATGCGGATGCCGATGGCGATGCGGTCGCCGCCGAAATCCGCCAGCGAGCCGACGGCGATGTTGCCCGCCAGGGTCGGCCGGTGGCGGAAATCCTCCGGCCGGACGCCGCGCACCACCGCGCCCGACGCGGTGCCGCGCGCCGACACCAGCGCCTGGCCCTCGACGGTCGGCGTCACCTGCACCACGCCGGGCGCGGCGCGCAGCCGGTCGGCCAGCGCGTCGAAGTTGGGCAGCGGCCCGCCCTGGGCGGAATAGACGTTGAGGTGCCCGTTGAGCCCCAGCACCCGGCCGAGCAGCTCGGCGCGGAAGCCGTTCATGACCGCCATGACGATGATCAGCGTCGCCACCCCGAGCGCGATGCCCAGCAGCGAGAAGCCGGCGATGACGGAGATGAACCCCTCCTGCCGGCGGGCGCGCAGGTAGCGCATCGCCACCGTGCGTTCGAAAGCGGAAAAGATCATGAAGGCCTGTCGGGAACGGGGCGACGCGGAAGGAAAGCGTGGTCCGCACCATATGGGGACGGACCGGCGCGAACCATAGGGTCCGAACGAGGCAAAAGGAAGGGGGCAGTGCGGCGCCACGTCGCGGCGAACATCCTCCCCCAGGGCGTCGGATTCCGCTGGCCAGAGCCCGGTTATCCGCCCGAAAATGAGAGCGGTCCCGCAGGCCCCACAACCGCGATCGCCGCGGCGCCCCCGCCGGGCCGCCGCCGCCACGACCGCAAGGAGGACCCCGCCGATGAGCGATGCCGTCCGTTACGACCTGATGCTCTTCGCCCCGAACCAGCCCGCCGGCTCGGCCACGCTGACCCTGAGCGCGGCCGACGGCACCCCTTTGCCGGCCTTCCGGGGGCCCGCGCCGGAGAGCGCCGTGCCGACCGGCGACATCACGGTCAGCGTCGTGCCCATGAAGGCCGCGCTGACCCTGGAGGGGGGCGCCCCGATTCCGCTGACCGGCTTCGCCCTGGTCAGCCTGCTCGGCCCGGTCTACTGCTTCAAGTTCGTCAACGCCGAGGCCGGGCCCGACTGGGCCGTGGATTTCTCGCTCCTCGATTCCCCGGGCACCGGCATCGGCGGCAGCGGCACCACCTCCTCGCCGGCCCTGGGGGCGAACTGGGCGTTCCTCGGCTACCGCGGATAGGCCGCGGTCAGGCGGACCGCACCGGCCGGCCCCGGCACACCGGGGCCGGCCGCACGATCGTGAGCGTCACGGCCGCCTCGTCAGGCGGTCAGCTTCGCCAGCGCCGCCTCGGCCGACAGCTCCTCGCGCGCGCCGGTGGCGCGGCGCTTCAGTTCGACCACGCCGTTCTTGAGGCCGCGCGGCCCGACGACGAGCTGCCAGGGCAGACCGATCAGGTCCATGTCGGCGAACTTGACGCCCGGGCGCTCGTCGCGGTCGTCGTAGAGGACCTCGACCCCGGCCGCGCCCAGCTTGGCGTAGAGGTCGCCGCAGACGCGGTCGGTCTCGGCGTCGCCCGGCTTCAAATTGACCAGCCCGACCTTGAAGGGTGCCACGGCGTCGGGCCAGACGATGCCGTTGTCGTCGTGGCTGGCCTCGATGATGGCGCCCATCAGGCGCGACACGCCGATGCCGTAGCTGCCCATCTCGACGAGCACCGGCTCGCCGTCCGGGCCGGCGACGGCGGCGTTCATCGGCTTGGAGTACTTGGTGCCGAAATAGAAGATGTGCCCGACCTCGATGCCGCGGGCCGACACCAGGTCCTTGGGGGCGGCCGGATCGCCCTCGACGTGCTTCTCGTCGGTGGCGGCGTAGATCGAGGTGAACTTGTCGAAGAATGGCTGCAGGTCCTCGCCATGGTTCGGCGCCTCGGCGAGGACGTCGAGGTCGAGCCACTGGCGGTCGCAGAAGACGCCGCTCTCGCCGGTGTCGGCGAGGATGATGAATTCGTGGCTGAGGTCGCCGCCGATCGGGCCGGTGTCGGCGCGCATGGGGATCGCCTTCAGGCCCATGCGGGCGAAGGTGCGCAGATAGGCGAGGAACATCGCCTGGTACGAGCGCTTGGCGCCGGCCGCGTCGATGTCGAAGGAATAGGCGTCCTTCATCAGGAACTCGCGGCCGCGCATCACCCCGAAGCGCGGGCGGATCTCGTCGCGGAACTTCCACTGGATGTGGTAGAGGTTGAGCGGGAGCTGGCGGTAGCTCTTCACGAAGGTGCGGAAGATGTCGGTGATCATCTCCTCGTTCGTGGGCCCGAACAGCATCTCGCGCTCGTGCCGGTCGGTGATGCGCAGCATCTCCTTGCCGTAGTCGTCGTAGCGCCCGCTCTCCTTCCACAGCTCGGCCGACTGGATGGTCGGCATCAGCAGCTCCTGGGCGCCGGCGGCGTCCTGCTCCTCGCGGACGATCTGCTCGATCTTGCGCAGCACCCGCCAGCCCATCGGCAGCCAGGCGTAGATGCCGGCGCTGGTCTGGCGGATCATGCCGGCCCGCAGCATCAGCCGGTGCGAGACGATCTGCGCCTCGGTGGGGGTTTCCTTGAGGGTCGGCAGGAAGAAGGCGGACATCCGCATGGGGTGCACTCTCGATCGATCGGGGCCGGGAGCCCGGCCGGCGCAGGGGTGTGCGACTTTAGGAAGGCGCGGCGCGCTTGTCCATCGCCGCGGCGCGCCTCAGCGCGGGCTGCGGCAGAAGGCGTAGATCCGGCCCTCGCTGCCGGCGTCGAGCGGGCGGCCGTTGAAGCTGAGCCGGCCGCCGTCGAGCACCAGCGTGCCGATCTCGGTGCCGCCGGGCAGGCCGGTGCGCGGCACCGACACGCCCATGCGGCGCAGGAAGCCGAGGGTCACGGGGATCTCGAAACGGTCCAGCGGCGCCGCGGCGCCGGCGGAGCCCGGCAGGTCGGCCGGCGCCACCGGCCGGCCGTGGACGTCGACGCCGGGAACGTACTCGACGTCCGCGGCGGGGCGATGGGCCGTCATGTACTGGCAGAGCGACAGGTCGACGGGCGCCTGCAGATCCAACGGCGCCTGGGCCGCCGCCGGGCCGGCGGCGGTCGTCAGGATGGCGGCCGTCAGGACAGCGGCCGTCAGGGCGGCGGCGAGGAACGAAAGCGCGGTTCGCGGCATGGCACCGGTCACTCCTGCACGAGGACGGCGTTGGACATCGCCTTCCAGTAGAGGGTCAGGTAGGGCATCCCGCGCTCCGCCTCCTCCTGCGTGCGCGCGGACTGCCGGATGAACTTGCCGATGAACTGCTTGTTGACGTGCTCGAAGTCCACCGCCGCCTTGACCACCAGGAACTCGCCGATGCGGTCGGGCAGGTTGAACTGCCATTTCTGCAGGGCGTCGGACAGGACGCCGGTCTTGGCCTGGTCGTGACCGGTCATCTCGAACTCCTGCCGGTGGTACTGCGCCAGCTCCTTGGAGGCCGCCAGCACCCGCGCCGGCTTCACCCGCACCAGCGCCTTGAACACCCGCAGATCGTCGTGGAAGAGCGGCAGATAGCCCTTCTTGTCCGACAGCCGGTTCAGCATGCTGTAGAGCCCTTCCATCACCGCGCCCTCCTCGTTGGCGGGGCGCGATTCCGGCTTGGGCTGGCCGCGCCGCCCGAACAGGGAGCCGAGGAAGCCGCGCCGGCGCTCCGGCTGCGCCGACGTGGAGGCCGGCGCCTTGCGCTCGTCCCACAGCGCGTCCCAGGCATAGTCCCACGACGTGAACACGGCGTTGGTGCGGTCGTCGAGCACGCTGAGCAGGTACTCCCGTCCCTCGCGCGCCCAGTCGACGTCGCCGACGATGGCCCGCACCGGCCGCCGGCTGAGCACCACCGGGAAGATGCCGACCCGCACCACCTCGCTGTAGATGTCGAAGAAGGAGGGCGTCTGGGCGAACGGCAACCGGGCGCACGGCTCCTTCTCGGGAACGAGAAGCTCCATGGTCTTCTTGGTCCGCTCGAGCAGCTCGGTCTGGAGGACCGCGGCGAATTGCTCGAATCGCTCGTTCTCGTTCGCGGTCATGCCACGCCTCAATCCCGCTCCGTTCCCGGGCCGGACCACCGCAACGTCCGGCCGCATTTCACGCACAACAACCGACCGCGGCCCTCATCCTCCTTCCGCGGCCCTTTCGTTCGAGCCCAGACTTTTGAAGTTCCTACCTTAACAGAGCCTTAAGGAAAAATCCCCCGCCGGTCGTCGCGCGGACGACCGTGCCGCCCTGTTCCAGTGGTGACGTGTCGCGACGGCGTCGTCAAGTGTGCGAACAAAAAAAGGACCGCGAAGCGGTTGCCGCGCGGCCCAAGTCTAGGGAGGAATCGCCACCAGGCGTCGGTCGGAGAGCGAAAAACTCTCGTCACCATGTAAGTGTGCGGCCACTCCCCGAACAAGGCAAGACCAAATTGGAAGTGCCACCTTCATCCGACCGCCATTTCTACTGCATCGCCCAGAGGTCAGGCATTCGCTTAAGCACTGGGCATGAGATCGCCCACTTCATAGGCGTGAAGGACAGGGATTCGACGTACGGTGAAGGGGTGCGGGACGCCAGAGGGGGAATCCGGCGCTTGCCCATCTCTGTCGGCGGCCCGCACCGTCCGTCAGCCCGCGGGGACCAGCCAGCCGTCGCGCACCCGGACGCCCACGGCGGCCCCAGGCGCCGGAGGTTCGCCGGCGGTTTCGAGGTGCAGCTCGGCGCCCTCCGGCCCCGCCGCCACCGACACCCGGGAGGCGGCGCCCTGGAACGCCACCGCCCGCACCCGCGCGGACACGGTGCCGGCGGGCCCGGCCAGCTCCAGGTCGCCGGGGCGCAGGCAGAGCAGCCGTTCCTCGCCGGGCCGGCCGTCGCCCCGGGCGAGGATGCGATGCCCCCAGAGATCGACCGCCGTGCGCCCGTCGCCGACCGGCCCGCCGACCGTCACCGGCACCAGCATGCCGCGGCCGACGAAGGCCGCCACCATGGCCGTCGCCGGTGTGCGGTAGAGGTCGCGTGGCGGCGCCACCTGCTCGATCCGCCCCGCGCTCATCACCGCCACCCGGTCGGCCAGCGCCATCGCCTCGCCCTGGTCGTGGGTGACGTAGAGGAAGGTGGCGCCGATCTCGCGGTGGAAGCGCTGGAACTCGCCCTGCATGGCGTCGCGCAGGTGGGCGTCCAGGTTGGCCAGCGGTTCGTCCAGCAGGACGACCGGCGGCCGCATGGCGAGGCAGCGGGCCAGCGCCACGCGCTGGCGCTGGCCGCCGGAGAGCTGCTGCGGCCGCCGCGCCGCCAGTCCGGCCAGGCCGACCAGGTCGAGCGCGCGGGCCACCCGCTCCGCCCGTTCCGCCGCCGGCAGGCGGCGCACCTTGAGGGCGTAGGCGACGTTCTCGGCCACCGTCATGTGCGGCCACAGCGCGTAGGACTGGAACACCATGCCGAGCCCCCGCCGCTCCGGCGGCACCACCCGCCCGGGCTCGGCGACCGGCTCCCCGCCGATGCGGATGCGGCCCTCGTCCGGAGCCTCGAAGCCGGCGACCAGGCGCAGCAGGGTCGTCTTGCCGCAGCCGGACGGGCCGAGCAGCGCCAGGAACTCGCCGTCGCGCACCTCGAGCGACACGCCGTCGACGGCCCGCGTCGCCGCGAAGCGCCGGGTCACGCCCTGCAGGCTCACGCTCGCCACGGCACCACCCCGTCGGGAAGCCGCCGCCCGGCGAGGCCGACGAGCAGCGCCAGGACGACGGTCACCAGGACGCTGACCGCCGCCACCGCGGCGGCGGCCGGCGAGTTCCCTTCATAGTGCAGCGAAAACACCATCACCCCCAAGGTCTCGTTGCCGGTGGACCACAGCAGCGCCGAGACCGTCAGCTCGTTGAACGCGGTCATGAACACGAGAAGCCCGCCGGCGGCGGCCGACGGGGCGGCCAGCGGCAGCACCACCGTGGCCAGCCGGCGCAGCAGCCCCGCCCCGGCCATCTGCGCCGCCTCCTCGAGCGTGCGGTCGAGCTGCTCCATGCCGGCCAGCGCCGGCCGCAGGGCGAGCGCCAGGAAGCGGGCGAGGTAGGCGGCGAGGATGATCCACACCGTCCCGTAGAGGCCGATCCCCAGGAGCGGCAGCGGCTGCAGGAACACCAGGATCGCGGCGATCGACAGGACGATGCCGGGGACGGCGTAGGGGGCGTCGGCGACGAGGTCGAGGACGCGGGCGAGGCGGCTGCGCCGGAACACCAGGAGATAGGCGAGCGGCACGCTGACCAGCGCCGACACCACCGCGGCGGCCGCGGCCAGGGCGAAGCTGTTGGCGAAGGCGCGGCGCACCGCCTCCTGCTCGACCAGGGCGAAGCGGTAGTTGGCGAGGGTGGCGCTGTCCGGCCCCAGCGGCACCCCCAGGGCCGGGCTGAGCGAGGTCGCCAGCAGGGCGCACAGCGGCAGCACCGACAGCAGCGTCAGGCCGCCCCACAGCCCGGCCTCCAGCCAGGGCCGCCAGCGGCCGAGGGCGAAGGGCGGCGCCCCGCCGCCGGTGCGGTCGACCACCGCGCCGCCGCGCGCCGCCAGCGCCGCGCGCACCGCCAGGCCGGCCGCCGCCAGCGCCGCCAGGATCATCGCCAGGGCCGCCACCTCGCCCAGCACCTTCGGCCCGAAGCCGTTGAGCCGCTGGTAGATGAGCGTGGTCAGCAGCGGGTAGCGGCCGGGGATGCCGAGCAGGGCCGGCACCCCGAAATTGCCGATGGCCGAGACGAAGGCGAGCGCGCCGCCGGCCAGCACGGCCGGGCGCAGCAGCGGCAGGACGATACCGACCACCACCCGCCGCGGCCCGGCGCCGGCCAGCCGCGCCGCCTCAACGAGGTCGCGCGGCAGCGCCCGCAGCCCGGCGCGCACGGCGAGGAAGACGATGGTCGCGTGCTCGACGCCCATCACCAGGATGACGCCCCCCGGCGAATAGAGGGGATTGGTGGTGCCGGGCGGCGGGGCGAGGCCGAGCAGGCCGAGGACCGGGCTGGACGGTCCGGCCAGTTCCAGCCAGGCGAGCGCGGTGATCTGCGGCGGGACGAGAAGCGGCAGCAGCAGCAGGAAGACGAGCGCCGCCTTGCCGCGGACGTCGGTCAGGCCGACCGCCAGCGCCGTCCCGGTGCCCAGCACCACCGCCAGCAGCGACGACCAGACGCCCGCCTCCAGGGTGTTGGCGAGCGCGCGCTGCGTCGCCCGGCTCGCCCACACCTCGGCCAGAAGGGCGAACGGGCCGCCGTCGCCGGCCAGCGCCTCGGCGAACAGGCGCAGCAGCGGCCACAGGGCGAGGACGCCGACGTAGAGCGACAGGGCGGCCAGCAGCAGCGCCTGCGCGGTGAGAACGGGCAGGACCGGGCGCCCGAACCGCCGGGCGCCCGCCAAGGCGGCGTCGGCCACGCGTCAGCCGCCGAACAGGTCCGCGAAGGTCTTCTTCATCGCCTCGTCCGTCTTCAGCATGACGGCCGGATCGGCCTCCAGGATGCGGACCTTGGACAGCGCCGGGTAGCCCTTCGGCGGCTCCAGCGAGGGGATGGCGGGGTAGTAGCCCTGCTCCACCGCCTGGCGCTGGGCGGCCTGCGAGAGCTGCCAGTCGACGAAGGCCTTGGCCGCCTCGACGTTGCCGGCGGTCTTGAGGATGGCGACGGGCTGGGTGATGACGCTCACCCCCTCCTCCGGCACCACGAACTCCAGCGGCGAGCCCTTCTCCTTGGCGTTGAGGGCCATGTACTCGATGATGATCCCGTAGGCCTTCTCGCCGCGGGCGACCGCCTCGAGGACCGAGCCGTTGCCCTTGCCGGCGACCGCCCCGCCGTCGGCCAGCGCCCCGTAGTAGTCCCAGCCGAACTGCGGCTGCAGCACCATGGTGGCGACGTGGATGGCGGCGGCACCGGAATAGAGCGGGCTCGGCATGATCGTCGCCTTGGCGGCCTCGGGGGCCAGGAGGTCCTTCCACGAGCCGGGCGGCGTCTTGACCAGGCTGGTGTTGTAGACGATGCCGGTGGTGATCAGCTTGGTGCCGAAGAAGGTGCGGTCGGGATCGATCAGCGCCGCCGGGACCGCCCCGACCGGGGCATCCGTGTAGGCCAGCAGCCGGCCGTCGGCCTTGAGCTGCGTGGTGGCGACGGCGTCGGCGATGAGGACGACGTCGGCCTTGGGGGCGCCGGCGGCGAACTCGGCCTGCAGCTTGTTCATCACCTCGGTGGTGCCGGAGCGGAACAGCTCGACCGTGACGCCCGGGTAGGCCTCGTTGAAGGCCTTGACCACCGCGGCCATCTGGTCGCTCGGCTGCGAGGTGTAGACCGTCAGCGTTCCCGACGGCGCGGCGCTGGCGACCCCGCCGAAGAGCGACAGCACGACCGCACCGGCGGCCAGAGTCTTGGCGATTCCCATGGTCCCGTTTCCCTCCTGCCTGTCCCGTCGGCGGGCGCGGCGGCGCCCGCCGGGGCATCCGTGAAGGGTCCCTTCACTAGCAGACCAAGGTTACGGTTTCGGGACACCGCCACGCCGGCCGGCCCCGGCGGGCTCAGGCGCTCGTCTCGCCGGCCATGCGCCCGACGCCGCCCGGCGCGTTCCGCCGGCGTCCCCGCCGCACGATCTCGGCGAGGCGCGCCGTCAGCTCCTCCGGCCGGAACGGCTTCTGCAGGACGGCGTCGCAGTCGAGACCGTCGGGCGCGTCGGCGTATCCGGTGATCACCATCACCGGCAGGCCCGGCAGCCGCCGGCGCGCCTCGCGCGCCAGCGCGGCTCCCGTCATCCCGGGCATGGCGTAGTCGGTGACCAGCGCATCCACCGGCCCCTCCTCGCCCAGGACGCGCAGCGCCTCGGGGCCGTCGCCGGCCGTCAGCACCCGGTAGCCGACCGACTCCAGCAGCGCCTGGGCGGCGAGGCGGATGACGGCGTCGTCGTCGACCAGGAGCACGCTGCGCCCCTCCTCCGGCACCACCTCCACCCGCGGCGGCGACGGGGACGGCGCCGCGGCGGCGGCGCGGGGCAGATAGATGGTCACCGTGGTGCCGACGCCGACGGTGCTGGCGACGGCGACCCCGCCGCCAAGCTGCATCGCCATCCCGTGGACCATGGCCAGGCCGAGGCCGGAGCCCTTGCCCACCTCCTTGGTGGTGAAGAAGGGCTCGAAGACGCGGGCGACGGTCGCCTCGTCCATGCCGGTCCCGGTGTCGGCGGCGCTGACGGTCACGTAGGCGCCGGGCTCCAGGTCCGGCGGACGGCCGGGCTCGCCGCGGCGGGCGACCGTGACGCCGCCGGTCCGCAGGGTGAGCCGGCCGCCGCCCGGCATGGCGTCGCGGGCGTTGATCGCCAGGTTGAGGATGGCGGACTCGAGCTGGGCGCGGTCGACCAGCGCCGGGGCCGTCTCCTTCGGCGCCTCGATCTCCACCGCGATCATGCCGCCCAGGGTGCGCTCCAGGAGGGGCCGCATGCCCTCGAGAAGCTCGCGCAGGTCGGTCGGCTCGGGCGCCAGCATCTGCCGCCGGGCGAAGGCCAGCAGCGCCTGCGTGAGGCGCGCGCCGCGGCCGATGCTCTGGCGGGCGGCGTCGAACAGCAGCCGCGGGTTGCCGGCCGGAACGTAGGGCTCGAGCACGGCGAGGCAGCCGCCGATGCCCTGCAGCACGTTGTTGAAGTCGTGCGCCACGCCGCCGGTCAGCTGGCCCATCGCCTCGAAGCGCTGGGTGCGGCGCAGCGCCTCCTCCGCCTTGTCGCGCCGCTCCACCTCGTCGCGCAGCGCGTCCAGCGCGCGCTGCTCGCGGGCGGCGTGGCGCAACGCGAACAGGGTGGCGGCGCCGAGGATGACGGTCGCCGCCGCCCAGGCCGGCAGGAAGCCGAGCATCCTGTGCCGCCACATCGCGGCGACGTCGGCCGTCGAGCGGGCCACCACGACGTAGAGCGGCAGCTCCTCCAGGCGGCGGTAGGCGAAGGTCCGCGGGACGCCGTCGCGCCAGGTCTCGTAGGTGTAGGTGCCGCGCTCGGGGTCCGTGACGATCGCCCGCAGCAGCCCCCGGTCCGCCGGCAGCCGGGGAAAGGGCGGCTCGGGCGCGGGGTAGACGGCCGGGTAGCGGGCGAGGATCGCCCCGTCGTCGCGCAGCAGGCCGGCGATCTCGAACCGGCTGTCCAGCAGCAGCCGGGGATAGGCGTCGCTGAAATAGGCGGGATCGGCGGACACCGCGATCAGCCCGTCGAAGCGGCCGGCGCCGTCGCGCAGCGGCACCGCCAGGGTGAAGAACAGCGCTCCGTCCACCCGCCCCCGCCCGATCTCGCTGACGTAGAAGTCGCGACCGGCGTGATCGCGCAGGCCGACGAAGTAGTCGCGGTCGGACAGGTCGAGCGACGGCGCGACGGGGAAGGCGACGGACGTCGCCAGCGGCCGGCCGGTGCGGTCGAGGACCCAGATCGAGGACAGGGGACGGAGCTGCGTCACCAGCCCTTTGAGCGCCGCGTGCAGCCCCGCCTCGTCGCCCCGGCGCGATTGCGCCAGTTCCCGCACCCGGTCGACGACGACGCGGTGCAGATCGAACACGCGCAGGGAATGCTCGTACAGGACGTCGACCTGGGTCAGCAAGGTGACGCGCGACCGCGCCACGTCGTCGCGGTAGGACAAGGCGCCGAACAGGGCCAGGATCACCGCCGGACCGAGGACCGACGCCGCCAGCAGCAGCCACAGGATGGGCACGGTGCGCGGACGACGGGACGGCGGGCTGGCGGAAACGGCTTCGTCGGACTGCATGCGGCGCCTCGTTGCGCCACCTTCATACGGCACGGCGTCGGCAAAGGCGAGCATACCGAACGCCATATGCCGACAGCGACGCAGATTCTCCTACGGCACCGCCGACCAGGGCGGATTCCGGGCGAGGATCGTCGCGTGTACCGGGCAGCCGGGATGATGGGCGCCGGGCAGGTAGCCGATGCTCATCAGAAACTCGCCGACGATCTCGCCGCCGGTGAAGCGGAAGGTGCGCCTGAACAGCGTCACCCACTCCGGCTTGGCGAGCGGGTGGTGGGCGGCGAGCCAGCCGGCGAAGGAGCCGTATTCGGCCCGGAGCGCGACGAGGCGGCGGGCGTTCTCGATGGCGGCATCGACCTTCAGCCGGTTGCGGACGATGCCGGCGTCGGCCAGCAGGCGGGCGCGGTCGGCCTCGCCGTAGGCGGCGACCCGATCGATGTCGAACCCGTCGAAGGCGGCCCGGAAGGCGTCCCGCTTCTTCAGGATGGTGAGCCAGGAGAGGCCGGCCTGGTTGATCTCCAGCACCAGCCGCTCGAACAGCACGCGGTCGTCGGCGACGGGAAAGCCGTACTCCCCGTCGTGGTAGGGAGCGTGGACGGGATGGCCGAGGGCTGCCTCGCAGTAGGTGGCGGCGCCCACCCCTACAGCCCCTTCGCCATCTCGCGAAACGAGATCAGGTCGGACATGACGACGAGGTAGATGCCCGTCCACACCACCGCGGCGACCACCGACGTCACGGCGAACTTCAGCAGGATGCGCGGCTTCTGCGGCGCGCTTTCGGCGGTGCCCGGCTCCGGCTCGTCCGGCGGGCGCACGCCCCAGGGCAGCACCGCGAACAGGACGACCCACCAGACGACGAAATAGACGGCGATGCCGGTCACCAGGCCCATGCTGCTCCTCTCCCGTTCACGCCTGCTCCAGTTCCACCAGGGTGCCGCAGAAGTCCTTGGGGTGGAGGAAGAGCACCGGCTTGTCGTGGGCGCCGATCTTGGGGTTGCCGTCGCCCAGCACGCGCGCGCCTTCCGCCTTCAGCTTGTCGCGGGCGGCCAGGATGTCCTCCACCTCGTAGCAGATGTGGTGGATGCCGCCGGCCGGGTTCTTCTCGAGGAAGGCGGCGATGGGCGACGTGCCGCCCAGCGGATGCAGCAGCTCGACCTTGGTGTTGGGCAGGGTGATGAACACCACCGTGACGCCGTGGGCCGGCTGGTCCAGCGGCTCCGAGACGGTGGCGCCCAGGGTGTCGCGGTAGAGGGCGGTCGCCGCGGCGAGGTCGGGCACGGCGATGGCGACGTGGTTCAGCTTGCCGATCATGGTGGTCCCCCGGGGGTTCGTTCCTGCTTATTGTCCTTCAGACGCGCACCAGATGCACCTCGGTCACCGGCTTCTTCCCGTGCGACGCGTTGAAGCAGCGGCGCACGGCGATGCGGGCGGCCTCGCGCACCTGGGCGTCGTCGAGGCGCGCCGCCCGCGGCAGCGCCGCCACGGCTTCCCGCACCGCGTCGACGACGTCGAGGACGGCGTCGCGTTCGGCGCCGTCCTCCAGCAGCCCCATGATGGCGACCTGGGGTGCCGTGACCAGCTCGCCCCTGCCGTTCAGCACCAGGGTGGCGACCGCCGCGCCGTTGTGCACCATGCGGTGGCGGGCGCGCATCAGCCCGGTGTCGAGCGGCACCAGCTTCCTGCCGTCGAGCGCCCAGCGGCCGGCGTGCACCTGCGCCACCACCTCGGCCGGGCCGGGCGCCAGGCGGATGACGTCGCCGTTGCCGGGCACCACCGTCTCGGCGACCTGGCAGGCGCGGGCCAGCCGTGCGTGCTCCAGTTGGTGGCGCTGCTCGCCGTGCACCGGCACGGCGATGCGCGGGCGGATCCACTGGTACATCTGCACCAGCTCCTCCTGGGCGGGATGCCCGGAGACGTGCACCGGCGCGTGGTCGGCGGTGACGACGCCGATGCCCCGCGCCGCCAGCAGGTTCTGGACGCGGCCGATGGCGCGCTCGTTGCCGGGGATCTCGCGCGAGGAGAAGACCACCGTGTCGCCCGGCTCCAGCGAGACCTGGGGATGGTCGTCGGCGGCGATGCGGGCCAGCGCCGAGCGCGGCTCGCCCTGGCTGCCGGTGCAGATCAGCACCAGCTTGTCGCGCGGCAGGAAGCTGGCGTCGTGCTCGGTGAGGAAGGGCGGCGTGTCGCGGAGATAGCCGGTGGACCGCGCCGCCTCGTTGATGCGCCAGAGCGAGCGGCCGACCAGGGCGACGTTGCGGCCGTGGTGCGCCGCCGCCGCGGCGATGCTCTCCAGCCGCGCCACGTTGGTGGCGAAGCAGGTGACGGCGATGCGGTTGGGGTAGCGGCCGATCAGCTCGGTCAGCGCCGCCCGCACCTCGGCCTCCGACCCGGACCGGCCGGGCACCAGGGCGTTGGTGCTGTCGCACAGCATGGCGAGGACGCCCTCGTCGCCGATCCGGCGCAGCCGCGCCTCGTCGGCCACCGGGCCGACCTGCGGCGCCGGGTCGAGCTTCCAGTCGCCGGTGTGCAGGACCGTGCCGGCGGCGGTGCGGATCGCCAGGGCGCTGGGCTCGGGGATCGAGTGGGTGACCGTCACGTACTCGACCCGGAAGGGCCCGGCCTCGACGCTGCCGCCGGGCGGCACCTCGACGATCGGCACGCGCTGGGCCAGCGCCCGCTCGTACAGCTTGGCGCGCAGCACCGACGCCGTGAAGGGCGTCGCGTAGACCGGACAATCGAGGCCCGGCCACAGGTACTGCACGGCGCCGAGATGGTCCTCGTGGGCGTGCGTCAGGACGATGCCGACGAGGTTCTCGCGCTGCTCGGCGATGAAGGTCGGGTCGGGCATGATGACGTCGAGGCCCGGCATGGTGTCGTCGGCGAAGGAGATGCCGAGGTCGACCATCAGCCACTTGCCGCGATGCCCGTAGAGATTGAGGTTCATGCCGATCTCGCCCGAGCCGCCCAGCGGCACGAAATAGAGACCGTCGCCATCCGGCGAGAACGAGGCGGAGGAGGAAGGGCGGGCCTGCCCGGGGGTGCCGCTGGCCGGAATGCTCATGCTGCCGTGTTGCGCTGGTAGATCAGGAGGAGGCCGCGCAGCGTGAGCTCCGCGTCCGTGTGCTCAATGACATGGGTCGCCTTGGCGAACAGTACAGCGAGGCCGCCGGTGCCGACGACCGTCATCGGCCGCCCGTACTCCGCGCGGATGCGCGCCACCAGCCCCTCGATCAGGCCGATGTAGCCCCAGAAGATGCCGGACTGCATGCACTGCACCGTGTTGCGCCCGATCACCGCGTCGGGCTGCACGATCTCCACGCGCGGCAGCTTGGAGGCCGCCATGTGCAGCGCCTCCAGAGACAGGTTGATGCCCGGCGCGATGACGCCGCCGCGGTAGTTGCCGTCCTCGTCCACCACGTCGAACGTGGTCGCGGTGCCGAAGTCGATGACGATCAGCGGCAGCGGGTAGCTCGCCGCGGCCGACACCGCGTTGACCAGGCGGTCGGCGCCCACCTCGTCGGGGCGCTCGACCACCGCCTTGGCGCCGAGGCTGACGGTCGGCTGGCCGACGATCATCGGCTCGCAGCCGAAATGGTCCTTGCACAGGCGCTTGAGGTTGAAGGTGGCGCCGGGCACCACGCTGGCGACGATGCAGCCGTCGACGTCGCCCGGCGCCAGGGCCCGCAGGGCCATGAGGTGGGTGAGCCAGACCATGTACTCGTCGGCGGTCCGCTTGGGGTCGGTGGCGATGCGCCAGAGGCCGCGCTGCACCCCGCCCTCGTAGACGGCGAAGACGACGTTGGTGTTGCCGGCGTCGATGGCGAGCAGCATGTCAGCCCTCTTCCCCTTCCGCTCGGGGCACCGGCGGGATGCCCGGAAAGAACACGTCGCCGGCGGCGATGCGCTGCCGCCCACCGCCGTCCTGGCGATCAAGCAGCAGAACGCCGTCGCTGTCCAGGTCCGCAAACGTGCCATGCAGCGTACGGTCCGCCAGGCGGACCACCACCGGCCCGCCGACCCCGGCCGCCCGCCCCAGCCAAGCGGCGCGCACCGCGGCGAAGCCCTCGCCGCGCCAGCGGTCGAGCCAGCGGGCGAGCGCCGCTATGAAGCGTTCCGCCGCCGCCGCCGGTTCGGCGCCGACCGCCCCCTCGGCGGCCAGCGAGGTCGCGGGATACTCCGCATCGGCCGGTGCATGCCGGAGGTTGACGCCGACGCCCAGCACCATCCACGCCAGACCGCCGTCCGCCGTCGCCTCGCACTCCAGCAGGATGCCCGACAGCTTGCGCCCGCCGACCAGCACGTCGTTGGGCCACTTGCAGCGGACCGCGGCGTCCGGCGGCAGGAAGGACGAGGCGGTCTCGGCGATGGCGAGCGCGGCGACGAACGACAGCTGCGCCGCCTCGGCGACGGCGACCGGGGGGCGCAGGATGGTCGAGAGATAGAGGTTGCCCTCGACGGAACTCCAGGCGCGACCGCGCCGGCCGCGTCCCGCCGTCTGGCGACGCGCCCAGACGACGGTGCGCTCCGGACACCCGGAGCGCGCCAGGTCCCTGGCCACGTCGTTGGTGCTGCCGACGGCGTCGTAGGCCACCACCCGAAAGCCCGGGGGCAGGCGCAGCCCGCCCGCCCCCGCGGCCGCCGCGTCGGTCATCCCGCGAACAGGGTGTGCGCCGCCGCCGCCGCGCTGTTCAGGATCGGCCCGGGAATGACGAAGAACAGCAGGGTGAACAGACCGGTGCCCACCAGGATCGCCGTCATGCCGTCCTCGCCGACGCGGTCGAGCGTCTCCACCGGCTCGTCGAAGTACATGATCTTGATGATGCGCAGATAGTAGTAGGCGCCCACCACGCTGGTCAGCACGCCGATGACGGCGAGCGTGTAGAGCTGCGCCTCGATGGCGGCGAGGAAGACGTAGAGTTTGCCGAAGAAGCCGGCCATCGGCGGGATGCCGGCCATGGAGAACATGAAGATCGCCATGGCCGCCGCCAGCATCGGGTTGGTGCGGGCGAGGCCGCCGAGGTCCTTCACCTCCTCCACCATGCGGCCGTTCTGCTTCATGCAGAGGATGACGCCGAAGGTGCCGACGTTCATGAAGAGGTAGATGGCCATGTAGATCAGCACGCCGCGCACGCCCACCTCGGTGCCGGTGGCGAGGCCGACCAGGGCGTAGCCGACGTGGCCGATCGACGAATAGGCCATCAGCCGCTTGATGTTGGTCTGCACGATCGCGGCGAAGGAGCCGAGGATCATCGACAGGACCGAGGCGACGATGACGATCTGCTGCCACTGCTCCAGCAGGTGGCCGAACGGCTCGATCAGCAGGCGGGTGAACAGGGCGACGGCGGCGATCTTCGGGGCGACGGCGAAGAAGGCGGTGACCGGGGTCGGCGCGCCCTCGTAGACGTCCGGCGTCCACATGTGGAACGGCACGGCGGAGATCTTGAACGCCAGGCCGGCGGCGACGAACACCAGGCCGATGACGACGCCGGTGGAGGCGTGGGCGCCGCCGCCGAACAGGCCGGCGATGCGGTCGAAGCTGGTGGTGCCGGCGAAGCCGTAGACCAGCGACGCGCCGTAGAGCAGCAGGCCGGACGACAGCGCCCCGAGGACGAAGTACTTCAGGCCGGCTTCGGCCGAGCGCGCGGAATCGCGCCGGAAGGCGGCGATGACGTAGAGCGCCAGCGACTGCGTCTCCAGGCCGACGTAGAGCGAGATGAGGTCGTTGGCCGAGATCATCATCATCATGCCGAGCGTGGCGAACAGCATGAGGACGGGGAACTCGAAGCGCTTCATCTGCTCGCGCTCGATGTAGCCGAGCGACATCAGCACCGCCAACGAGGAGGCGACCAGCACCAGGATCTTCATGAACACCGCGAAGGCGTCCATCACGAAGAGGCCGTTGAAGGTCACCACCCTCGCCTCGCCGAGGCCGAGCGACAGGATGGCGGCGAACAGCATGGCGACGACGGCGAGATAGGCGACCGGCCGCGTCGCCCCGTCGCCGCGGAACACGCCCAGCATCAGCAGCGCCATGCCGGCGACGGCCAGGAAGATCTCCGGCAGCGCCGGCCAAAGGTCGGGGAACTGTGCAAGCATGGCGTTTCCTCTAGCGGGCGGCCAGTTCGGACCCGCCGGCGGCGGCGGCGAGCTTGGTTTCGTAGACGGAGATGAGCTGTTCGACCGAGGCCGAGGTCATGCCGAGGAAGCTCGAGGGGTAGATGCCCATCCACAGCACCACCAGGATCAGCGGCACGAACACCGCGATCTCGCGCGGCCCCATGTCCAGCATCGCCCGCACGTCGTCGCGGGTCAGCTTGCCGAACACCACCCGGCGGTAGAGCCACAGCGCGTAGGCGGCGCCGAGCACGAGGCCGGTGGCGGCGAGCGTCGCCACCCAGGTGTTGTCGCGGAAGGCGCCCAGCAGGATCAGGAACTCGCCGACGAAGCCCGAGGTGCCGGGCAGGCCGACCGACGCCAGGGTCATGAACATGAAGACCACGGCGTACTTCGGCATGTTGTGGACGAGGCCGCCGTAGCGGGCGATCTCGCGGGTGTGCAGGCGGTCGTAGACGACGCCCACGCACAGGAACAGGGCGCCCGAGACGATGCCGTGCGACAGCATCTGGAAGATCGAGCCCTCGACGCCCTGCTGGTTCAGGGTGAACATGCCGATCGTCACGAAGCCCATGTGGGCGACCGAGGAGTAGGCGATCAGCTTCTTCATGTCCTCCTGGGCCAGTGCCACCAGCGAGGTGTAGATCACCGCCACCACCGACAGGGTGTAGACCAGCGGCGTGAAGAACTCGGTCGCCTCCGGCATGATCGGGATGTTGAAGCGCAGGAAGCCGTAGCCGCCCATCTTCAGCAGCACGCCGGCCAGGATCACCGATCCGGCGGTGGGCGCCTCGACGTGGGCGTCGGGCAGCCAGGTGTGCACCGGCCACATCGGCACCTTCACCGCGAAGGAGGCGAAGAAGGCCAGCCACAGCCACATCTGCATGTCGCGCGGGATCGTCGTGGCGGTGATCGTCGGGATGTCGGTGGTGCCGGCGAGGAAGTACATGGCGAGGATCGCCAGCAGCATCAGCACCGAGCCCAGCAGCGTATAGAGGAAGAACTTGAACGCCGCATAGACCCGCCGCGGCCCGCCCCACACGCCGATGATCAGGAACATCGGGATGAGCACGCCTTCGAAGAACATGTAGAAGACGACGAAGTCGAGCGCGCAGAACATGCCGATCATCAAGGTCTCGAGGACCAGGAAGGAGATCATGTACTCCTTGACGCGCCGTTCGATCGCCTCCCAGCTGGCGAGGATGCACAGCGGCATGAGGAAGGTGGAGAGGATGACGAACAGCACCGAGATGCCGTCGACGCCCATGTGGTAGGCGATGTTGAAGGTGGGGATCCACTCCACCTTCTCCACCATCTGGTAGTTGGGGTTCGCGGGATCGAAGTTGATCCAGATGAACAGCGACAGCACGAAGGTGATGAGGGTCGTCCACAGCGCCACGTTGCGGGCGTTGCGGTTCACATCCTCGGGCGTGCCGCGGATGATCAGGATGAACAGCGCGCCCACCAGCGGCAGGAACGTCGTGATCGACAGGATCGGCCAGCCAGCCATTGTTCTTCTTCCCCCTTAACCGATCAGCCGAACATCGACAGCCAGAGGATCAGCGCGACCACGCCGATCACCATGGCGAACGCGTAGTGGTAGACGTAGCCGGACTGCAGGCGGGCGGCCCGGGCGGCGACGTCCCGCGTCGCCGCGGCGATGCCGTCCGGCCCGACGCCGTCGATCACCGCGCCGTCGCCCGACTTCCACAGGCCGTAGCCGAGCGCGCGGGCCGGGCGGACGAAGGCCCAGTCGTAGAGCTCGTCGAAGTACCACTTGTTGTAGAGGAACTGGTGGACGCCGGAGAGCGCCGAGGCGATGCGGCCCGGCGTGCCCGGCCAGAACATGTAGAGCAGGTAGGCGAGCCCGATGCCGAACAGGCCGCAGAAGATCGGCAGCACCGGCACCCAGCCCGGCAGGTGGTGGTGCGCCGCCTCGATGCTGTCCTGTTCGTGCAGGACGAAGATCGCTTCGCCCCAGAAGGATTCGCGGCCGTCGCCGATGAAGCCCTCGTGGAAGACCATGCCGGCGAACAGTGCGCCGAGCGCCAGGACGGCGAGCGGCACCAGCATCACCGCCGGCGACTCATGGACGTGGGCCATGACGTGCTCGTTGGCGCGCGGCCGGCCGTGGAACGTCATGATCAGCAGGCGCCAGGAATAGAAGGCGGTCATCACGGCGGCGGCGATGCCGAGCCAGAAGGCGAAGGCGCCGACCGGGCTGTGGGAGGCGTAAGCCGCCTCCAGGATCATGTCCTTGGAGTAGTAGCCGGCGAAGAACGGCAGGCCGGCCAGCGCCAGGTTGCCGATCCACATGAAGGCGTAGGTGAACTTGATGTGCTTCCAGATGCCGCCCATGTGCCGCATGTCCTGCTCGTCCGACATGGCGTGGATGACCGAGCCGGCGCCCAGGAACAGCAGCGCCTTGAAGAAGGCGTGGGTGAACAGGTGGAACATGGCGGCGCTGTACGCCGACACGCCGATGGCGAAGAACATGTAGCCGAGCTGCGACATCGTCGAATAGGCGATGACGCGCTTGATGTCGAACTGGGTGAAGCCGATGGTCGCGGCGACGAACGCCGTCAGCGCACCGACCACGGCCACCACCTCGAGCGCCGCCGGCGCGTACTCGTAGACCGGCGACAGGCGGCACAGCATGAAGACGCCGGCGGTCACCATGGTGGCGGCATGGATGAGGGCCGACACCGGGGTCGGGCCCTCCATGGCGTCGGGCAGCCAGGTGTGCAGGCCGAGCTGCGCCGACTTGCCCATGGCGCCCATGAACAGCAGCAGGCAGGCGGTGGTGAGCGCCGGCACCTGCCAGGACAGGAACGGCATGGTGGCGTCCGCCAGCTCCGGCGCGCGGGCGAAGATGGCGTCGAACTGCACCGAGCCGGTCAGCACGAAGATGGCGAAGATGCCGAGCGCGAAGCCGAAGTCGCCGACGCGGTTGACCAGGAAAGCCTTGATCGACGCGTTGTTGGCCGAGGGCTTCTCGTACCAGAAATTGATCAGCAGGTAGGACGCGAGGCCGACGCCCTCCCAGCCGAAGAACATCTGCACCAGGTTGTCCGCCGTCACCAGCATCAGCATGAAGAAGGTGAACAGCGACAGATAGCCCATGAACCGCGGCTTGTTCGGGTCGTGGCTCATGTAGCCGATGGAGTAGACGTGCACCATGGCCGAGACGGAGTTCACCACCACCAGCATGACGGCGGTGAGCTGGTCGATGCGCAGCGCCCAGGACAGCTCGAAGGTGCCGACGTCGATCCAGGTGAACAGCTCGGTCGTGCGCGTCTGCCCGCCGTAGACGACCTGGAAGAAGATCACCCAGGACAGCACGAAGCAGACCAGCAGCGCCCCGGTGGTGACGAACTGGGAGGCGGTGTCGCGCCAGTCGGCCTTGTGCCCGCCGTGGCCGTGGTCGCCGTGACCGTGGCCGTGCCCGTGGTCGTCATGGGGGGCGCCGGCGAACAGCGCGATCGCGCCGGCGACGAGGAACGCCAGCAGCGGGAGGAATACGACGAGAACGTCCATGGCGCGGCTCAGCCCCTCATCAGGTTGATGTCTTCGACTCGGATGGAGCCGCGGTTGCGGAAATAGACCACCAGGATCGCCAGGCCGATGGCCGCCTCGGCGGCCGCCACGGTGAGGATGATCAGCGAGAAGACCTGGCCGACCAGGTCGTTCAGGAACACCGAGAAGGCGATGAGGTTGAGGTTCACCGCCAGCAGGATCATCTCGATCGACATCAGGATGACGATGACGTTCTTACGGTTCAGGAAGATGCCGAAGACGCCGAGGGTGAACACGATCGCGGCGACCGTCAGGTAATGGCCGAGCCCGATTTCCATTGTCAGATTCCTCCCCCGGTCGGCACCTTGCGGATCGCCACGGCCTCTTCGCGGCGGCGGGCGAGCTGGCGCCCGACGTTCTGTTTGCGCACGCCCTCGCGCTGGCGCAGCGTCAGCACGATGGCGCCGACCATGGCGATCAGCAGGACCAGGCCGGCCGCCTGGAACAGGTAGACGTAGTGGGTGTAGACGAGCAGGCCGAGCGCGTGCGTGTTGGTCACCTGGTCGACCGCCGGCGCGGGGGCTGCGGCCAGTCCGGCGGCCTCGGGTGCGACCACCCAGGCGCCCAGGACCACCGCCAGCTCGACCAGCAGGATCAGCCCGACCAGCCCGCCGATCGGCAGGTAGGTCAGGAAGCCGCTGCGCAGCTCCTGGAAGTTGATGTCGAGCATCATGACGACGAAGAGGAACAGCACCGCGACGGCGCCGACGTAGACGATGACCAGGATCATCGCCAGGAACTCGGCCCCGAGCAGCACGCACAGGCCGGCGGCCTGGAAGAATGCCAGGATCAGGTACAGGACCGAGTGCACCGGGTTCCGCGCGGAGATGACCATCACGCCGGAGGCCACCAGGATGGCGGAGAACACGTAAAACGCCAGGGTTTGCACAATCATCTTAAGTCCCCGCCTCCGCGGTCGAGGGTGTATCCGTCCGGTCCGGGCGTTCGACCGGGAGCGGGTCCGCCGCACCGGCGCCGGACCCCGCCCCCTTCGCCCGGGGGGTTCTTAGCGGTAGGGCGCTTCGGCCGCAAGGTTGGTGGCGATCTCCGCCTCCCAGCGGTCGCCGTTCGCCAGCAGCTTCTGCTTGTTGTAGAACAGCTCCTCACGGGTCTCCGTGGAGAACTCGAAGTTCGGCCCCTCGACGATGGCGTCCACCGGGCAGGCTTCCTGGCAGAAGCCGCAGTAGATGCACTTCGTCATGTCGATGTCGTAGCGCGTCGTGCGGCGGCTGCCGTCCTCGCGCGGTTCGGCCTCGATGGTGATGGCGAGCGCCGGGCACACCGCTTCGCAGAGCTTGCAGGCGATGCACCGCTCCTCGCCGTTGGGATAGCGGCGCAGCGCGTGCTCGCCGCGGAAGCGCGGGCTGATCGGCCCCTTCTCGTGCGGATAGTTCAGCGTCGCCTTCGGCTTGAACATGTAGCGGAAGGTGAGGCCGAGACCGGTCACGAGCTCGCTGAGGAACAGGCTGCGCGCCGTGCGATCGAGGAATGCCATGGCCGCTTCTTCTCCTTGTTGCCGCGGGCGCCCGACCGGAAGCGCCCGCGATCCTTGTCCTTGTCGCCCGCCGAGGCGGGTCCGTGGTGTCCGTTCAGCGCGGCAGCCAGTCGAAGGCCACCAGCACGCCCGCCGTCAGCACGACCCAGAACAGCGAGAACGGCAGGAAGACCTTCCAGCCCAGCCGCATCAGCTGGTCGTAGCGGTAGCGCGGCATGGTGGCGCGGACCCAGATGAACACGAACAGGCAGAGCGCGATCTTCAGGGCCAGCCAGATCGGACCGGGGATCCAGTTGAGCGGGGCGATGTCCAGCGGCGGCAGCCAGCCGCCGAGGAACAGGATGGTGGTCATCCCGCTCATCAGGATCATGTTGGCGTATTCGCCGAGGAAGAAGAGGGCGAAGGGCATGGCGCTGTACTCGACCATGAAGCCGGCGACCAGCTCCGACTCGCCTTCCGGCAGGTCGAAGGGCGAACGGTTGGTCTCGGCCAGGATCGAGATGAAGAAGACGATGAACATCGGGAACAGCGGGATGAAGAACCACACCGTCTCCTGCGCCCGCACAATGTCCGTCAGGTTGAGCGAGCCGACGCACAGCAGCACCGAGATGATCACGAAGCCCATCGAGACTTCGTAGGACACCATCTGCGCCGCCGAGCGCAGGGCGCCGAGGAAGGCGTAGCGCGAGTTCGAGCCCCAGCCCGCCATGACGATGCCGTAGACGCCCATCGACGAGATGGCGAACAGGTACAGGATGCCGACGTTGATGTCGGCCAGCACCAGGCCGTAGTCGAAGGGGATCACCGCCCAGGCGACGAGGCTGAGGAAGAAGGTCAGCATCGGCGCCATGTAGAAGACGACGCGGTTGGCGCCGGCCGGCAGGATCTGCTCCTTGGCGAACAGCTTGAGGCCGTCGGCGAAGGGCTGCAGCAGGCCGAACGGCCCGACCATGTTCGGGCCCTGGCGCAGCTGCATGGCGCTCATGATCTTGCGCTCGGCGTAGGTGAGGTACGCCACCGCCACCAGGAGCGGAACGACGATCGCCAGGATCTGGAGGACGATGATGATCAGCGGCAGCAGGAAGCCGCTCCAGAACTCAGCCATGGGTACCCGTCCTCTCCTGGGCGGTTCCGAGGAACGTCTCGGTGCAGCGGGCCATCGTCACCGAGGCCCGGCTGATCGGATCCGTCATGTAGTAGTTGGCGATCGGCGACACGAAGGGCGCGGCGTCGAGCGCGCCGGCGGTGCCGAACGGCAGCCAGGTGGCCGGCGTGACGGCGCCCGTCGTGGCGAAGATCGGGTTGACCGCCGCCATGCGCGCCCGCAGCTGGCCCAGGCTGTCGTAGGGCAAGGTGTGGCCGAGCCGCTCCGACAGGGCGCGCAGGATCTTCCAGTCCTCGCGCGCCTCGCCCAGCGGGAAGGTGGCGAGGCGGGCGAGCTGCGGCCGCCCCTCGGTGTTGACGTAGGTGCCGTTCTTCTCGGTGTAGGCGGCGCCCGGCAGGACCACGTCGGCGCGCGCCGCACCGGCGTCGCCGTGATGCCCCTGGTAGATGACGAAGGCGGAGCCGAGCCGGCCCGTGTCGATCTCGTCGGCGCCCAGCAGATAGACCACCTCGATCTCGCCCCTGCCGGCGCCGTCGAGGATGCCCTCCAGGTCGCGTCCGCCCTCGCCCGGCAGGAAGCCGATGTCGAGGCCGCCGACCCGCGCCGCCGCGGTGTGCAGCACGTTGTAGCCGTTCCAGTCCTCGCGGATCATGCCGCAGCCCTCGGCGAGCGCCCGCGCCGCGGCCTGGACGGCCGGACCGTCGGCCCGCCGGAAGGCGCCCATGCCGAGGATCAGCATCGGGTTCTTGGCGCCCTTCAGCACCTCGGCGAAGTCGCCCTTGCCGTCGACCAGATCCTGCAGCGCCTGCGGGCCGGTGCCGAGGTGGAGGTGGGGGTAGGTGAGGTCGCGCTGCTCGCCGATCACCGCCACCTTGAGGCCGCCCATCAGGTAGCGCTTGCGGATGCGGGCGTTGACCAGGGCGCCTTCCCAGCGCGGGTAGGTGCCGATCAGCAGGATGACGTCGGCCCGCTCGATGCCGGCGATGCCCGTGTTGAAGAGGTAGCCGGACCGCGCCGAGGCGTCGAAGCGGGCGCCGTCCTGGCGGCAGTCGATGTTGGCCGACCCCAGCGCCGTCATGGTGTCCTTGAGCGCCAGCATCGCCTCGACGTCGACCGTGTCGCCGGCGATGGCGGCGATCTTCGACCCCGGCACGCCCTGCAGGCGCGCGGCGATCGCCTCGAAGGCCTCGGCCCAGGTCGCCGGATGCAGGCGGCCGCCCTTGCGCACGTAGGGACGGTCGAGGCGCTGACGCTTCAGCCCGTCGTAGTGGTAGCGGCTCTTGTCGGCCAGCCACTCCTCGTTGATGTCCTCGTTGAGGCGCGGCAGCACGCGCATCACCTCGGGACCGCGCGTGTCGACGCGGATGTTGGAGCCGACCGCGTCCATCACGTCGACGGTCTCGGTCTTGCGCAGCTCCCACGGGCGCGAGGTGTAGGCGTAGGGCTTGGAGGTCAGCGCGCCCACCGGACAGACGTCGGCGAGGTTGCCCGACAGCTCCGACGCCACCGCCTTCTCGACGAAGGTGGTGATCTCCATGTGCTCGCCGCGATTGACCGCGCCGATGTCGGGGACGCCGGCGATCTCGTTGACGAAGCGGATGCAGCGGGTGCAGTGGATGCAGCGGGTCATGATCGTCTTGATCAGCGGACCCATGTACTTGTCCTTGACCGCCCGCTTGTTCTCGGCGAAGCGGCCGTGGTCCATGCCGTAGGCCATGGCCTGGTCCTGCAGGTCGCATTCGCCGCCCTGGTCGCAGATCGGGCAGTCGAGCGGATGGTTGACCAGCAGGAACTCCATGACGCCCTTGCGGGCCTTGTGGACCAGCTCGGTGTCGGTCTTGATGACCATGCCGTCGGCACAGGGCATGGCGCAGGAGGCCACGGGCTTGGGTGCGCGCTCCATCTCGACCAGGCACATCCGGCAGTTGGCCGGCACCGAGAGGCGCTCGTGATAGCAGAAGCGCGGGATTTCGATGCCGAGCTGCTCGCAGGCCTGGAGCACCGAGGTGCCCGGCTCGACTTCGATCTCGATCCCGTCGATGGTGAGTTTCGGCATGAGACCTCGGGCTCCTTACTCGGCGGCGACGCGGTGGGCGGCGTTGCGGTACTCGAGGATGCGGCGCTCCATCTCCGGCCGGAAGTGCCGGATCAGCCCCTGCACCGGCCACGCCGCGGCATCGCCCAGCGCGCAGATGGTGTGACCCTCGATCTGCTTGGTGACGTCGAGGAGCATGTCGATCTCCTCCACCCGGGCGTTGCCGCGGACCATGCGCTGCATGACCCGGTTCAGCCAGCCCGTGCCCTCGCGGCAGGGCGTGCACTGGCCGCAGCTCTCGTGGGCGTAGAACTGCGACAGCCGGGCGATCGCCTTGACGATGTCGGTGGACTTGTCCATGACGATGACGGCCGCCGTGCCGAGGCCCGAGCGCACCTCGCGCAAGGAGTCGAAGTCCATCAGCACGGTGTCGCAGATCGACTTCGGCAGGACCGGCACCGACGAGCCGCCGGGGATGATGGCCAGCAGGTTGTCCCAGCCGCCGCGCACGCCGCCGGCGTGGCGTTCGATGAGCTCCTTCAGCGGGATGCCCATCTCCTCCTCGACGTTGCACGGCCTGTTGACGTGCCCGGAGATGCAGAAGAGCTTGGTGCCCGAGTTCTTCGGCCGCCCCAGCCCGCCGAACCAGCCGGCGCCCCGGCGCAGGATGGTGGGAACCACGGCGATCGTCTCGACGTTGTTCACCGTGGTCGGGCAGGAATAGAGGCCGGCCTGGGCGGGGAACGGCGGCTTGTTGCGCGGCTGGCCCTTCTTGCCCTCGATGGACTCGATGAGCGCCGTCTCCTCGCCGCAGATGTAGGCGCCGGCGCCGCGGTGGATGTAGATGTCGTAGTCGTAGCCGGTGCCGCAGGCGTTCTTGCCGAGGAAGCCCGCCGCGTACGCCTCGTCGATGGCGCGCTGGACGTTGGAGCCCTCGTTGTAGAACTCGCCGCGGATGTAGATGTAGCAGGCGCTGGCGCCGATGGCGTAGCCGGCGAGCAGGCAGCCCTCGATCAGCTTGTGCGGATCGTGGCGCAGGATGTCGCGGTCCTTGCAGGTGCCGGGCTCGCCCTCGTCGGCGTTGACCACGAGGTAGACCGGCTTGTCCGTGACGTTCTTGGGCATGAAGGACCATTTCATGCCGGTCGAGAAGCCGGCGCCGCCGCGTCCGCGCAGCCCCGATTCCTTGACCTGCTCGATGATCCACTCCTTGCCCTTGCCGATCAGGCCGGCGGTGCCGTCCCAGTCGCCGCGCTTCTGGGCGGCCTTCAGGCCGAAATCCTGGAAGCCGTAGAGGTTCGTGAAGATGCGGTCTTCGTCGCGAAGCATCGTCCGGACTCCCTCAGTCGTCGCCCTGGGCGACCGGCTGGTCGCCGCAGAAGGCCTTGAGCGTCGTCGGGCCGCCGGCCGGTTCCGACGAGCGGCGACCGGCCTGCGAGCCGGCCTTGGGCGTCTCGCCGCGCTTCAGCGCGTCGATGATCTTGCCCATGGCCTCGGGCGAGACGTCCTCGTAGTAGTCGTCGCCGATCTGCACCACCGGCGCGTTGACGCAGGCGCCGGAGCACTCGACCTCGCCGAGCGTGAACTGGCCGTCGTCGGTGGTCTCGCCCATGTGGACGCCGAGGTGGGACTCGCACGCCTTGACGACGTCGTCGGAGCCGCGCAGCCAGCACGGCGTCGTGGTGCAGACCTGGATGAAGTGCCGCCCGACGGGGGCCTTGTTGTACATGGTGTAGAAGGTCGCCACCTCGTACACGCGGATGCGCGGCATCTCCAGGAGGTCGGCGACGCAGTCCATGGCCGCGCGCGGCAGCCAGTTGGCGTTCTGGCGCTGCGCCAGGTCGAGCAGCGGCATGCAGGCGCTGGCCTGCCGGCCGGCCGGATACTTGGCGATGATGCGCTTCGCCAGTTCCAGGTTCTCGGGGGTGAAGGCGAAGGTGGCCGGCTCGTTGGCCGGGACCGAAGCGGGCGCGCTCATCGGTCGATCTCTCCGAAGACGATGTCCATCGAGGCGATGTTGGCGACGGCGTCGGCCAGCATGTGACCCTTCGACATGAAGTCGAGGCCCTGCAGGTGGGCGAAGCCGGGGGCCTTGATGTGGCAGCGGTACGGCTTGTTGGTGCCGTCCGAGACGAGGAAGACGCCGAACTCGCCCTTGGGCGCCTCGATCACCGTGTAGGTCTCGCCCGCCGGGACGTGGAACCCCTCGGTGTAGAGCTTGAAGTGGTGGATGAGCGCCTCCATCGAGCGCTTCATCTCGCCACGCGGCGGCGGCGCCACCTTGCGGTCCTGGATGCGCACCGGGCCGTCCGGCATCTCCTTGAGGCACTGGCGGATGATGCGGTTGCTCTGCCGCATCTCCTCCATGCGGCAGAGATAGCGCGACCAGCAGTCGCCCGACAGGCCGACCGGCACGTCGAAGTCCATGCGGTCGTAGACCTCGTAGGGCTGGCTCTTGCGCAGGTCCCACGCCACGCCGGAGCCGCGCAGCATCGGCCCGGAGAAGCCCCAGTCGAACGCCTGTTCCTTGGTCACGATGCCGATGTCGACCGTGCGCTGCTTGAAGATGCGGTTCTCGGTCAGCAGGTTGTCGACGTCGTCGCAGAACTTCGGGAAGCGCTCGGTGAACTCCCAGATGTCGTCGGCGAGGCCGGCCGGCAGGTCCCACGCCACGCCGCCGGGGCGGAAGTAGTTGGCGTGCAGCCGGGCGCCGGAGACCCGCTCGTAGAACTCCATGAGCACCTCGCGCTCCTCGAAGCCCCACAGCGACGGCGTGATGGCGCCGACGTCGAGCGCACCGGTGGTGATCGACAGGATGTGGTTGAGGATGCGGGTGATCTCGGAGAACAGCACGCGGATGTACTGGGCGCGCTCGGGCGGCTTGATGCGCAGCAGCTTCTCGATGCCGAGCACGAAGGCGTGCTCCATGCACATCGGCGAGACGTAGTCGAGGCGGTCGAAGTACGGGATGGCCTGGATGTAGGTCTTGTACTCGATCAGCTTCTCGGTGCCGCGGTGGAGCAGGCCGATGTGCGGGTCGCAGCGCTCCACCACCTCGCCGTTCAGCTCCATCACCAGGCGCAGCACGCCGTGGGCCGCCGGATGCTGCGGCCCGAAGTTCATGGTGTACGGCTTGATCGTGGTCTTGGCCGACTGCCCGGCGGCCGCACCGGTGGTCGTGGCGATGGTCACGGCTTGCTCCCCGTGTCAGGTGCCTGGGCCTTCTCGTCGCCGGGCAGCATGACGTTGGTCATGCCCTCCCAGGGGCTCAGGAAGTCGTAGGTGCGGAAGTCCTGGGTCAGGCGCACCGGCTCGTAGACGCAGCGCTTCTGGTCCTCGTCGTAGCGCATCTCGACGTAGCCGGTGAGCGGGAAGTCCTTGCGGAAGGGATGCCCCTCGAAGCCGTAGTCGGTGAGGATGCGGCGCAGGTCCGGATGGTCGGAGAAGAAGACGCCGAGCATGTCCCAGGTCTCGCGCTCGAACCAGTTGGCGGCGCTGTAGACCGGCACGACGGAGGGGACGGGCGTGTCCTCGTCGGTGGTCAGCTTCACGCGGATGCGCTGGTTGTGCTTGAGGCTGAGCAGGTTGTAGACGACCTCGAAGCGCTCCTCGCGCTCGGGATAGTCGACCGCGGTGATGTCCATCAGCTGCTCGAAGCTGCAGCTGGTTTGATCCCGCAGGAAGGTCAGCACCTTGACGATCGCGGGACGGCGGACCGTCACCATCAGCTCGCCGAGCTTCACCTCCGCCTTGAGGACGTCCTCGCCCAGCCTGGCGGCGATGTGGTCCCCGAGTTCCTTGAGCGCTTGTTCGGACATGGGTGTCAGCCTGCGTCCTTATTGTTCCTTGGTGCCGGCGCCGGTCACCGGGCGATGCGGTTGCCGCGACGGATCTTCTTCTGGAGCTGCAGGATGCCGTAGACGAGGGCCTCGGCCGTCGGCGGGCACCCCGGCACGTAGATGTCGACCGGCACGATCCGGTCGCAGCCCCGCACCACCGAGTAGGAGTAGTGATAGTAGCCGCCGCCGTTGGCGCACGAGCCCATGGAGATGACCCAGCGCGGCTCCGGCATCTGGTCATAGACCTTGCGCAGCGCCGGCGCCATCTTGTTGGTCAGCGTGCCGGCGACGATCATGCAGTCGGACTGGCGCGGGCTGGGGCGCGGGATGACGCCGAAGCGGTCGAGGTCGTAGCGCGGCATGTAGGCGTGGATCATCTCCACCGCGCAGCACGCCAGGCCGAAGGTCATCGGCCACAGCGACCCGGTGCGCGCCCAGTTCAGCACGTCCTCGTACTTGGCGAGGATGAAGCCCTTCTCCTGGACCTCCTCGGTGACGGCGCGCAGATAGGCATCCTGTTCCGGTCCGGGCGGAATGGGCGCCATGCGGTTGGCAGCCTCTACTCCCATTCCAGAGCTCCTTTCTTCCACTCGTAGACGAAACCGATGGTCAGCACGCCCAGGAACACGATCATCGACCAGAAGCCGAACATGCCGATGTCGCCCAGGGCGACCGCCCACGGGAACAGGAAGGCGACCTCGAGGTCGAAGATGATGAACAGGATCGAGACCAGGTAGAACCGCACGTCGAACTTGGCGCGGGTATCCTCGAAAGGCTCGAAGCCGCATTCGTACGGGGAGACCTTCTCGGGATCCGGGGCGCTCGGGCCGATGATGTAGGACCCGGCCACCATCACCACCGAGAGCGCGATGGCGATGAGCAGGAACACCAGGATCGGAAGGTATTCGATGATGAGCGGATTTGACACCGCATTCCTCCCATGGGCCTCAAACGCGAGCAACGCTGCGGCCCGGGAAGGCCGAGGCGCCACACGCGGTGGGTGAAGACTGGATTAGCCCGTCAGACGCAGCGCAATATAGGCCGGATGTACGATCAAGGAAAGCGCTTTGATCGGCCGGCAAAGCCGGAACAGCCTAGGCTTCCGGCCTTCTACGGCGTTGAAAACGTTCAATTTCGTAGGATGGAAAAGCAAAGGGAAGATGGCGCGAGTGACGGGACTTGAACCCGCGGCCTCCGGCGTGACAGGCCGGCGCTCTAACCAACTGAGCTACACCCGCGCATTTGCCGATGACGGCAAGACCACGCTTTAAAAATCGGCGTCCGGTGCGTCCGTTGTTTTGAAGGCCGGGACCGGCCGCCGCCGTGGTGGGCGGTTTCTAGCCCCGCCTCGCCCCCCTGTCAATCATGAAAACGCAGGAGCCCGCCCCGCTCCGGTCACGGGGTCCGGCTGCGGTGGCGCAGCCGGTCGAGACGCTCGAAGGCGTCGAGCATGCCCGCAGGCAGGCCCCGCCGCTCGGTGCGGCCGGCACCGCCGAACCGGGTCAGCGTCTCCTCGAGAGCGCGGGCGAGGTGCTCGCTCACCTCGAGGTCCTCCTCGTCGAGGGCCAACTCCAGCGCATGCAGGATGCGGTCCCCCAGGCGCCGCTCGTCGCTCTTGGGCCCTGCGTTCATGGCACGCTCCTCCGCCGCTTCCCGTTTCCGTCCCGCACGCCGCCAGTCTAGCACGGAACGGCGGCGGCGCCGCGTCCTGCGATGTCGCGGCGGGCACCGGCGGGGCGAATCGACGGACGGCCGCAGCCCGACTCTCTCGAATCGGGTCGGGATGCGCGTCGGGATACCCCGAATGAACCGGCTCCGCCGGCGCGTTGCTTTAAGGAATGTTAACCAGCCCGCGGCATGCTCGCTTCATTCCGCGACCCGGCAGGTGACCATGTACCAGACCCTCGAAGCCCCCGCTCCCGTCGATCGCAGCGACACCGTCCGGACGCCCGTGCGGGCGCCGGCGCATGAGGACCCCGTCGTGGACAAGATGCGCGGCCTGCCGCTGATCGCCACCTGGGTGGTCCTGGCCGGCGCGCCGTGGGTGGTGGTCTGGCAGGTGCTCAAGCACGCCCTCTGACGGCCGGCTCCCGCCCGTCGCGGGCCTCTTACGGCCGGCTCCCGCCGTCGCGGGGTGGCCCGACCGGCCCGGAATCCCGCCGTCCGCGTCGGCCGACGGGGTGGTGGGCGATGACGGGTTCGAACCGCCGACCCTCTCGGTGTAAACGAGACGCTCTACCGCTGAGCTAATCGCCCGCGCCACTTCTGCGGAAGGCGCGGTGCACGTGCCGCGCGGACCCCGGAAAGGCGAACCGGCCGGTTGTCGGCCGGCCGGTGCGTATATGGCCCGAAAGGCCGTATCAGTTCAAGGCGTCCTTGAGGTTCTTGCCGGGCTTGAACTTCGGCTGCTTCGACGCCGGAATGGTGATCTTCTCGCCGGTGCGCGGGTTGCGTCCCTCCGACGCCGCACGTTCCGCCACCGCGAACGTGCCGAACCCGACCAGCCGCACCTCGTCCCCCTTCTTCATCGCGTCGGCGATGGTGTCGAACACAGCGTCGATCGCCTTGCTCGCGTCTGTTTTAGACAAACCCGCGACATCGGCCACGTGTGCCACGAGATCATTCTTGTTCACTTATTCCCCCTTCCCGTTCAAACGAATATACGACAAACAAAGTCACCTCACGACTTCGCGAGATGAAAATGTAAGCACAGCGGCCACCACCCGTCAATTGCCGACGGGGGTGACCGCTGCCGTCTGAGGCGATTCGCCCGGGCATGCCCGCGCGAACGCACCGTTAATGACGCAACACCTCGCCGCCCTGCTCACCGTCGCGCGGCTTGGCGGCGGGTTCGATGGTGTCGGCCGGTTCCGTCCACTCGATCGGCTCCGGCACCCGGACGAGCGCGTTGCGCAGCACCTCGTCGACCGAGTTCACCGGGATGATCTCCAGGCCACGCTTCACGTTGTCGGGGATGTCGGCGAGATCCTTCTCGTTGTCCTTGGGAATCAGCACGTGCTTCAGGCCGCCGCGCAGGGCCGCCAGCAGCTTCTCCTTGAGGCCGCCGATCGGCAGCACCCGGCCGCGCAAGGTGATCTCGCCGGTCATCGCCACGTCCTTGCGCACCGGGATGCCGGTGAGCACCGAGACGATCGAGGTGAACATCGCCACGCCGGCCGAGGGGCCGTCCTTGGGGGTGGCGCCCTCCGGAACGTGGACGTGGATGTCCCGCTTCTCGAACAGCGTCGGCTTGATGCCGAAGGCGGTGGCGCGCGACTTGACGTAGCTCTCGGCCGCCTGGACCGATTCCTTCATCACGTCGCCCAGCTTGCCGGTGGTGGTCACCCGCCCCTTGCCGGGCAGGGTCACCGCCTCGATCGACAGCAGTTCGCCGCCCACCTCGGTCCAGGCGAGCCCGGTGGTGACGCCGACCAGATCCTCCAATTCCGCCTCGCCGAAGTGGAACCGGCGCACCCCGGCATACTTGTCGAGGTTGCGGCGGGTGATCGACACCTTGGCGGCCCCCGACGGCTTCAGGAGGATCTCCTTCACCGCCTTGCGGCAGAGGTTGGCGATCTCGCGCTCCAGGTTGCGCACGCCGGCCTCGCGCGTGTAGTAGCGGATGAGGTCGCGCAGCGCGTCGTCGGAGATCGCGAACTCGCCCTTCTTCAGGCCGTTCGCCTTCACCTGCTTCTCGATCAGGTGCCGCTTGACGATCTCGACCTTCTCGTCCTCGGTGTAGCCGGCGACGCGGATCACCTCCATGCGGTCGAGCAGCGGCTGCGGCAGCCGCAGCGTGTTGGCCGTGCAGACGAACATCACGTCGGAGAGGTCGTAGTCGACCTCCAGGTAATGGTCGTTGAAGGTCCCGTTCTGCTCCGGGTCGAGCACCTCCAGCAGCGCCGAGGACGGGTCGCCGCGCCAGTCGGCGCCCAGCTTGTCCACCTCGTCCAGGAGGAACAGCGGGTTCGACGACTTGGCCTTCTTCATGCCCTGGATGACCTTGCCGGGCATCGAGCCGATGTAGGTGCGGCGGTGGCCGCGCACCTCGGCCTCGTCACGCACGCCGCCCAGCGACATCCGCACGAAGTTGCGGCCCGTGGCCCGCGCGATCGACTTGCCGAGCGACGTCTTGCCGACGCCGGGCGGCCCGACCAGGCAGAGGATCGGCCCCTTCACCTTGTTCATGCGGTTCTGCACCGCCAGGTACTCGAGGATGCGCTCCTTGACCTTCTCCAGGCCGTAATGGTCGGCGTCGAGGATCTTCTGCGCCAGGCGCAGGTCCTTCTTCACCTTGGTGCGCTTCTTCCACGGGATCGTGAGGATCCAATCGAGGTAGTTGCGCACGACCGTCGCCTCGGCCGACATCGGGCTCATCGAGCGCAGCTTCTTCAGCTCGGCGAGCGCCTTCTCCCGCGCCTCCTTGGAAAGGCGGGTCTTGTTGATCTTCTCCTCGAGCTCCGCGGCCTCGTCGCGGCCGTCCTCGGACTCGCCCAGCTCCTTCTGGATGGCCTTGAGCTGCTCGTTGAGATAGTACTCGCGCTGGGTCTTCTCCATCTGCCGCTTGACGCGGTTGCGGATGCGCTTCTCCACCTGGAGGACGCCGATCTCGCCCTCCATGAAGGCGTAGACCCGCTCCAGCCGCTCCGACACCGTCGCGCATTCCAGAAGCTGCTGCTTCTCCGGAATCTTCAGCGCCAGGTGCGAGGCGACCGTGTCGGCGAGCTTGCCCGCCTCCTCGATCTGATTGATGGAGACGAGGACTTCCGGCGGGATCTTCTTGTTGAGCTTGATGTACTGCTCGAACTGGGAGATCACCGCGCGGGACAGCGCCTCCAGCTCCTGGGTGTCGCCCGCCTTCTCCTCGACGAGATCGCCGTAGGCCTGGAAGAAGTCCTCGTTGTCGGCGAACTTCACGATGGAGGCCCGCTGGCCGCCCTCGACCAGCACCTTGACCGTGCCGTCCGGCAGCTTCAGCAGCTGCAGCACGGTGCCCACGGTGCCGACACCGTAGATGTCGGCGGGCGTCGGGTCGTCCTGCGCGGCGTTCTTCTGGGTGACGAGAAGGATCTGCTTGTCGTCCTTCATCACGTCTTCCAGGGCGCGCACGGACTTCTCGCGGCCGACGAACAACGGCACGATCATGTGGGGAAACACCACGATGTCCCGCAGCGGCAGGACCGGATACAGGGCACCACGGGGGATTTCGAACATCGAATGGGCCTCTTGATGGGAAGACCGCCAGCCCGGGATGGGCCTGGGGCAGCACCGCCTCGGGATGAGCGCAGCGCCTTCTGCGGCACCGGACTAACGTGGCACACCCCCTGTCCCCCTTCAAGGCCCGAAGGCGCGAATCGCTTGCCGCGCAAGCGTTGCGGGGTGCGGCTTCGCGGTCCGCCACCGCCGTCCGGGCGGCGACGCCGGATGGACAGGGGGCCGGCGATCGGGCATGACAGCGGCCATGCCCGCCCCGTCGCCGCCCCGCCCGCCCGCCCCGACCGTCCCCCGTTTGGCCGCCGTCGACGCGGCGCGGGGCCTGGCCGTGGCCGCCATGGTCGCCTACCATTTCTGCTGGGACCTCGACTTCTTCGGCTTCGCGCGCTTTGCGCTGACCAGCGACCCGCTGTGGCTGGCGGCGCGCACGGCGATCGTCTCCGCCTTCCTGCTGCTGGTCGGGTACGGCCTGGTGCTGGCCACGGCGCGCGGCCTCGACCGCCGCCGCTACGGGCGCCGCCTCGGCGTGCTGGCGGCCGCGGCGGCCGCGGTGTCGGCGGTGTCCTACGTCGGCTTCCCGGAAAGCCCCATCTTCTTCGGCGTGCTGCACCACATCCTGGTGGCGAGCGTGCTCGGCCTCGCCGCGGTGCCGCTGCCGGCGCCGGTCACCGCGGCACTCGGCGCCGCGGTGCTCGCCCTGCCGGCCGTGGTGGGGCCGGTGCCGGCCTTCGACGCGCCGTGGCTGCGCTGGATCGGGCTGATGAGCCATGCGCCGGACTCCAACGACTACGTGCCCCTGGTGCCGTGGTTCGGCGTCGTCCTGCTGGGGGTGGCGCTGGCCCGCCTGCGGCCGCCCCGCGGCCCCGCGCCGGCGCGCCCGCGGCCGCTCGTCGGCGCGCTGGCCCGGGTGGGGCGGCACAGCCTGGCGGTCTACCTCCTCCACCAGCCGGTGCTGTTCGGCGCCCTGTGGCTGGCGGCGGCGACCGCCGGCGCCACGGGGGGCGCCGGCGCCGCGGGGGAGGCGTTCCTGGAGAATTGCGCGGCGAGCTGCCGGGCGACGGGCGGCGGAGCCGCCGGCTGCATCGCCGCGTGCGGTTGCGTCGCCGACGACCTGCGGCGGGCCGGCCTCTGGGAGGACACCCTGGCCGACCGCCTCGATGCCGGCGGGCGGGCGCGCAGCGACGCGGTCGTCGCCGCCTGCCTCGCCGCCCCCGCGCGCTGATCCGGCTCAGGCGCGGCGGCGTCCGACGGTGTCGGCGACATAGGCGCCGCGCTCCCCCATCGGCTTGCTCGGCGCCTCGGTGGTGTCGCGGGCGGTCTGGTGCTCCATCTCGGCGTTCAGCTCGGCGCCGATGAGCACCGCGTAGGCGGTCAGGTTGAGCCACAGCAGCAGGATCACCGCCGCGCCCACCGAACCGTAGGTCTCGTTGTAGCTGGCGAAGTTGGTGACGTAGACGGAGAAGGCGATGGAGCCCAGCAGCCACAGCGCGGTGGCCACCGCCGACCCCCAGGTCACCCAGCGCCACCGCGGTTCGCGCCGGCACGGCGCGTAGCGGTAGAGCACCGCCAGCGCCAGCATGACGGCCGCCGCCAGGATCGGCCAGCGCACCAGCCGCACCACCCAGTCGAGCCCGCCCAACGGCACCATCTGCAGCACCGCCGGCACCACCACCACCACGGCCAGCGTGAAGAACAGGAACAGGATGCCGGCGACGGTGAGCACGAGGGACAGCAGCGCCAGGCCCAGGAAGCTCCGGCCCTCCTGCTCGTCGTAGACGATGTTGAGGGCGGTCACCATGGAGCTGACGCCGCGCGAGGTGCTCCACAGCGCGAACAGGATGGCGGCGACGGCGCCCACGGTCAGGCCGCTGCCCGACGCCGAGGCGACGCTCTTCGCCTGGTCGCGCACCACCTGCAACGCCTCTTCCGGCAGCAGGCCCGCCATGGCCTGGACGTGGGTCTCCACGGTCGCCGGATCGGCGACCAGCCCGTAGATGGAGACCGCGGCGGCGATCGCCGGGAACAGGGCGAGCAGCGCGTAGTAGGCGACACCGCCGGCCACCATGCCGAGATTGTCCTTGGACTGCTCCTCGTAGACCCGCCACAGCACGTCCTTCCAGCCGCGCCGGGGGATCTCCCCCGGCCGCTCGGCGCGGCGGCCGCGCCCGGCCGCCGGCCGCGGCGAGCGGTCGTGATGCCGGCGGCTGAGGCCGAGCATCAGGCGAGCGCCTCCCGGACGCTGGCGACATGGTGGCGCGTCGTCTCGAGGTCGTGGAACTGGCCGCCGACGACGACCCGGAGATCCTCCGGCAGGCCCTCGTGCAGGCAGTCGCGGAACAGGTCGAGCGTGCCGTCCAGCCCGCGCTCCAGGGTGGCCAGCACCTGCGCCCGCGACCGGCTGCTGCCGAGGACCTGGAACAGGTCCTGCCAGGCCGGGTGCAACGGCCCCTCGGCGTCGGGCGTGCCGCCGCGCATCCGCAGCTCGTGGGCCAGCGCCGCGGCGGCACGCTCCAGCTGGTTCGACACCTCCATCAGGCGCGGCGACAGGCGGGCGTCGTCGAGCGCGGCGTCCGCCTCGCGGCAGCCCTCGGCCCCCTGGGCGCAGGCGCCGATCAGGCCGGTGAGCAGGATGCGCACGCGCTGGTCGGACGCCGCGGGGCCGCCGACGTCGGCCGGGCCGGCCTCGTGCTCGGGCGTGCGCGAGATGGCCCAGGCGAGCCACAGCACGCCGATGCCGATCATGGCGACCGGAATGGGGTTGGCGCGGACGGCGCGGGCGACCCGGGTCGGGCGGCCCTGCACGACGTCGCGCACGGCCTGCGTGACCAAGCCGGTCATCTGCCCCGGCGACAGCCGGTATTCGAGCTCGTCGAGGGTGGAATCCATTCGCGCGCGAATCGCGCCGATGTCCTGCTCGATCTCGCCCATGTTGCGCGGCCGTTGCGCCGGGGACGCGTAATCGCTGCGATCATTGGCCATGCCGGAACCTCCCTGTCACGCTGCGGCAACCAACACCGGCCGTGCGGCAAAGGTTCCGCCCCAGCGGGCGGCCGGTCAGAGCTGTGCCGTCGCCGCCAGGATCTCGCCGCCGCCCTCCCAGATCATGCGCAGCGCGACGTAGACGATGACCGCCAGACCGACGTAGGCGATCCAGTGGTAGCGGTTCAGCAGCCGCGCCATGACGGTGGCCGCCGCCCCCATCAGGCCGACCGACAGGATCAGGCCGATCACCAGCACCCAGAGGTGCTCGCGCGCCGCGCCGGCGACCGCCAGCACGTTGTCCAGCGACATCGAGACGTCCGCCACCACGACCTGCCAGATGGCGGCCCCCATCGGCTTGCTGCCCGGCGGCACCGGATCGTCGACGGTGACGTCGCCGCCGACCAGCTCGCCGCCCTCGGCCTCCTCGCGCTGCTCCCCCAGCTCGCGGTAGAGCTTCCAGCACACCCACAGCAGCAGCACGCCGCCGGCGAAGGTCAGGCCGATGATGGCGAGGAGCTGGGTGGTGAGGACGGCGAAGACGATGCGCAGCAGCACCGCGGCGACGATGCCCCAGAAGATCACCCGGGTCCGCTTCTCGCGGGCGACGCCGGCCGCCGCCATGCCGACGACGATGGCGTTGTCGCCGGCCAGCACCAGGTCGATGAAGATCACCTGGCCGAGGGCGGCCAGTTCGGACAGCATGGTATCGGGAAGCACGGATGGGGGTCCTCGCGCAGCGGCATCTCGCCTATAGACGTCTCAACACCGCAGCGCAAGGAGCGTGCCGGTGGCGGCCTGCGCTCACCCCGTCCGCATGAGGTCGCCGAGCTTCGCCAGCAGGTAGTCCAGGTCGTCGCTGGCGAGGTCCTCGTACTGGGTGAGGATGCGCTCGATGATGCGGCGGCGGTGGCGGGCGATGTCGTCGGGCTCGCCGTCGTAGGGGGTCTGGCTGGTGACGTCGAGGGCGATGCGGCAGGCGGGCAGCAGGGCCGCCGGCATCTTCGCCTTCTCGTAGATCGATTTCAGCCCCAGCGGGCCGACGTCGTGGATCAGCAGGCGGGCGTTGGTCAGGGGCACGCCGGCGCGCTGCGCCATCGCCGCCTCGAAGAAGGCGACGTCCCCCATGCACAGCGCCCGCACCATCAGCGACGGCGTCAGCCGGCCGGTGCGCGCGAGCTGCGCCACCAGGCGCTCCAGCGCCAACTCGTCGCTCTCGCCGGTGAAGAGCCCGACGGTGGCGCGCTCCCGGCTCTGCAGGATCAGGTCGGAGGCGGTCTTGGCCGGCAGGTCGTGGTGGGCGACGAGATAGTTCTGCAGCTTCTCCGACACCACGGCGACCAGCCGCTCCGCCACGGTGACCGGCAGGCGGCTGCGGTGGACCAGCGGCGCCTGCACCGCCTCGCTGTCGCCGAAGCGGTCGAGCACGCGGCCGAGGGTCTTCTCGCCGAGGTCGGCGCCTTCGTTGGCCACCAGCGCCGCCACCGCGCGCTCCCCGGCCGTCTCGACCAGCGCTTCGGCCACGCTCGCCGACACCGCCGGCCGCTGCGCCACCGCCGTCTGCTTGGCGTCGCCGCCGGCGCGGATGACCTCCAGCAGGTCGGCGTCGGTCAGCACCTGCGAGACGCTGAGGATGGGGATCGCCACCGCCTCCACGTCGCGCGCCAGGGTCAGGGCGACGTCGCGCGGCAGGGACAGGCTCGACTTCAGGTTCTCGGCCAGCGACTGTCGCACCCGCACCACGGCGTCGCGCGCCATGACGCGGACGATGTCCTCCGCCAGCCGGCGCTCGTCGCTGCTCAGCGTGTTCGCCTCGAACTCGCGGGCGACCTTGGCCGCCAGATCGGCGCGGGTCGTCGGCGAGGGGTCCGTCAGCAGACGCGCGACGTCGTCCTTGCCCAGATGCTCCGTCATCGGTCCCGCCCCCGTCTTCCAACCACCGCCTCCCGCGCGGGAGTCAGCCTAACAATTCAGCATGTGCCGGAAGGATTGAGCCTTCCTTAATGCCGGCGCGCGGTCCTGCAACGCTCGGCTGTGGCCCGTCACATATGGAATGCCGGCGGCTCCGGGAACAGGGGGGTGCGGCGACGGCCGCCGCGCAGGGCGGCCTCGACGGCGGCGATCTGCGCGTCGACGGAGACCATCCGCTCCGAGGGGACCTCCAGGGCGCGGTCCTCGTAGACGTAACGGTCGGGGTTGGCCGCCTCCCAGCGCCGGATGGCGGCGTCGCGCTCGTGCAGCAGCACGGCGATCTGCGGCCGGAACAGGCGCAGGAGCGCGGTGATCCAGCGGTTGGCCGGCCAGGACGGGCGGGCGTGGTCGATGACGAAGCCGTCGAGCATGCGCACGACGTCGCCGGCGGAATACCAGGTCTCGCCGGTCACCCAGCGGTTGGTGGTGAAGAGGCGGACGGGCCGGCCCAGCGGATCGATGCCGATGGCGACGAGATGGGACAGGGCGTCGTTGTCGCTGGCCGGCGGAGCCGCGTCGGGCAGGTCGGCGGGCCGCACGCCTTCGGGCATCCCGAAGGGCCGCAGGAAGGTGTGGAAATGCCCGTGCTCGCCGCGCGGACGGTCGTCCTCGGGGTGGCAGTGATAATAGTACTGGGCGTGGTATTCGGAATCGTAGACGTCGCCCGGCGGGTAGTGCCGCCACTCCGACGGCGTGCCGTGGCCACGCAGCAGCTCGCCGACCACGGTGTCGCCGGTCTTGGCGAGCACCCGCTGGCAGGTCCGCACCTCCCGTGCGGCGGCGGCCATCGCCTCCAGCTCCTCCCGCGGCAGCCGCGCCAGCTCTTCCGTCGTCTGGTCGCCCATCACCAGCACCTCGGCCCGTCCTGCGCTCCAGAATAGGCCAGGCCGGCCGACCGTTGGTACAGGAAAAGTAGGGGCTTGCCCTTTCGTCCAGGCTCCCGCTCCCAGGGCCCCGCCCGGCCTCGCCCGGGCGGCCGCTCAGGTGGTGCCGGCGCTCCGGACGGCGACGCCGCGGCGCAGGGTCCACGACGCGAGATCCTCGGTCACCCGCCCCAGCGCCGCGTCGAACGCCTCGATCACCGCGGGGAAATCGCTGCCCTGCACCGGAGCCGTCGCCTCGAAGGTCTCGCCGGCCTCGATGGTGCGGCGCGGCATGGCGACCAGCTTGGCGGCGACGCGCACCTTCACACGCTGCGGCTGGCCGGTGCTGCGGCCGTCGGCGTACTCCGCCTGGAAGTCGCGCAGCTCGGTCTTCAGGGTGAAGTCGGCCCGCAGCCCCAGGCTGTCCCGCCCGACCGAGATGATCTTGCCGCTCTCCTCGAACGATTCGACGATCAGCCCCTGCACCATGGCCGGTGCCCGGTCGACCCAGGAGACGTTGGCGAAGTAGTCCAGCGAGGTCGGCGACTTGGCGACGGCGATGCGCGGCGTGTCGAGCCCGGCCGGCGCCGTCGGCATCTCCACCAGGAGCTGCCAGTCGGCGCGGGGCAGACCGGGGTCGAAGGTCTCGTGCGGGGTCAGGGTGTAGAGGCTGGGCGGCGTCGGGTTGAGGGCCGCCGCGCACGCCGCCAGCGCCGCGACGGCCGCCCCGAGCGCCGCCGCCGCCAGGGTCCTGGTCGCGCCCGTGCCGCGGGTCTGCCGGCGTCCGATCATCGTCCCACCTCCACGCCTTGCCGTGTGCCGCCGAACAGGAAGTTCGTCGGGCTGTTCTCGATCCGCGTGGTCAGCCGCGACAGCTGCGCCGACAGGTCGCGCAGCTGGGTGACCAGCAATGTCACCTCATACAGCCCCGTCGCCGTGAAGTCGCGTACCGGTTCGCGGTTTTCCTCGACCAGGGCGCCGAGCTGGTCGGCGGTGCCGGTCAGCGACTTCGTCAGGGTGCGGGCCGAGCCGTCGAGCGTCGCCAGGGTCTGGCGCGCCTGCGCCACGGTCTGCCGCAGCTCGGGCCCGAGTTCGCCCACGGTGCCGTTGAGCGTCGTCGCCAGGCGGTCGAGGCCGGCCATGGCGGAGCGCGCCTCGGCCATGGTGCGGTCGAGGTCGCGGGTCGCCCCGGCGAGCCCGTCGGTGACGACGCGGGTGTTGGCGACGATGGCGGCGACCGCCTCCTGGTTGGCCGGATTGAGCAGATCGTTGACGCGCTCGGCGATGGCGAGCACGCGGTTGAGCAGCTGCGGCGCGGCGTCCACCACCTCGGCCAGGGTCGACGGCCGCGACGGGATCACCGGGACGCCGCTCTCCGCCACCCGCAGCAGCTCGCTGCGGTCGGTGCCGCCGGTGATCTGCACATAGGCGCCGCCGGTGATCCCCTGGACCTCCAGAGAGGCGATGGAATCGGTCTTGATCGGCGTCCCCTCCTGCACCTCGATGCCGACCAGGACGCGGCCGACGTTGGACGGGTCGAGACGGATGTCGGTGACGGTGCCGACCGGGATGCCGCGGTAGCGCACCGGGCTGCCCTCCTGCAGGCCGGTGACCGAGCCGGTGAAGTAGATGAGGTAGGGATCGCGCTGCTCGTCGAGCTGGACCTTGGCGATCCACACCGTGAACACGAACAGCCCGGCGATGAGCGACAGCACGAAGGCGCCGACGAGGATGTAGCTGGCCCGCGTCTCCATGGCCCTAGGCCTCCGCACGGCGGGCGGCGCGGCCGCGCGGCCCGTGGAAGTAGTCGCGGATCCAGGGATGGTCGTCCTCCAGCAGCTCCTCCAGCGTGCCCACCTTGATCTTCTTGTCGATCAGCACGGCGATGCGGTCGCAGATGGAGGTGAGGCTGTCGAGGTCGTGGGTCACCATGTAGACGGTCAAGCCCAGGCTCCGTTGCAGGTTGCGGATGAGCCGGTCGAAGGCGGCGGCGCCGATCGGGTCGAGGCCGGCGGTCGGCTCGTCGAGGAACAGGATGTCGGGGTCGAGCGCCAGCGCGCGGGCCAGGCCGGCGCGCTTGCGCATGCCGCCCGACAGCTCCGACGGATACTTCGGCCCGGCCTCGGGCGGCAGGCCGACCATGGCGATCTTGACCCGCGCGATCTCGGCGATCAGCGCCGCCGGCAGGCGCGTGTGCTCCTTCAGCGGCACCATCACGTTCTCGGCCACGGTGAGCGAGCTGAACAGCGCGCCGTCCTGGAACAGCACGCCGGTGTGGGACTTGAGCTCGCGGTCGAGGCGCGGCGACAGGTGGGCGGTGTCGCGGCCGAGCATCTCGATGGTGCCGGCGGCCGGCCGGATCAGGCCGACGATCTCCTTCAGCAGCACCGACTTGCCGGTGCCCGAGCCGCCGACCACCCCGAGCACCTCGCCCGGCAGCACGTCCAGGTCGAGCCCGTCGTGGATGACCTGCCGGCCGAAGCGCGTCACCAGGCCGCGCACGCGGATCACCGGCTCCGGCGCCGCCGGCGCCACGCGCGCCGCCGTCGAGACCTGGGCCTTGCCGATCGCCATGAGCTTCCTTTCCTATCCTAGACGCCGAGGTACGAGAACAGGACCGAGAACAGCGCGTCGAGCACGATGACCAGAAAAATGCCCTCCACCACCGCCTTGGTGGTGAGCCGGCCGACGCTCTCGGCGCTGCCCGACACCTGCAGCCCCTCGTAGCAGCCGATCATGGCGATCACGAGCGCGAACACCGGCGCCTTGACCAGGCCGACGGCGAAGGTGCCGACGCCGACCGCGCCCTGGAGCTGCTTGAGGAACTGCGCGAACGTGATGTCGAGCACGACGTAGCTCATCACCGCGCCGCCGAACAGCCCCATGATGTCGGCGTAGAAGCCGAGCAGCGGCAGGGTGATCATCAGGGCGAGGGCGCGCGGCACCACCAGCAGCTCCACCGGGTCGAGGCCCAGCGTGCGGATGGCGTCGACCTCCTGGTTGACCTTCATGGTGCCGATCTGCGCGGTGAAGGCCGAGCCCGACCGGCCGGCGACGATGATGGCCGTCATCAGCACGCCGATCTCGCGCAGCACCGAGATGCCCAGCAGGTTGACGACGAACAGCTCGGCGCCGAAGCGCTGCAGCTGGTCGGCCCCCTGGAAGGCCAGCACGACGCCGATCAGGAAGGTCAGCAGGCCGAGGATGGGCAGGGCGTTGAGGCCGGTCTGCTCGATGTGCGCCAGCACCGCCCGCAGCCGCAGCCGCGAGGGGTGGAGCGCGACCCGGCCGAGGGTGATGGCGATGAGGCCGAAGAAGGACAGCAGGTCCAGCCCCTCGCGCCCGAGCGCCACCGCGCCGCGCCCGGTGCGCTCGAACATGTCGAGCACCGGGCGCGGGCGCGGCTGGGCCGGCGGCGGCACGGCGGCGGCGTCGCGCACGGCGTCCAGCAGCGGCGCGTGTTCCGGCCGCACCGCCGACAGCTCCACCGCATGGCCGGCGCCGCGCAGCCGCTCGGCGAGCCGGGTCAGCAACAGGGCGCCGACCGTATCGAGCACCTCCAGGGCCGACAGGTCGATCCGCACGGCGGCGGCGCCGGCCGGCCGCACGCCGTCCAGCTCGCGGGTCAGCCCCGCCGCCCCCTCCAGGTCCCATCGGCCGCCGGCCGTCACCAGCCAGGCGCCACCGTCCCCCGGCGCCGCCGTCATCCAAGCCTGCTGCGGCGCCATGCGCCCCCGTCCTCCGTGCCGTTCCACCCGCACCGTCGGTGGCCGCCGGCGTTCCGGCGGCACATCCGTGTTAACCGCGATTTGCGCCAAAAGCACGCGCCGCGTACACTGCGCCGGCCATGCCCAGGCCCCTGCGGGCCGATCACTCACGGAATCGCCCACCATGACGTCAGCCGCCATCGACCTGCGCGACCACATCCGCGGCATCGCCGACTTTCCCAAGCCGGGTATCCTGTTCTACGACATCTCGCCGCTGCTGGCGAACGCGACCGCCTGGCAGGAGGCGATCGCCCAGTTGGCCGAGGCGATCCGTCCGCACCAGCCGGACCTGCTGGTGGGCATCGAATCGCGCGGCTTCCTGCTCGCCGCCCCGCTGGCGCTGGCGCTGAACAAGGGCTTCGTCATGGTACGCAAGCGCGGCAAGCTTCCCGGCGACAAGATCACCCATTCCTACGATCTGGAGTACGGCACCGACACCATCGAGGTGCAGGCCGACGCCATCGCGCCGGGCCAGCGGGTGGTGGTGCTCGACGACCTCCTGGCGACCGGCGGGACGATGGCCGCCTCGATCAACCTGCTGCGCCAGGTCGGCGCCGACGTGCGCGCCGCCGCCTTCATCATCGAGCTGAGCTTCCTCGGCGGCCGCGACCGCATCGACGTGCCGTGCACGACGCTGATGAGCTACGACTCCTGAGGGGCGGGCCGGCTCAGGCGTCCGGGCCGGCCCCGGCCGCGTCGTCGAGCACGGCGCGGTCGACGACGCCGTGCGCCGCCGCCACCAGGCAGACGTCGAGGCTCTCGTCCAGGAGGCCGAACATCGCCTCGCGGAACGGCCCCTTGTCGCCGAGCGTGCGGGCCCGTTCGAGAGTGTCGCGGTAGGCCTCCAGGCTCTCGGCGCGCACCACCACCGGCGGATAACCGGCCCGGTTGAGCAGCAGGTTGGTCAGCAGCAGGGCGACCGCGGCGTTGCCCTGGTAGAAGGGCCGCACCGCCATCATCCGCACGTGCGCCTCGAAGGCGCTCTCCGGCCCCGGATCGGTGCGCCGCAGCCAGCCGCTGAGCGCCGACATGGACACGCGGACCTTCGCCGGGTCGGGCGTGGCGGAGGCGGCCCCCTCCCCCAGCGCGCCGTCGCGGTAGGCGCCGGCCGCCGCGTCGACGCCCTGGAAGAGCACGGCGTGGAGGGCGGCGACGGTGCGTTCGGTGACGACGCCGTGCGGCTCGTAGGACAGCCGGGCGACGATGCGCAGCGCGTCGACGTGGTTCGCCACCAGCCGCTGGTCGTCGGGCGGGCGGTTGCGCAGCACCGGCCCCTTCTCCAGGACGCGGGCGATCTCGGCCCGGGTCAGCCGGCCCCGCTCGACGAGGTGGGCGGCGACGGTCAGTTCCAGCTCGAACCAGTCCGCCAGCGTGTGGACGACGTCCGGCGCCAGCGGGCGGGCGGCGTCGAGCGCGCGCTTCTTCTCGCTGATGTCGTTCGGCTGCGCCACGGATACACCTCGCCATCGGCCTGCGTCATTGGGCTGCCGGGATGTTATACGGGGTCGCGGGGGCGCCCGGAAGGGGCGTGGTGGCCGCCGGCCGCGACGGCTGCGAGCATTTGCCGCTCGCCGCGACGCTTGTGACGGGTCGGTTGCCGGCATTAGATGGTCGGCCGAACGGGACCACCGGCCCCCCGGCGGGCGGTCGAGCCACGCGAAGGGGTGCGGCCATGGACTACGTCGCCTGGGACCAGAACATGAGCGTCGGCGTCGACGTCCTCGACGGCGACCACAAGCGCCTGCTCGACATGTTCAACGGCCTGCTGAGCGGCGGCGTCTCGAACCGCAGCAAGGACGATCTCAGCGCCCTCCTGGCGGATCTGCGCGACTACACCGACGTCCATTTCCGCCGCGAGGAGGAGTACATGGCGCAGGCCGGCTATCCCGATCTGGAGACGCACAAGGCCGCCCACCGCTACTTCGTCGACGAGGTCGAGAAGATCCGCCGCGAGTTCGACGCCAGCCACGCCGTGATGCTGCGCATCGACCTCATCCTGCTGCTCAAGGAATGGCTGATCGAGCACATCCAGTCGGTCGACGCGCGCTACAAGCCGTTCCTCGCCGCCAGCGACGGCGCGGTGGCCGGAGCGGGTTGACCGGCGGGCTCAGGCGAGGCCGGCGAAGAACGCCATGATGGCCGCCCCGGTGCCCGCGGGCCACTGGTGCGGGTAGAAGCGTCCGGCGCCGGTGACGTCGTCGGCGTGCGGGCACCACAGCACCGGATCCGCCGCGTCCTCCGGGCCGTAGCGCCGGCAGTTGAAGCGGCGCGGCGACGCCGGCTCGCTTCCCGCGGCGAAGCCGTTCTGCGTCAGCAGGGAACGGCGCACCCGCAGCCCCTCGGACAGCGGCACCAGCCGGTCGCGCGGGTTGTGCAGCACCATGGCCGCCACCGGACCGCTGCATCCGGTCGCGCCGGTGATGCCGCCGCCGACGGTGGCGACGGCGCGGATCGCCGCCCCGCGGGCGCAGGCGAGGCTGTTGGCGACGGACGCGCCCAGGGAATGGCCGACGACGAACACGCGGCGGCGGTCGAGGCAATAGGTGTCGCCGAGCGCCCGCAGCAGGGAATCGAACAGCGCGGCGCCGCCCGGCCCACCCGGCGGGTCGGCGGCGGCCGCCCAGGTGTAGCGCCCCTCGGCGTCCTGGCGGCCCGCGGGATAGGCGAAGATCGTCGCCCGTGCGGCGTTGCCTTCGAGATCGTAGTAGCGGCGCGCCCGGACGTTCGCGGTGGTGCGGCCGTGGAAGGCGATCACCAGGTCGTGGGGCCGCCCGGGGTCGTAGTCGGCCGGTGGCACCACGATGACGCCGCGGGCCCGGCCGCCGACCGTCACGGCGGCGGGTGCCGCCGCCGGAGGCGGGCGGCCGCATGCCGCCGAAGGGTGCGCCCCCTCCTGGCCGGCCGCGGCGCCGGCGAGAACGAAGATTGCCAAGGCCAAGCCGAGAGCAGGGATTTGTTTCACCATCGCGCACCCGGACGGCCATGTCCTTTCGTCAACAGGCAAATTTTGCCCATGTTACCCCTGTGGACAGGGGTGGTGTTAACGAAGGCGTAAAGTTTTCCGGCAACTCTTCGCGCAGAGCAAGGAGGGTTGCATGGCGGTTCGTGCGGTCGCGGCGGCAATTCTGGGGGTGGTTTTCGCGATGGGGGCCCCGGTCTCCGCGCACGCCGGGACCGAAGCACGGGCGCACGCCGGCGTTCCCACCTTCCCCGACGCGGCGATGGTCCGCACCGACCATGGCGACGCCACGGTGCTGCGCATCGACGGCATCATCACCGAAGGGCTGGAGCACCGCTTCACCGAGGCCCTGCAAGGGCTTCCGGCGGGACGCAAGCTGGTGGTGGAACTCGACAGCCCCGGCGGCTTCACCGCACCGGGCTACCGGATGATCGACCTGATGCTGGCCGAGCGCGCCGCCGGCCGGCCGGTCGCCACCCGCGTCAACAGCGGCGAATCCTGCGAGAGCATGTGCGTCGGCGTCTACCTCGCCGGCTATCCCCGCTACGCCGATCCGTCGGCGGAATTCATGGTGCACGCGCCGCGCGCCTCCGACACCGGCTTCATGACCCTGCGCACCACCCGCGACATGGTCGAGCGCCTGGTGTCGCTGGGCGCCGCCGAGGGCTGGATCGCCCGCGTCCGCCGCGCCGGCGGCTTCTCCGGCAAACTCGACTACCGCACCCGCGCCGACCGGCTGACCGCCGAGAAGGCCAACATCGTCACCGTCCTCACCCGCTGACCCGCCCCTACCACTCCAGGCGGAAGGCCAGCGCCTCCGGCCCGGCCGGACCGGCGCTGACGCGGAAGCCGTAGGCATCGGCGAAGCGGCCGGTGACGTAGGCGTGGACGGTGCGCGGCGACAGTTCGTCCGACGCGGCCACGCCCGTGAGGGCGCGGTCGGCCGCGGGGTTGAGCGCCCCGGGACGGCCCTGGGCGGTGACGGTGATGCGGCCGGAATCGCCGTCGCCGTCGCCTTCCACCGACACGGTGCCGCCGTGGGTCAGCGCCTCCTCGGCCAGCACGATCAGGTTGAGCAGCGCCTTGGCGACCCCGGTGCGCTCGGTGATGGCGTCGGGCAGCGCACCGGCCGGCCAGTCCAGCCGGGTGCGCGAGCCCTCCACCCAGCCCTCGGCGGCCGCCCGCGTCTCGGCGAAGCCGCGCTGGTCGCGTCCGGCCACCCCGTAGGCGAGGCGGAACAGCTTCAGCCGCCGCTCCGCCTGGCCGGCGGAGTGCTCGATCAGCTTGATCGACTCGCCGAGGAAGCCGGACGCCGGGTCATCCTCCATCTCCTCGATGAGCTCCAGCCCGTTGTGGATCGCGCCGACCGGGCTCACCAGGTCGTGGCACACACGGGACGCCAGGAGTTCGAGGATGCGCATGTCGAGAGCCATGAAAGCCCCGCCTGATGAGGGTTCTTGCGAATGGTCGGCGACGGGAACTTCACGGCCCCGCCCGCCTTCTTGTAACATCCATCGCCGCGAGATGCCCCCGCTTTTCCGGAAGCCCACATGGACGATACGCTGGTCCCCGGCGCCTGGGTGCGCCACCCCGACCGCCCCGACTGGGGCCTCGGCCAGGTCCAATCGGCCATCCGCCACCGCGTCACGGTGAACTTCGAGCACGCCGGCAAGCTGCTGATCGACACCAGCGCGGTGTCGCTCACCGTCGTCGATCCCGACGAGGCCGGACCGTAGGGCGGCCGACGCCCCCTTGCGGCAGCCCCTGGCGTGCCGCCCGGCCGTCCACTATGGTCGGCGGAGGGAGGGCTGCCGGCCAACGGCGCCCGGCACAGGGAGAGGTCACCCCATGAAGGCCATGGTCATCGGATTCGCCGCCGCCGTGCTGATCGCCGTCGGCGCCGCGGTCGTGCTCGACCGCGTCCCCAACAGCGCCGCCTCGGTGCAGTCGTCGCCGGCGGTGCGGCTGTAGGGAACCGGCCTTCGACCGACGAGCGGCTTCACGCGTCCGATCGATGCCGATTTGACGCGATCCGCTCTACTCCGCCGGGTGCGGCGCCGCGGCGCCGTGGACGGGTCCCTCGTCCTCGGTCGTCGGGTGCTTGCGGGCGAGATAGCTGTAGACCGTCGGAACCACGAACAGGGTGAGCACGGTGCCCAGCGCCATGCCGCCGACGATGACGACGCCGATCGCCTGGCGGCTCTCCGCGCCGGCGCCGTCCGCCATGGCCAGCGGCACGGCCCCCAGCACCATGGCGCCGGTGGTCATGAGGATGGGCCGCAGGCGGAGCACGGCCGCCGCCTCCACCGCCTCGCGGATGGCGACGCCGCCGCGCTGGAGCTGGTTGGCGAACTCGACGATCAGGATGCCGTGCTTGGTGATCAGCCCGACCAGGGTGACCAGGCCGATCTGGCTGTAGACGTTCATCGTGCCGCCGGTGAGTTGCAGCCCCAGCAGCGCCCCGGTCATCGACAGCGGCACCGTCAGCATGATGACGAAGGGATCGACGAAGCTCTCGAACTGCGCCGCCAGCACGAGGTAGATGAAGGCGAGCGCCAGCACGAAGGTGACGTAGAGGCCGGCCGAGGATTCCCGGTATTCGCGGCTCTGGCCGGCGTAGTCGGTCTGCGCGGTGGCCGGCAGCACCCGCTCGGCCGCCGTCTGGAGGAAGGCCAGGGCCTCGCCCAGCGAGGTGTCCGGCGACAGGGTGGCGGTGATGGTCGCCGAGCGCAGCTTGTTGAAGTGGTTCAGCTCGCGCGGGCTCACCCGCTCCTCGACGCGGACCAGGTTGGCCAGCGACACCATGTCCCCGGCACCGCCGCGCACGTAGATCGAGGCGATGTCGTCGGGGTCGTTGCGGTCGACGCCCTCGACCTGCACCACCACGTCGTACTGCTTGCCCTCGCGCTTGAAGCGGGTGACCTGGCGGCCGCCGAGAAAGGTCTCCAGGGTGCGCCCGACCGTCTCGATGTCGATGCCGAGGTCGGCCGTCTTGTCGCGGTCGAGGGTGATGCGCAGCTCCGGCTTGTTCAGCTTGAGGTCGGTGTCGAGGTTGACGAGCCCGGGGAATGTCCGCGCCTCGCCCATCATCGCGTCGACCATCCGCTGCAGCTCCGGATAGTCGAGCGACGTCTGGATCACGAAGTTGATGGGCTTCTCGGTCGGGCTCTGCCCCAGCGACGGCGGATTCGAGGCGAAGGCCAGCACGCCGGGGATGCCGAACAGCTTGGGCGCCAGCCCGCCGACCACCTGCTGCTGCTTGACGTCGCGCTCGCTCCAGTCCTTCAGCCGGACGAAGCTCATGCCCTGGTTCACGACGGGGAAGCCGACCACCATGAAGTAGGTGTCGATCTGCGGCACCTGCTGGAACAGCGCCTCCATGCGTCGGGTGTAGCCGTCGGTGTGGTCGAGGGTCGAGCCTTCGGGGGCGATGGCGATGGCGACCACCGTGCCGCGGTCCTCGGTGGGGGCGAGCTCCGACTTGATGCCGGAGAAGAGCGACCAGCTCGCCGCCGCCACCAGCGCCCCCAGCAGCAGCACCAGCGGCCGCACCCTGAGGGACGCCCGCAGGAGCGCCCGGTAGCCGCCGGTCAACCCCTCCAGGAACCGTTCGATCAGGTTGTAGACGAAGCCGTGCCTGGCCTGGTGGCGCAGCAGCTTGGAGCACATCATCGGCGACAGGGTCAGGGCCACGAAGCCGGACACCAGCACGGCCCCGGCGAGCGTCAGCGCGAACTCGGTGAAGAGGCGGCCGGTGCGGCCGGTCATGAAGCCGATCGGCGCGTAGACGGCGGCGAGCGTGATGGTCATCGCCACCACGGCGAAGCCGATCTCCTTCGCTCCCAGCAGCGCCGCCCGGAACGGCGGCACCCCCTCCTCGACGTGCCGGAAGATGTTCTCCAGCATGACGATGGCGTCGTCGACGACAAGGCCGATGGCCAGCACCATGGCCAGCAGGGTCAGGGTGTTGACCGAGAAGTCGAAGAGGTACATCAGCGCGAACGAGCCGACGAGCGACACCGGGATGGTGACCAGCGGCACCAGGGTCGCCCGCAGCGAGCGCAGGAAGAAGAAGATCACCAGCACCACCAGCACGATCGCCTCGAAGATCGTGTGGAAGACGGCGTCGATGGAGCGGGCGATGAAGATCGAGCTGTCGTAGCCGATCGACACCTTCATGCCCTCGGGCACGCTGGCGTCGATCTTCGGCAGCTGCTCGCGCACCGCCGTGGAGACGTCGAGGGGGTTGGCGGTGGACTGCTTGACGACGCCCAGCGCCACCGCGCTCTGCCCCTTGAAGCGGGCGTTCACCCGCTCGTCGCGGGCCGCCAGCTCGGCGCGGCCGACGTCGCCCAGGCGCACGAGGTAGCCGTCGGCGTCGCGCAGGATGATGCGCTCGAACTCCTCGGGCGTGCGCAGATCGGTCTCCGACACCACGGTGAACTCGCGCGCCACGCTTTCCACCCGGCCGGCCGGGATCTCGACGTTCTGCTTGCGCAGCGCGCTCTCCACGTCCTGGGGCGTGATGCGGTAGGCGGCCATGCGCGCCGGATCGAGCCACAGGCGCATGGCGAACCTGCGTTCGCCGAAGATGCGGACCTCGGCGACGCCGGGCAGGTTCTGCAGGCGGTCCTTGACGTAGCGGTCGGCGAAGTCGGTCACCTCCAGCGGCGAATGGCGGTCGGAGGAGAAGGCGAGATAGATCACCGGCTGGGCGTCCGCCTCCACCTTGGCGATGGTCGGCTCGTCGATCTCGTCCGGGAGATTGCGGCGCACCCGCCCCACCCGGTCGCGGACGTCGTTGGCGGCCTCGTCGATGTCGCGGGTCAGGCGGAAGCGCAGGGTGATCTGGCTGCGCTCGGCGCGGCTGACCGAGGACAGCACGTCGATGCCCTCGATGCCGGCGAGGCTGTCCTCCAGCACCTGGGTGACCTGGGTCTCGATGATCTCGGCCGAGGCGCCCTGGTAGACGGTGGTGACGTTGACCACCGGCTCGTCGATCTTGGGATACTCGCGCACCGACAGGCGGTCGTAGGAGACGATCCCCACCAGCAGGATGGCGAGGCTCATCACCGTCGCCAGGACCGGCCGGCGGATCGAGAGGTCGGAGAGGACCATGGCCTCAGCTCCCCGTCGGCTTGGCGCCGCCCGGCGGCGCGCCCGGCGTGCCGCCCGGCGCCACCACCGTCACCGGGGCGCCGTCGCGGATCTTCATCTGCCCGCCCGTCACCACGACGTCGCCGGGCGCCAGCCCTGCCGAGATCTCCACCTCGCCGCCGCGCCGCGTCCCCAGGGTCACCCGGGTCTGCACCGCCTTGCCGTCGACCACGGTGTAGACGAACTGGGCCTTGCCGAAGGCGACCACCGCCTGCTCCGGCACCAGAACGGCGTCCGGCGTCACGGTCAGGGTCAGCTCGACCCGGGCGAACAGGCCGGGACGCAGGGCGCCGTCCGGGTTGGGCACGCGGGCGCGGATGACGACGGCACGGCCGTTGACGTCGACCAGCGGATCGATGGCGTAGACGGTGCCGGCGAAGCTGCGGCCCGGGACGGCGTCGACCGTCACCGCCAGGGTCTGGCCGACGCGGACGACCGGCAGGTAGAGTTCCGGCACGCGGAAGTCGAGCTTCAGGGTGTCGATGGCCTCGAGGTTCACCAGGTCCTCGCGGACCTCCACCACGTCGCCGACCGACACCTTGCGCAGGCCGAGCACGCCGTCGAACGGCGCCGTCAGGGTCAGCCGGTCGAGCTGTGCCTTGGCGAGCTGAAGCGTCGCCTCGTCCTCCTGCATCTGCGACAGCGCCTGTTCGCGCGCGCGGACCGAACCCGCGTTGTTGCGCTGCAGCTCCTCGGCCCTCTGCAGGTCGGCGCGCGAGAACGCGAGCGCCGCCTGCGCCTGCGCCTGCGTCGCCTTGGCGATGGCGTCGTCGAGACGGAACAGGACGGTGCCCTTGGCGACGCGCTGCCCTTCCTTGAAGGCGATCTCGACGATGCGGCCGGGCACCTCGGGGCGGATGACGACCGACTCGTCGGACAGCAGGGAGCCGACCGCGGTCACCGTGCGGGCGACGGTGCCGACCTTCACCGGCACCGCCTCCACCGGCATGCCGCCGCCCGCCGTAGCGGCCGCCGGCGGCGCCGCTGCCGGCCCGCCCGGCGCCGTGGAGCGCAGCGCCAGGGCCAGCAGCCCGTCGACGGTGCCGCCGCGCTGGACGAAGTACCAGTAGCCGCCCGCTGCGATGGCGACGAGGACGAGCAGGACCATGAGGCGGAGCGTGGAGCGCATGGTCGGACCATCCGTCGAACGGCGGGTTGCGGGCGCTGGGCGGGCGCCACGACGATCGTACTCTATCGTTCAGTCCGGCGGCGGGTCGAGAGCCTTGCCCGCCGCGTCAGGGGTGGTCCGGCGGCGGCGTGCAGGCGCATTCGAGGCCGAGGGCGCAGACACCGTCGGGCTTGCCGCGACGCAGGATCACCTGGCCGGCAGGGCAGTCGATCCGCAGGTCGGCGTCCCGCCCCGGTTCGATGCGCCCGTCCTCGGCGAGCGGGCAGACCGCCGCGCCGCCGAGATCGATGCCACGGCAGCAGCACGGCGCGCCGCCGGCGGGGACCACGGCGCGAATGGCGCCATCCTCGATCCGGATGTCCGCCAGCACGGCGCGGCCGGGCTGCGGCACCAGTCCCGCCGCGGCGCCACCGATGCGGTCGCCGGGGACACGCGCCCTCTTCAACCAATACCGGTCGCGCGCGAACATTCGTTCCGAGCTGCTCATTGCCATGGCATGCCAGACGCAGCGCTTGTTGTCCGGAGGAGCTTCCTGTTCTTAGCATCTACTTTGTAAATAGGGAGTTCACAAGGCGCCGGAAGGGGTGGCGGCGTCGCCTTTCCGGCGGACTGTGACCGAAGCGCCGCAAACGCGGGGGCGCCGCGGCGGCAGCGGCGCATCGCCGCTGGACTCCCGATGCTGCAGCGCAGCGGTGACAGGGCTGCCGCGGATGCGTACGGTGGGCGGCACCAGAGACGGAAGCCCGCCGTGACCGACACCAGCAACGAAGCTCCCGACCCCGTCGTCCTGCGCCACCGCGAGCTGGAGCGGATCGCCAACGCCGCGCTGGCGGTCGGCTGCGCCCTGACGCAGAGCGGCGCCAGCGTCCGCGTCGCCCACGACGCCGCGGTGCGGATCGTCGCCGCGCTCGGCGCGGAGGTGCTCGGGCTGCGTTCCGGCTACGCGTCGTACGAGATCACCGTCGGCGCCGGCGGCAACACCATCACCCGGATGATGCGCATCGGTCGCCACGGCGTGAACCACCGTCTCGACTTCGCCGTCCGCGCCCTCGTCGTGCGGGTGGCGAACGAGGGCGGCACGCCGGCGTCGGTCGAGGCCGAGCTGGCGCGCATCGCCGCCGAGACGCCCCACTACCCGCCGTGGCTGGTGGCCGTCGCGACGGGAACGGCGTGCGCCGCCTTCGGCCGCCTCCTGGGGGCCGACTGGGCGGCCTTCCTGCCGGTGCTGGTCGCCGGAACGCTCGGCCAGCGGCTGCGGCACGCCCTTCTCGTCCGCCAGGTGAACGTCTTCGTCGTCGCGACCGTCATCGCCTTCCTGGGCGCGGTGCTCGGCGGCACCGGGGCGGGGGCCGCCGGCAGCGGGACGATCGGCACGGCGATGATGGCGTCGATCCTGCTGCTCGTGCCGGGGGTCCCGGCCACCAACGCGCAGACCGACATCATGGACGGCTATCCGACCATGGGCAGCGCCCGCGCCGTCTGGGTCGTCATGATCATGGTGTTCGCCGCCACGGGGATATGGCTCGCCCAGGCCCTGCTGGGGGTGCGGTCGTGATGGACGGGATTCTCGCGGCCGTGCCGCACGTCGCCCATCAGGCCTTCTTCGGCGGCGTCGCCGCCGTCGGCTTCGGGGTGCTGTTCAATTTCGGCTGGCGGCGGCTGCTGTGGTGCATGGCGGCGGGCGCGTTCGCCCTCACGGTGCGCACCGTCTGCCAGGACGCCGGGTGGAGTCTGGAGGCCGCGACCTTCGCCGCGGCGGCGGCCACGTCCTGCGCCTCCCTCGCCCTCAGGGGGCGCATCGGCGTCGCCGGCCAGGCGGTGGCCCTGGCCGGCTGCATCCCGATGGTGCCGGGGGCATTCTTCGGCCAGGCGCTGCTGGGCTTCCTCGACCTCACGGCGCCGCACCCGGAGAATCCCGTCGCCACGGCGACCCAGTCGATGGCGGCGATGCTGCGGGTGATCTTCACGCTCGGCGCCATCGGCGCCGGCCTCAGCATCCCACCCCATCTGCTGCGCAACCGCGACTTCTGAGAGCGGCCGGCCGCGGGCGACCGGTCGGGCCGGTCACCGCTTCTTCTTCTTCGGCTCGGGCTTGGCGATCTCCTCGAACAGCTCGTCGCTGGCGATCAGGATGTCGACGGGCGGGTCGTAGCCGATCAGCTCGGCGGTCTTGAGGTTGAGGGCGATCTTGGAGGGCGCCACCCAGCGCTGCTCGAGGTCGCGCGGCTTGGCGCCGTTGAAGATCTTGGCGATGGTCTCGGCGTGGAACTGGCCGACGTAGCTGTAGCCGGCCTGCGAGATGCTCATCAGCACGCCGTGCTGCACCTCCTGGGCGCCCAGCATGGAGAAGGACGGCACCTTCAGCCGGTTGATCGGCTCCATGATGTTGGGAAGGTTGCCGATGGTGACGCCGCGATGGACGGTGATGTAGACGGCGTCCACCTTGGGCGCGATCTCGGCGTAGCACGCGGCCACCCGCTTCTCGGCCTCCTCCTGCGTCACGCCGCTGAACGGCGCCAGGCAGCGGACGATCTCGAATCCGCGCTCGCCCGCCACCTTCTCGACCTCGTCGACGCCGCCGAAGGTGCGTCCCTCGGGCGTGTCCTCGTAGACGATGCCGAGGCGCTGGAAGCCGATGATGTCGTGGAAGATCTCGACCTGGCGGGCGTAGCGGTCGGGCTCCACCTTGGCGTGGAGATGGTCGAACCCGGAGTCGGTGGCGCTCTTGACGATCTTCGAGGCGATCGGGTTGCTGGTCGAGGCGACGACGGTCGGGACGTTGATCTGGTCGTTCGCCAGGTCCTGTCCGGCCCAGGTGCCCATGGCGATCATCAGGTCGATGTCGCCGTGCGTGTTCAGGCGCTCGATCACCGCCTCCCTGGTCGCCGCGCGCTTGTCGCCGTCGAAGTTGCCCGGCGCGTAGTAGGCGTCCTCGGGGAACTCCAGATAGGCGCTGCGGACATTGGCCGACAGCCAGCGCCAGAAGCCGCCCGGCTCCGGGTTGTTCTCCGGCGGCAGCGTCATGGGTTCGATCCAGCCGAGTTCCATCAGCCCGCGCAGCGTCGCCTTGAGGATCACCTCGTAATCCGGGTATTGGCCGCCCTCGAGATAGCCGATGCGCCATTTCGCGGCACCGTGAAGCGTCGGGGTCGTCGCGTAGGTGCCCCTGTCGCGCGGCGGCTCGTCGGCCGTCGCGGACGCCGCCGGCCACGCGGCGGCCAGGACCATGGCGACGAACAGGCAGCTCAGGCGCCGGAAGACTGAACGCATGCTATTCCTCTTTGAAGGCCGGTGCGGGCTGCGGCGCGGCGACGGCGGCGCCGTCGTCGGCCGGCATGCCATAGTAGCGCAGTGCCAGCACGGTGATGTCGTCGGACTGCTCGGCCCCGTTGGCGTGCTCGCCGACGCTGGTCACCACCGCGTCGACGATCGCCCGCGCCGAATGGCCGGCCAGGCGGTGCCGCGCCAGGTCGAGCAGCTTCTCGTCGGAATACAGCCGGTCGGCGGGGTCCATCGCCTCGGTCACGCCGTCGGTGTAGAGCAGCAGCGTGTCGCCGCGGGCCAGGGTGACGGTGGCCGTGCCGTAGGCGACCCCCTCCATGATGCCGCACGCCATCCCCACGGCGGCCTCCTTCAGGTACTCCGCGCGGCCGTCCCTGGTCAGCAGCAGGGGCGGATTGTGGCCGGCGCTGGCGTAGCGGAGCATTCCGGTGCGGACGTCCAGGATGCCCACCACCAGGGTCACGAACATCATGTTGGGATTGTCGAGCGACAGCTCGTCGTTGACCTGGGCGAGGATCTGCGCCGGCTCGCGCACGCGGTCCGCGACCACCTTGATGAGCGTCTTGGTGACCGCCATGAACAGGGCGGCGGGCACCCCCTTGCCCGACACGTCGCCGACGGTCAGGCACAGGTGGTGCGGGTCGAGGAAATAGAAGTCGTAGAGGTCGCCCCCCACCTCCTTGGCCGAATGCAGGGTCGAGTAGAGCTCGAAGCCGTGCGATTCCGGCGGCTCGGGGAAGATCTTCGGCAGCAGCCCGATCTGGATGTCGCGGGCGATGGTCAGCTCGCTCTCGATCCGCTGGCGCGCCGCCGTCGCGTCCATCAGCAGGCGCACGTTGTCGCGCAGCGACGTCTCCATGTAGATGAAGGCGTTCGCCAGCCGCCCCACCTCGTCGCGGTGGCGCCGCGGCAGGTCGGCGATCGCTTGGCCCGGGGCCGTCGCCGACGGCTTGGAGAAGTCCTGGGCGGACAGGTCGTTGGCGTAGCGCGTCAGGGTGACGAGCGGCCGCGACAGACGGGCGGCGTAGAGATAGCCGAGGCCGGCGCTGACCAGCAGGACCACCGCGAAGATGATGCCCTGGCGGGCGATGAGGAGGCGGGCCGGCCGGCCGATCTCCTCGGTCGAGGTGGTCGCCACCACGTACCAGTCGAGCGCCTTGAAGTAGGAGGCGTGCGATTCCATCGGCTCGCCGTTCCCGGCGACGTGGAAGACGGAGGTGGCGCCGGCCTCCGTCGCCGCCGCCTTGAGGTCGTCGAGCAGGCGGTTGCCGGTGAGCGGGTTGCGTTCGCCGGCGACGTCGGGATTGTCGCGCGGCGGCACGACGATGTTGCCCTTGCCGTCGAAGACGAAGACGTAGCCGGTCCGCGCGACGTGGATCGCCGGCATGCTGACCCGCAGTTCGTCGACGAAGGCGTCGATCTTGCGGCGGACGTCGTTCTCGACGTCGCGGATGTCGTTGACCGTGCCGACGATCCAGTTCCACCGGGGGAACCGGAAGAAATGTCCGAACTTGGCGACCGCCTGGTCCTCCCCCGCCTCCTTCCAGCGGTAGGTGGAGAAGGTCTCGCGGTAGCGGTCGGTCTCGCCACGCACCGTCTCCACCAGGCTGCGTCCCTTGTAATCGGTGAAGCCGCCGAGATCCTGGCCGATCATCGCCGGATTGGGATAGGCGACGGCGCGGTTGTTGCGGTCGAAGGCGAACACGTACTGCCGCCCCGCCTCGTCGAGCCGCAGATCGGACATCCAGTCCAGCGCGGCGGCGCGGGCCTCGTCCTCGCCGATCAGCCCCTGGTCGGCGAGCGCCGCGAACTGCCCGAGGGCCGCCTGCACGACGCCGCTGGTCTGGCGCAGATGCTCCTTGCCGGCGGTGATGGTGCGCACCTTCTCCATCAGCAGGGCGCGGTAGCGGTTCGTGATGTCCCGCTTGACGAGCTGGACGACGTTCTGCGCCGCCTCCACCTCGGAGTCCAGCATGGCGCGCTCGACGTCGCGCTTGCTGAGGGTCATCACCGTCGCCGCGACGATGCCGAGCAGGACGATGACCAGCAGGAAGACCTTCGCCTTGAGCGAATTCAGCACCGCCGACATGCGATGCCCCCGTTTCGAACTGCACCCATTCCAGGCCCCTTGCTCCGGCCGAACCCGACGACACCGGCTTGCATCAACTGCTTGCACCAACTAACGGAGGCACCCTACGACACCCCGCCACCCGCCGACCACATCCACGCAGAATATTATCCGGCGTTTATGTTTCGCAAACGTATATGTTTCAAGAACGTAACATGCGTCTGTCTTCCGAATCGATTGCGTTCGTGCTATTGCAATCATAATTGCACATGGTGCCTACGACGGCACCGTTTGTTTGCGTCCGCTGCGACAAATTCCGTGCGAGGAACGGTCTCCGGCAGCCCCCGGGGCGGCGGCCGGGGGACGCTCGACGGGAAAAGGCTCTGGCAAGGTGGGTTCGACGATGGCACGGCGCGGGAGAGGAGGACTGTGGAAGGTCCTGCTCGGCAGCATTCTGATCCTGATCGTCGCCCAGGCGCTGAACGGCGGCCTGTCCCTGGCGTCGCTCAACAAGATCTATTTCCAGTCGCTGGTCGCCGGCATCAAGGTCGCCGGCAGCAACGCCGCGCTGAAGATCGAGGGGGCTGTCCGGTTCGGCAAGCCGATCGAGGCGTTCTACGGCATGCAGAAGGTGGCGGACGACGTCCGGCGCGCCCTGCCGGAGCTGGACGACGTGGTCCTCGCCCTGCCGGACGGACAGGCGACCTACCGGGCGGCCGGCGAGGCGCGGCCGATCGGGCGCGCCCTGGGCGTCGCCCGGCAGGCCTTCGCCAAGGGCGAGACCTTCGTGATGGAGGAGGAGGGCGACGACCATCTCGCCATCTTCGCGGTGCGCGGCAAGACGGGCGAGCTCGCCGGCATGCTGGCCCTGTCCTTTCCCGACGAGCTCGTGCGCGAGCGCGTGCGGGGCGCCCTGCTCGACAATCTGCGCCTTCTCGGCCTGAGCACCGGGGCGGCCATGGCGATCATGCTGGGGCACTTCGCGCTGCTCGGTGGCGGACGCGACCGCAGCCGGACGCTCGGGGCGCGGCTCTACGCCGTGCCGATCGTCGCGATCGTGGCGGCGCAGGCGTACTACTCGTTCGAGACCGTGCAGACCTTCCGCGACGAGTACGTCTCGGTGACCCGCAGCAACGCCGAGCGCCTCACCGACCTCGTCCGGCGGGACATCGAAAGCATCCTCGGCAAGGGCATCAAGATCACCAGCCTGGTGCGCATCGAGGACCATTTCCACCGCATCGTCCGCAGCGTGCCGGAGATCGCCGACATCGAGATCCGCGACGCGGACCGCTCCCTGCTCCACCGGATCGACCAGTCCGGGCGGGTCGCCGACCCGATCGCCGCCACCGCCAGCGATGCCAACGCCGACGCCGACTACCAAGTGGTGCTGCCGCTGCGGCGGGCCATGCCGGACGGCAGCCGGCCGCTGGCCGGCTTCATCGAAATCCACCTGTCGCCGGAACGGATCGGCGAAGGGGTGCGCCAGCGCATGCTCGACGCCGGAACGCTGGCGCTGCTGTCGGCGCTCGCCGTGTTCGAGCTGTCGATCCTGCTGACGGTGCTGGTGCGCCGGACCATGGGGGGCCACGGCGCCGACGATCCGACGACTCGCCACCTGCTGGCGCGGCCGGCCGTCTTCTCCTTCCTGCTCGCCTGGGCACTGCCGCTGTCCTTCGTGCCGCTGCAGATGCGCCAGCTCTACGAGCCGATCGCCGGCCTGCCGGCGAGCATCGCCATGGCGCTGCCGATCTCGCTGGAGATGCTGTGCGCGCTGTTCGCCGCCCTCCTGGCCGGCGCGCTGACCGACCGGCGCGGCTGGCACGTGCCCTTCCTGGCCGGCGTCGTCGTCAGCATCGCCGGCGCCCTGCTGGCCGGGACCGTCACCTCGGCGCTGGCCTTCGTGCTGTGCCGCGGCGTCGTCGGGCTGGGCTACGGCCTGGCCTGGATGGGAATCCAGGGCTTCGTCTTCCAGCACAGCACGCTCCACACCCGCGCGCGCGGCATCTCCAACCTGGTGGCCGGCATCTTCGCCGGCCACATCTGCGGCACGGCGATCGGCGCCATGCTCGCCGAGCAGGTCGGCTTCTCCTTCGTCTTCCTGGTGTCGGCCGGAGCGATGCTGGTGCCGCTGGTGTTCGCCTTCGCCTTCATGCGGCCGCTCATGCTGCCGCCCGAGCCCGGCACCCTCTCCGTCGCCGGAGCGGCCGAGGCGATGGGCGGCAACGCCCGCCGCGGCCTGCTGGCGGTGCTGCGCGACCGCAACTTCCTGGCGGTCATGCTGCTCAGCGTCATCCCCTTCTCGATCGCCCAGGTCGGCCTGCTCTATTACGCCCTGCCGATCTACCTGGCCGAGTTGCAGGTGAACCAGTCGAACATCGGCCGCATCCTGATGATCTACGGCCTCTCCGTCATCTACATCGCCCCCCTGGTGGCCCGCGCCGTCGACCGGACGCGGCGCAAGAAGCCCTTCATCGCCGCCGGCGGCTTGGTGGGCGGCGCCGGTCTGGCCTGGCTCTACGTCGACCACGGGATGAGCGCCATGATCCTCGCCGTCTTCCTGCTCGGCCTCGCCTCCTGCCTGGCCGGCGGCGCCCAGTCCGCCTTCGCGCTGCGCCTGCAGAGCGTCCAGGCGTTCGGCACGGGCAAGGCGATGGGCGTCCAGCGCGCCGCCGACAAGCTCGGCCAGATGCTCGGCCCGCTGATCGTCGGCGCGCTGTTCACGGCGGTCGGCATGGAAGTCGGTCTGGCCGTGACGGGCGTGCTCTATCTGGGGGCCACCGCGCTCTTCCTGATCGTCGCCAGCGAACGGTCGTTCCGCTCCCGGCCCACGACCGAGACCCCGCCGGCCGGCGCACTGCCCGGGGCCGAGCCGGGCGCGCCATGACAGCCCCTCCCGCCATGCCCATGATCGGCCTGGAAATGGAGATGGCGGTCGCCGACACGGCGACGGGGCGGTCGCACGCCGTCGGGCCGTACTTCCGCGCGCTCCACGCCCTCAAGCGGGCGGACGACGGCCAGGCCACGCTGGAGGCCGCCGGCGGACGCGACATCGCCGTGCGCACCCCAGGCGTCGTCAGCTCGATCGACAACGGCTTCAACATTCTGGAAAGCGCCATCGGGCCGGTCCCCGCCGCGCCGGACAACCTGCTGGAGCTGGACCGGCGGGTGCGGCGCGAGCTGGACGCGGTGTGCGCCGCCCTCGACGGCGAGAACGCCACCGTCCTGAACCTGGCCGAGCACCCCTGCGCCGCCGAGGACCACGCCCACTATCTGCGGGTCCGCGCGCCGAAGCCGATCTACGACTACTGGGCGGGAACCCGCGGCTGGGACCATGCCGCCGGAATCGACGCCAAGGCGCAGAACAGCCCGTCCACCAGCGTCTCCGGCGCGGACGCCGTGACCGCCTTGAACACGCTGCTGGCGCTCTCCCCGGCCTTCATCGCTCTCTTCGCGAACAGCCCTTTCGAGGGTGGCCGGATCGCTCCGCACAAGGAGAACCGCCTCACCCTCTGGCCGCGCATGTTCGGCAAGGCGGCCTATCCCGGCGACCGCGCCCTGCACCGCCTGCCGCCGGCGCCGTTCCGCGACCTGCGGGACCATCTCCGCTGGATGTTCGGCCCCGGCACGGTGATGCAGTGCGTGCCGCTGACCCGCCAGCACGCCTACAAGACGCTGGGCGACCTCTACCACATCGTGGACGAGCCGGACCTGCTGCGGTTCCTGGCGGCGCCGCGCTGGCGCGGCCGCCACATCGTCAGCGGTGCCGCGGCCGCGGTGGTCCCGGCGATGCACCACCTGGAGTTCCTGCAGTTCAGCAGCTTCCTCGACGCCCGCATCCGGTTCCGCTACCGCGACGGACCGTTCGGCGTCGACGAGTTCCAGGAGGCCTGGCACGGCCCCGCCCCCCTCGAAGACCTGTTCGAGGCCAAGCTGGACGACTGCTACATCGAAGGCCGGGCCGGCGGCGCCAATTTCCCCGACCGCGAGCTGGCCGCCCTCGCCGACGACCGCATCGCCCGTTCCGTGGTCGTCGCGCCCAGCGCCCTCCAGACCGGCCTGCTGCGCAACCTGGGCGAGGCGGCCCGCCTGGCCGGCCGCCTGCCCTGGGGAGCCGTGCCGGCGCTGCGGGCGGCGGCCGTCCGCGACGGGCTGGACGGGCGGACCGGCGATCTCGGCGTCGAGCGGCTGTGCCGTCAGGTCGTCGAGGTCGCGGGCCGGGGCCTCGCCGTCGACGAGCAGTGGATGCTGAGCTATCCGCTCCATGTCCTGCAGAGCGGCCTGACCGGGGCGGACCGTGCGCTGCGGGCGTACGAGCGCCTGAGCGGCACGGCCGCCGAACGGACGCTGGCGGTCGCCCGCGAACGCGCCATCGTCTGGCCGCTCGATGCGCGCGCCGGCCGGGCCGCGGACGGCGCCTTCACGCTCCTGGACGTCGTCCCCCCCGTCGAGAAGGCCGCCTCATGCTGATCGCCCAGATCACCGACCTCCACGTCACGCCGCGCGGCACGATGGCGCTCGGCGCGGTGGACACCAACGCGCACCTGGCGGCCGCGGTGGCGCACCTGAACGCGCTCGCCCCGCGGCCGGACCTGGTGCTGGTCACCGGCGATCTCGCCAACACGCCACGGCCCGGGGAATACGAGATGCTGGCCGAGCTGCTGGCCCCCCTCGCCCTGCCCTTGCGCGTCCTGCCCGGCAACCACGACGACCGCGGCGAGCTGCGGCGCTGGTTCGGCGAACGCTGCGGCCTGCCCGCCGAGGGGGAGTTCCTGCACCACGCCGTGGAGGCCGGACCGCTGCGCGTCCTCATGCTCGACACCCAGAGGCCGGGGCGGCCGGAGGGGGAGCTGTGCGCGCGCCGCCTCGCCTGGATCGCCGAGCGGTTGGCGGAAGCGCCGGAGCGGCCGACCTTGATCGCCATGCACCACCAGCCCTTCGCCACCGGGCTGCCGGTCGACACGATGGGCTGCGCGGGCGCCGACGGGCTGGCGGCCCTGGTGCGGCAGCGGCCCGGCCAAGTGGTTGGCGTCGTCTGCGGCCACGTGCACCGGCCCATCACCGCCGCCTGGGCCGGCACCGTCGCCTTCTGCGCGCCGTCGACCGCGCACCAGTTCGCCCTCGACCTGCGCCCGGGAGCGGCGTTCCGCTGGACCGCCGAGCCGCCCGCCGTCGCCCTGCACCTGTGGCGCCCGGACGGCGGGCTGGTGACCCACCTCAGCGCGATCGGCGACCACCCCGGGCGATCGTTCTGAGGCTCCGGCGCGGCGGCCGTGGCGATGACAGCGGCCGGCCCGTCGGCTATAAGGTCCCCGGCCGCAGACGCTCCGGACATGGTCCGCCGCGGGCCGACGCTTCCCAGGGACCGCTGAATGCGCATCGCGTTCGTCCACGACCGGCCGAGGATGAGCTTTCCGAAAGGCGGCACGGGCAGAGCGGGGGGAACCGAGTCGACGCTCTACTACGTCGCGCGCGAGCTGGCGTCCCGGCATGACGTCACCTGCGTCGTCGACGCGCCGTCCTTCGTCGAGCACGGCGTGCGCTTCCTCAACATCCGCGACGCGCTGCAAGGGCCGAGGACGGCGGTGGACGCGGTCGTGGTCGTCGACGGAACGCGGACGGGCGACCTCGTCGATCGCCTGTTCGCACCCGAACACGCCCGCGTCTTCTGGCTTCACAACGCGCCGGACTCGTCCATCACCGAGACGGTGACCAGGCCGGGGATCGCACGGGCCGACGCCGTCGTCTGCGTCAGCCACTGGCAGGCCGGGGGAATGGCGGCGCGGCTGGGCATCGCGTCCGATTTCCTGCACGTCGTGCCGAACTGCGTGGCGCCGCAGTTCCTCGGCATGTTTCCCGACGGCTGTCCGATCCTGGCGCACAAGACGCCGGGATCGTTGGCCTACACGAGCAATCCGCTCCGCGGCCTGAGGAACGTGCCGACCCTGTTCAGGGCTCTCCGCCGCAACATCCCCGGCGCGACCCTCAAGGTGTTCGGCGGCTTCTATCTGGCGCCCGGGCTGTTCTCCGACGACATGCTCGCTTCCTACGGGCAGGTGTTCGACGAGCTGCGCGCGACGGACGGCGTTTCGGTGGAGGACGAGCAGGGCAAGGACGCCCTGGCGCACGCCCTCAAGGGCACGGTGGCGCTGTTCTATCCAACGGTGTTCAAGGAGACGTGCTGCATTGCGGCGCTGGAGGCGATGGCCGCGGGATGCCTGATCATCTCGACCCAGGCGGGAGCGCTTCCCGAGACCGTCGGCCGCTTTTCACAGCTGGTGCCGGTCGGCGACGCGGGAGTCGACGCCCGTGACTTCCTGCGCATCGCCGTCGGGCTGCTGCGCCGCGCGTCCGAATCGCCACCGCGGATCGAACGCCTGCTGCGCGACCAGGTCGATCACGTCAATCGCTACTATTCGCCCGAGGCGCGCGCACGGGACTGGGAGCGGGTGCTGCGGGAGGCCACGGGGCGGACGCGGAGACCGCGCGGCGGCGCCCGGATCCGACAGGCGCTCGGGAGCGGAGAAACGCCGGGACCCGGCCGGCCGCCTCCGGATCCTGATCGCAGCCGCGCCACACGTCGACAAGGGCGCCGAGCGTTCTGACCACGACCGCGACGTCGGGAAAGCTTAGGCAGCGCGCTTCATCCCGCGGCATCCTTTCCGCTCGGGAAAGGACTCGACAAAAGCAAATTGGAACGGCTCTCACAGAAGGCGGCTACGGTCCTTCTGCAGACCTTTCGCATATTCGTATAGCTCTTGGTCGAGCTCATTCATTTTCTTCACCTTCCGCAAATCTGCAGCAGACACGTCCTCACGACGAAGGCGATCTTTCGTAATGTTCTCAACGCAATATTCCACATTTTTCCAAGAAAATTCCCTTTGCAGGACAGCGAGAAAGTCGTCGAACATGTCCGTAACACCCACCGCTCCAAATGAACGCAAATTCTCCTTGGCCACTTCCAGATCACGCCCGGCGTTCAGGCCAGCCACCTGCAGCGTCTGGCCATTGGCCGCCTCTTGAGCAAGTTCGAGGTATTCCGAAAAGCTCTTTCCATGCGCAACGGATTCGTAGCCCGGATAATTCCGAACGAACGAATAGTGGGACAAGACTCGCTCGATGGGGTCACGAAGCAATGTAAAATACACTGGGCGCCTCTGCGGAAAACACTCATGAATTCCAAAAAAATAATGCCCCAAGACAATCTTGAGCTCCACGCCCCTCTCTTCCGGGAAATCAGCGGGCGGAAGAAAATGTCCATTGAATGAATCATGATCAAGGCAATTTTTTACAGAGTAATTTTTCTTGATCACACTGCTGACCGTAGTCCCTCCCGTTTTCGGGATGTGCATGAAAATCGGAAGTATTTTCTCCGCGCCGACCTTCAAGTTCTCGACAATTTCGACCATAGCCTTCACACATCCAGACGAAATCAAAAACATCATCGCTGACGAAGGGCAGTATAGCAGCAATAGAAGCCGCGAAAAGGAGGAGCCCCGATGAAAATGGCCGCGCCGGCGTGCGGCGGGAGGGGGGCCGTGCACGGCGAACGGGAGGCCGCCTCACATGAGAGCATCGTGAGGGCGTGGTGCGGTGACTTCACACCGGCGTCGCGCAAACGTTTCACCAACAGCCGAACGTGACGACATCGCCCTGCCGGTCCTGTGACACCGGAGAGCCGTCGCCTTGACGCACGATTTTCCCATCGGCTCCACAGCCCGGAGCGTCGGAAGGCACCTCCGGCACGCACGGCAGCCGGTGCCGGCGAGCGTCTCCGCTCCGTCCCAAGCCGATTCGGAACGCCGACCCGCCCGCCGCGGGAACGGTCCGGCTACGCCGGCTCCTCCGGCTCGGCCGGTTCCACCGTGCGGCAGCGGCGCTTGAGCAGGTCGATGGCCTGGGGCAGCTGCTCGTCCGACATGTCGAAGCTGGCCTGGTCGAGCATCCGCCCGCCGCCGTCGGTCAGCAGCACCTCCAGCCCGTCCTCGACGTAGCGCACCCTGGCATCGAGCAACCCGTCGGACGTCTCGTCGGCGGCGACCTCCAGGAACTGGCCGAGCTCGTCCAGCATGGCGTCGTCGTCCCATGCCCCCTCGGCGACGAACTCGAGCAGGTCGGTCAGACCGCCCACGGGCCGGCAGCGGCGGATGCGCGAATCGGCGGCGGCGACCGCCGACGAGATTTCCGCGACGGCGGTGAGGATGCGCTCCTGCCCCTCGGGCGACAGCTCCTCCTCCCAGTCCTCGTCGGAGCGGGCGAAGGCGTCGTCGTGGGGCTCGTCGAGCAGCCCCACCACGGCGAGCATGCCGCCCTCGTCGCTGCCGTCGGCCAGCAGCTCCTGCTCGGCGGCGAACCGGCCGACCCCGTCGAAGGCGGCGACGACCCGCTTCAGCAGGGCGCGGCGGTCGACCGCCTCCATGTAGGACAGCTCCTCCGGCGACAGCCAGACGGGGACCACGCGCAGACGCTCCTCGCCTTCGAACAGCTCCGCGTCGTCCACCGCGTCGGCGATGGCCTCGGCCGGCGGCGGCACCGCGAGGTCGCCGTCCACCTCGGCGACGAACCAGTAGAGGCTGCTGGTGACGCGGCGCCCGTTCTCGTCGACCCGGTCGACGATCTCCGCCAGGGTCTCGACGTCGTCGAGGAAGGCGAGCCGCTCGTCCTCGCGCAGCTTGGCGGCGGCGGCGTCGACCACCGCCTGGCGGCCGGCGTCGAGGATCTCGTCGAGCAACTGGTCGAACCGCTCGTCGTCGCCGCGCCACAGCCGGATCAGCCGGTCGGCCGGCGTGCCGGTGAAGGGCTCGCGCGGAGCCACGCCGCGGCCCCCGCCACCGTTGTCCCTTTGCCCCACGACGCCCTCCTGCTTCCCGTCCGCGAGCCGGCATCATAGGGAGTGGCGGGCGCCGCGTCGACAGCGACGAGGAGGGAGTCTAGCGGCGCCGGAACAGGAACTCGCGGCCCACCTTGACCCGCGGCTCGCCGTCGTACTCGATGATGTCGGCGGTGGCGTAGGTCTCGTTCCAGTGCTCCGGCAGGAAGCTGCCGGTGCCGACGACGTCGATGGGCGCGTTGGCCTCGGCCATCAGGCGGCACTTGGCCGGCCCGAAGCCGCTCGACGCGACGATCTTCACCGAGGGGAAGCCGGCCTGGTCCAGCTTCTCGCGCATGTGGTGGGCGGCGGCGGCCGAGACGCCGGTGCCGATGAGGTAGCGGAGTTGCGTCTCGTCGCGGTAGCCGCGGATGGCGTGCGGCGCGTGGCGCTCGAGGACGGCGTAGGAGGCCGGCGGATCGAGTCCCTCGACGAAGCGGCCGCCCGGCGTGTCGAGCCGGATGGCGAGCTTGCCGGCGGCGGCCAGCTCGGGAAAGCGGCGGCACACCTCCAGGCTGTCGGTGACCTCGCGGCCGAAATAGTCGACGAGAACGGTCAGCGGCAGGTCGGGAAAGGTCTCGTGGAACATCTCGGCGGCGCGCACGGTGGAGCCGGCGTAGCCGATCAGGGCGTGCGGCATGGTGCCCATGCCGCGCCGCTGGCCGAAGAAGTGGGCGGTGGCGTCGGTGGCGTTGCCGGTGAAGCCGAGCGCGCCCACCTTGCGCCGCGCCCGCTCCGACCCGACGGAGGCGGCGTAGGCCATGATCTCGGCCATCTCGGTGCCGGCGCAATGGCGGGCGTCCATGGCGAGGAAGGCGACCTTGGGCAGGTCGGCGCACATGGTGAAGGCGTTGTAGGCGGCCACGCAGGCCGGCCCCAGCTTCATCAGGAAGATCGTCTCGAGATCGACCAGATGGTAGAGGGAGCCGGTGATGTACATCATCGGCTCGCCCGCGCCGACCCACTTGCCCTCGGCGTAGTTGAGTTCGACCTCGACGTCGAAGCCGCGCTCCGCCGCCACCGTGTTCAGCCAGTCGACGGCGAGCCTGGGCGCGCAGATCACCGGGCGGCGCATGAAGATGGCGTAGACCACCCGCTTGTCGCCGAACTTGGCGACCGCTTCCTTGGTCCGCTTGAAGTAGGTGTCCGTCCACGCGCCGACCGTGCCGGCCGCCGGATGGGGGGATGCCTTCACGCTGTTGCCGTCCATGTCCCTTTCCCGGGCGCCGCCCTGCCTTCGCCGATGTGACGAGATTCCAGCATTATACGGCCGGCGGGCCGGAGGGAAGGGGTTTGACGGCCGCCGCCACACCTCCCGGTCGTGCCGCACTGCGGCATTTCCGCCCGGCCCGGTCCCCGCCGGACCGGCCGCAGGACGGGCCATCCCCGCCCTGCGGCCGTGGGGTCTACTCGGCGGCGCGCGCGGCGGCGCGGCGCTCGGCGTCGCGCTGGTCGCGGGCGCGCTTCAGCTCCTCGGCCAGCAGGAACGCCAGCTCCAGGGACTGGCTGGCGTTGAGCCGCGGGTCGCAGGCGGTGTGGTAGCGCAGCGCCAGCTTGTGGTCGGTGATCGCCTGGGCGCCGCCGGTGCACTCCGTGACGTCCTGGCCGGTCAGCTCGAAATGCACGCCGCCGGCGTGGGTGCCCTCGGCCTGGTGGACGGCGAAGAAGGCGCGCGCCTCGCCCAGCACCCGCTCGAAGGGGCGCGTCTTGTAGCCGTTCGACGACTTGATCGTGTTGCCGTGCATGGGATCGCACGACCACACCACCACCCGCCCCTCCTGCTGCACGCGGCGCAGCAGCGGCGGGAACTTCTCCGCCACCTTGTCGGCGCCCATGCGCACGATCAGGGTGAGGCGGCCCGGCTCGTTGGCCGGGTTGAGGATGTCGATCAGGCGGATCAGCTCGTCGGGGTCGGAGGTCGGCCCGCACTTCAGGCCGATCGGGTTGCGCACGCCGCGCAGGAACTCGACGTGCGCGCCGTCGAGCTGGCGGGTGCGGTCGCCGATCCACAGCATGTGGGCGGAGACGTCGTACCATTCGCCCGACGTGCTGTCGATGCGGGTCAGCGCCTGCTCCCACGGCAGCAGCAGCGCCTCGTGGCTGGTGAAGAAGTCGGTCTCGCGGATCTGCGGCGTCGTCTCGGCGGTGATGCCGCAGGCGGCCATGAAGGCCAGGGCCTCGTCGAGGCGCTGCGCCAGGTCGCGCATGCGCTCGCCGGCCGGCGAGCGCTCGACGAAGCCGAGCGTCCACTGGTGCACCTTGTGCAGGTCGGCGTAGCCGCCCTGGGAGAAGGCGCGCAGCAGGTTCAGCGTCGCCGCCGCCTGGGTGTAGGCCTGCATCATCCGCTCGGGATCGGGGATGCGCATGTCCGGCGTCGGCTCGAAGCCGTTGACGATGTCGCCGCGGTAGCTCGGCAGCTCGATGCCGTCCACCGTCTCGTAGTCGGCCGAACGCGGCTTGGCGAACTGCCCGGCCATGCGGCCGACCTTGATCACCGGGATGGCGGCGCCGAAGGTCAGCACGACCGCCATCTGCAACAGCACGCGGAAGGTGTCGCGGATGTTGTTGGGATGGAACTCGGCGAAGCTCTCGGCGCAGTCGCCGCCCTGCAGCAGGAAGGCGTTGCCGGCCGCGGCGTCGGCCAGATGCTGCTTGAGCCGGCGCGCCTCGCCGGCGAAGACGAGCGGCGGATAGGACGACAGGCGCTGCACCACGGACTCGACCTTGGCCGCGTCCGGATAGACCGGCAGCTGCTTCGCCGTCTTCGTCTTCCAGCTCTCGGGGGTCCAACGCTCGGCCATGACGCTCGCTCTTTCCTTGACTGACATCCTCCATTGGGCCAGGGCCGGCCCAAGGGATCAACCCTATACGTCGGGACCCGGAATTTTTCCACCTCCTTCGAGTCGGCGGCAGCCCTTTCAGGCGACGCCGGCCGGCGCCGGAGCCGGCTCCGGCGCCGGCGTCTCCGAGGGCGGCGAGGGAGGAGCGGGAGGGGCGACGGCGCCGAGGTTGAGGGCGTAGCGGCGCAGCATCCAGTTGATCCGTTCGAAGAGGTCGGTGGCCCGCCAGACCGTCTGCCGCTCCGCCGGCGCCAGGTCCGGGCTGCGGCGGGCGAGATCGTCGCGGACGGCGCGCATCATCGCCGAACGGTCGGTGGTCAGCCGCTCCATGACGCCGTGCTCGCCCGGCGCCGCGGCCTCGTCGGCAAGCGTCAGCAGCAGCGCGTGCATCGCCTCGGCGAGGTTGCCGGCGACGCCGGCCACGGCCGGGTCCGTGCCGGCCTTGGCCAGCGTCGCCGACAGCTCCGCCAGCGCGTCGTGCAGGCCGCTCAGCAGCTCGTTGCAGTTCCATCGCCGCATCAGCCGTTCCAGCTCCGCCGGCGGCAGCGGCGACTGCAGGACGGCCTTGAGGAAGGCGTCGATGGTGCGGACCAGCTCGTTGCCGGCGCCGCGCAGGGTCGCCGCCGACGGCCCGGCGGCGGCGCCCGCCTCGCCGCGGACGGCGGCGAGGAAGTCGGGCAGCCGCCGCAGCAGGCGGAGCTGCTCGCGCTCGACCATGGCGAGCGCCGCCAGGGGATCCCCGGCGGCGCGGCGGTCGATGAACTCGGGCGCCGCCAGCGCCTCGTCCTCGGTCGGCGGACTCAGCCGCTCGACCAGCCGCAGCAAGGGCCGGTCGGCCGCCGACGCCACCACGGCGGCGACGATCTGGAAGATCCAGTGCACCAGGGTCACGCGGATGCCGGCGTCGTCGCTGACCGCCGCCGCCAGGGCGGTGAGCCCCGGCACGCCGCCCCAGTGCTCGAGCATCAGCAGCGGCAGCAGCACGGCGGTGCCGATCGCCTTCAGCAGGAGCTGGTAGAGCGAGAGCTGCCGGCTGGTGCCGGCCAGCCCGGCGCCCTGCAGGGCGCTCATGATGCCGGAGCCGAGATTGGCGCCGACGACGATGAGGATCGTCTGGTCGAGCCCGAGCAGGCCGCCCTGGGCCAGGGCGATGGCGATCACCGACACCGTCTGGCCCTGCACCACCGTCGCCAGCGCCGTGCCGGCGACCAGCCCCCAGAGGTAGAACTGGTCGGCGGCCCGCAGGACGCCGCGCACCGTCTCGGACTCGCGCAGCGGCACCGCCGCCTGCACCGTCAGGTCCACGCCGTAGAGGAGCATCGCCAGGCCCATCGCCGCGGCGACGAGGTGGCGGTGCCGGGCGTCGCGGTCGTAGCCCAGGAGGAAGGCGACGCCGACCCCGCCGATCATCAGCAGGGACACGGCGCTGAGATCCACCGAGGCCAGCAGCAGGCGCAGCGTGGTGCCCGCGTAGCACCAGGTGACGATCGGCATGGCGGCCTGCACCGTCGCCGTGCCGGCGCTGACCAGGCCGACGACGATGAAGGTGACGGCGTTGGTGCTCTGGATCACCGCGCCCGCCGCCACGCCCACGGCGGCGGCCCGCAGCGGGTGGCCGGTGGCACGGGCGACCAGGGCGTGGAAGCGCGGCCCCGCCACCTGCTTCATGTTGGCGGTGAGGAACTGGGTTCCGATGAAGATGAAACCGAGGCCGGCGAGCAGGGCGATGAGGACCAGCATGCGGCGGTTCGTCCGGCATCGACGGGCGGTGCCGTCTCTTGCACCGCATCATATTTCGATCCCGGCCGGCGTTCAAGCCGATGCCCGGCGACCGCGGCCGTCCTGCGCCCTGAGCCGCCGGCGCGCTGTCGACCGGCCGGTCGGCAGCGCGCCGGTCAGTAGCGGGCCGGCAATGTCTGGATGTACGCGAGGATGCCCGCCACCGCGTCGCGAGGCAGGGCGCGCAGGGGCGGCATCACCTCGCCGGGATGGCCGTTGAGGATGCCGTGCAGGGCCCGCCAGGGATCGCCGGCGGCAACCCGGCCGAGCGGCGGCATGGTGCGGATGTCGCGCCCCTGCATGCCGTGGCAGGGGGCGCAGATCGTCTCGTAGTGGCCGGCGTAGGCGGCACCGTCGGCGCGCGCCGTCGCCGTCGCGCGGTCGACGAAGGCGTCCATGTCCACCTGGCCGCGGGTCACGAAGGTGGCGAGGTCGCGGCGGTCGCGCTCGCTCAGCAGGTCGCCGTAGGCGTGGGTGGCATCGCCCAGCACGGCGACGACCGCCGCCGGGTCGCCGCCGGCCATGCCCTGGATGCCCTTGATGCCGGTGCGGTGCGCGTCCTCGCCGTAGACGCCGTCGCGGCCGCGGTAATCCCAGCCGTGACACTCCTTGCAGCGCCAGGTGGTGCGGGGCTGCACGCCGGCGGACAGCGCCGCCGGATAAGCGGGATGGACGGTGGCCGGCGGCTCGCGGCCGGTCTCCTTGTACCAGGTGTCGTAGAGCCGCCCGCCGCGCACCACCGCGGCCAGCGGCTCGCGCGCCGGCAAGGTCTGCAGGCGGGCCAGCGTGTCGCCGACCACGCCGGGGTCGAGGGCGCGCAGCGCCGGCATCTCTCCGCCGGGATGGCCGTTGAGCAGGGTGTGCATGGCCCGCCAGGGATTGGCCCGGGCCAGCTCGCCGAGCGGCGGCGCCCGGTCGATCGCCTCGCCGGCGGGGCCGTGGCAGTTGGCGCAGATGGTCTGGAAATAGACGTCGCCGCGGGCGGGATCGCCGGCGGCCCGCCCGGTCCCGGGGTCGACCGTCCGCTCCATCGCCACCTGCCCGCGGCTGACGAAGAGGGCCAGGTCGCTGAAGTCGGCGTGGTCCATGACCTCGGCGTAGCCGTGCCGGGCGTCGGCCAGCACCGCCATGACCGCCGCCGCGTCGGCCCCGGCCATGGCGCCCAGGCCCTTGGCCGCCGCCGCATCCCCGGCCCGTCCCCGTTCGCCGTCGCGGCCGCGGTAGTCCCAGCCGTGGCAGGCGACGCAACGCCCCGGCCCGCCGGCCGGCCCGCCGCCCCGTTCCCGCGTCCAGTCGTCGTAGAGGCGGCCGCCGCGGGCGACCGCGGCGAGGTCGCCGTCGCCGGCCGCCGCCGGCACGGCCGCCGCGGCCGCCAGCGCCACGGCGAGGACGAGACCGGCCCGGACGCCGAGGGCGGCGAATGCGGTCCCGGCGACGCCGGCCGGGCGATGCGCGGGGTGGCCCATCAGTCGCCCTCGTAGCCCTGCGGCAGCTCGTGGACGATTCCCTTGTGGCAGCTGATGCAGTGCTTGCCCTCCTGCATCGCCGCGGGATGCTTGGCGCGGGCCCGCCGGCCCTGCTCCTCCAGGTCCATCGCCTGGAAGGCGTGGCAGGACCGGCAGGACGCGGACCCGGTGGCCTCCATCTGCGCCCAGACGCGCTGCGCCATCACCAGGCGCCGCGCCTCGAACTTCTCCTTGGTGTCGATGGTCCCCATCAGCGAATGGTAGACGTCCTTGGCGGCGATCACCTTGGCCACCAGCTTGGCGCCGAACTCCTTCGGCACGTGGCAGTCGGCGCACATCGCGCGCACGCCGGTGCGGTTGTTGAAGTGGATGGTCCGGGTGTACTCGGCGTACGGCCCGCTTTCCATCTCGTGGCACGCGATGCAGAACTCCAGCCGGTTGGTGTGCTCGGCGAAGGCGTGGAAGCCGCCGACGAACAGCGCCACGAGGGCGCCGCCGGCGGCGACCAGGAGCATTCCGCCCCAGGCCGTCCCGGGGCGCGCGAACCATTTGCCAAGACGAGCAAACACGACGGACCTCTCCCCCCGGTGCCGGCCAACCCTCAACCCCAGCTGTCGGCGACGATGTTGCGGTACCAGCTGTGGGCGTAGGCGACCTCGCGCCGGCGGTCGGCGTCGGCGGCGTCGAGGGGCGACAGGCCGCCCGACCCCGCCACCTCGGCGATGGCGTTCTTCGCCGCGTCGTAGGTGTAGACGCCCGCCACCGAGAAGCCGTGGTCCTTGCCGGCGATGGAGTAGCAGGTGTTGAGGTAGGACGGCTCCGGCGCCTCCTCGCCGCGCAGGAGGGCCGCCACCGCCGCCGCCGTCACCTTGCCCTGGGAGTTGGCGGCATAGCCCGACTTCGGCATGGTCGCGGCGTCGCTGGCGTCGCCGAGCACGTGGATGCCGGCGACCTTCTTCGATTCGAAGGTCTTCTTGTCGACGGGAGTCCAGTCGCCCTCGGTCAGGCCGGCGTCGAAGGCGATCCGGCCCGCCTTCTGCGCCGGAATGAGGTTGAGCACCGCCGCCTTGACGGCGTCGAAGTCGGTGTCGACCGTCAGGGAGGCGACGTCGACCCGGCCGACCTTGCCGCCCTTGGCGGCCGGCACCCATTCGATCAGGCTGTTGTCCGAGCCGTAGCCGTAGAGCCTGGTCCAGGCCTGCTCGAACAGCTTCTGCTTGGAAAAGGCGTCCTTGTGGTCGAGGACGACGACCTTCGAGCGCGGCTTGTGATGCTTGAAGTAGTGGGCGACCAGGCTGGCCCGCTCGTAGGGGCCGGGGGGGCAGCGGAACGGGTTGGGCGGCGCCACCAGGACGAAGGTCCCGCCGTCCGGCATGGCCTCCAGCTGCCGGCGCAGCAACGCCGTCTGCGGCCCCGCCTTCCAGGCGTGCGGCGCCTGCTCCGCCGCCTCGGCGCTGTAGCCCTCGACGCTGTCGTAGACGAAGTCGATGCCGGGGGCGACGATGCAGCGGTCGTAGGCGAAGCTCTGCCCGCCCGCGGTGGTCACCGTCCTCGCCGTCCCGTCGATGCCGGTGACGAGGTCGTGGACGACGCTCACCCCGGCCTTGCGGAGCCCGTCGTAGCCGACCCGGATGGCATCCATGGCGCGCTCGCCGGCAAGGACCTCGTTGCTCATGAAGCAGGTGTGGTAGTCCCGGTTCGCCTCGATCAGGGTCACCTCGACGGCGGGCGCGAAGCGGCGCAGGTAGCGGGCCGCGGTGGCGCCGGCCGGCCCGCCGCCGACCACCACCACCTTCGGACCGGCGGCGCGGGCGATCCGCGGGGCGCCGACGATGCCGGCCGCCGCGGCGGTGCCGGCGAGCGCGACGAAGGAACGACGGTCGATCTTGGTCATGGCGCGTTCCTCCCCGCTCACTTCACGCTGGCGTAGTAGTGCAGGATGACGTCGAAGCCGCGGTCGCCGTGCTCGGCCTTCAGCTCCTCGTACTTCCGGGCCTGGCGCTTCTCCATCGCCCGCGCGCCGTTGAGGAAGTCCTCCATGGCGAACTCCATGTAGGGCAGCTTCTGGCCGGCCAGCACGCCGACGCCGTCGCCCAGACGCCCCTCGTCCTCATGACAGGATTCGCAGAACTTCTTGGCCAGGCCCCTGCCCTCCTGCGCCTTGGCCGGGTCGACGGGCTGGTCGGCGCGGACGAAGGGCTTGGCCTGGAAATGGGCCGCCATGGCCTGGATCTGCTCGTCGGTGTAGGCCTTGGCGATGCGGCCCATGACCGTCGATGGCCGCTTGCCGGACTGGTAGTCCTTCATGGACAGGACGAAGTAGTCGGTGGACAGGGCGGCGATGGTCGGGGTGGCCGGCCCGAGGCTGGCGCCGTCGGGGCCGTGGCAACCGGCACAGGTGCCGGCCAGCGTCTCGGCGTCGGGTGCCGCGGCGGCGTCCGCCGCGGCGGCGGTGCCGGCGAGCGTTGCGGCGGTCAGGAGCAGGCGAAGGCTCGGCAGTCTCATGGCGGCGGTCTCCCGGATGGTCCTTCCCCGGCCCGGTACGGGCGGGCCGGCGTGCGCCGTCTGTTCGATGCCGGCAGGGCCCGTCCGGCGGACCGCCCGGCAATGGTTATGATCGGCAATTGCTAATGTAGCAAATCATCATGGACGGAAGCCAATGAAAAATCCGGCCCGCCGTGGCGCCGCGGCGGACCGCCGGCGGGCCATGCGGCGGGGTGCCGCACTTGTCCGCGGCGCCACGCGGCGCCCCGGCACCTTCCGGGTTGGCCGGCGGTCGGTGGCGTGCCTATAAACGCGCAGCACTGCCGCCACAGAGGGTCCGCCCGGTGAAAGCGTCGTCGTGGAGCCAAGCCGCCGCCGTCTATCTCGACCGCCGCGTGCTCGCCATCCTGTTCCTGGGCTTCTCCGAGGGGCTGCCGCTGGCCTTGACCGGGGCCACCTTGTCGGTGTGGCTGCGCGAGGGCGGGATCAGCAAGACCGCCATCGGCCTGTTCGCCCTCGTCACCATGCCCTACGCGCTGAAGTTCGTGTGGGCGCCGCTGATCGACCGGCTGCGCCTGCCGGTGGTGACCCGCGTCTTCGGCCGGCGGCGCGGCTGGGCGCTGGTGACGCAGGCGGCGCTGATGGCGGCCCTGGTCGGGCTCGGCTCCACCGACCCGCTGGCCGACCTGTGGTGGACCGCGCTGTGCGCGGTGGTGGTGGCCTTCTGCTCGGCCAGCCAGGACATCGTCATCGACGCCTACCGCGTCGAACTGCTGGACGAGGAACAGCAGGCGGCCGGCGCCGCCCTGCTGGTGCTGGGCTACCGCTTCGGCATGTTGGCGTCGGGCGCGGGGGCGCTCTACCTCGCCTCGTTCTTCGGCTGGCACGTCGCCTACTACGCCATGGCGGCGCTGGTGGCGGTGGGGATGGTCACGGTGCTGCTGACCCGCGAGCCGGCGGTCGCCGTCTCGGCCGACGCGGCGGCGCGCGAGCGTCACGTCGCCGACTGGCTGGAGGCCCGCCCGCACCTGCACGGCCGGAAGGCGGAGGCGCTGGCGTGGCTGTACGGCGCCGTCGTCGCCCCATTCGCCCAGTTCATGACGCGGCGGGCGTGGCTGGCGATCCTCGCCTTCATCGCCTGCTACAAGCTGGGCGACGTGCTGGCCGGCATCATGGCCGCGCCCTTCTACGTCGACCTCGGCTTCGAGAAGACCGAGATCGCCAACGTCACCAAGCTGTTCGGGCTGTGGGCGACGATCGTCGGCGGGCTGGCCGGCGGCATCCTGGTGAGCCGGATCGGCGTGCTGCGCGGGCTGCTGGTGGGCGGCCTGGCGCAGATGGTCTCCAACCTGGGCTTCGTCGCCCTCGCCTGGGCCGGCCACGACCTCGCCATGCTGGCGGTCACGGTGGCGGTGGAGAACGTGTGCGGCGGCATCGCCACAGCCGCCTTCGTCGCCTATCTCTCGAGCCTGTGCCACGCCTCCTACACGGCGACGCAGTACGCGCTCCTGTCGAGCTTCTACAAGCTGGGGGGCGACCTGTTCGGCGCCTCGTCGGGCTGGCTGGCCGACCAGATGAGCTGGCCCGCCTTCTTCCTGCTGTCCATGGGCGGCGCCGTCCCCGGATTGCTGATCCTGCTGTGGCTGATCGGCGCCATGCGGCGGGACGGGCACCCGGCGCCGGGGGCGGAGCCGGCGGTCGCCGGCTCCGCGGATTGACGGCCCGCGATCAGCCCTGCGTGACCGGCTTGGTCTTGCCGGCGCCCGGCCCGGCGCCGAGATCGGCGCCCGTGGTCGGATCCATGTCGAGGCGCGACTTGGTGCGTGCGGCCAACTGGTCCACCGCGGCGATCTCCGAGGCCGCGAGACGGACCGAGGCGTTTCCGTCGCCACCGTCCACCGCCTGCTGGTCGGGGCGGGCGTCGACGTACTCCCACTGGTCGCCCTGGTTCCACGGGCCGCGCATGTCGCCGGGGCCCTGGCTCATGTTGTAGTACTTGTTGGTGTACTCCGGCACCCCCGGCAGCTTGCCCGGCGGGAAGTTGTTCTCGATCGAATAGAGCGCCTTCTCGAACATCTTCTGGTGGGCCACCTCGCGGGTCATCAGGAAGCCCAGGGCGTCGCGGACGCCGGCGTCGTCGGTGACGTTCATCAGGCGCTCGTAGATGATCTTGGCGCGCGCCTCGGCGGCGAGGTTGGAGCGCAGGTCCGCCGTCGGATCACCGATGGAATCGATGTAGCCGGCGTTCCACAGCTGGCCGGCCGAATTGACCAGGCTCGGGCCGCCGCCGTAGAGCAGCGACAAGGTGTGGCTGCCGTTGCCCTGGGTGATGTTGGCCAGCATGTCCGTGGTCTCTTCCGCGCCTTCGGCCAGCTTGCCCTTCACACCCTTGGTCAGCATGGCGACGATGCTGCCGATCACCTCGAGATGGCTCAGCTCCTCGGTGGCGATGTCGATCAGCATGTCCTTGCGGCCCGGATCCTCGTCGGCCAGACCCTGCGTGAAGTAGCGCATGGCCGCGGCGAGTTCGCCCTGCGGGCCGCCGAACTGCTCGAGCATCAGGCTGGCGAGCTTCGGATTCGGCTCCGAAACCCGCACCGTGTACATCAGCCGCTTGTTGTGCATGAACATGACAGAGGGATCCTCCCAGGATATGGACCGGGGCAAGGCACGCCGGCGCCCCGTCCCGTCCGGACCGTCGGCGTGCACTCGCGTCCCCCAACAGGCCGCTGATTAGAAGCGTTACAAGAATATCGTCGCGCCGCGGTCCCCTCCACCATTTCGCGCCGATGCGCCGGCCCCCATCCTCATGCGGTACCCGGATCGGCGACCTTCTCGCGCATCAGCACCCATTCCTCGGCCGTCGACGGGTGCAGGGCCATGGTGCGGTCGAAGTCCCGCTTGGTGGCGCCGCAGTTGAGGGCGATGGCCAACCCCTGCGCCATTTCCGGGGCGTCCATGCCCATCATGTGGCAGCCCAGCACCCGCTGCGTCGCGCCGTCCACCACCAGCTTCATCAGCACCCGCTCGTCGCGCCCCGACAGGGTGTGCTTCATCGGCCGGAAGCCGGTGCGATAGATGTCGATCTTGGCGAAGCGGGCCCGCGCCTCGGCCTCGGTCAGGCCGACGGTGCCGAGCGGCGGCAGGGAGAAGACGCCGGTCGGGATGTTGGCATAGTCGATCGCCGTCGGGTTGTCGTTGTAGAGCGTCTCGGCCAGCGCGCGGCCCTCGGCGATGGCGACGGGGGTGAGGTTGACCCGGTCGGTGACGTCGCCGATGGCGTAGATGTTGTCGACATTGGTGCGCGACCACTCGTCGACCTTCACGGCACCGCCCTCGGTCAGCGCGACGCCGGCCTCTTCCAGGCCGAGGTCGCGGGTGTTCGGGCGCCGCCCGGTGGCCGCCATGATGAGGCCGGCGGAATGCTCGCGCCCGAGGTGGTCGGTGACGGTGAAGCCGCCGGGTCCCTCGGCGACCTCGACGGGTTTGGTGCGCGCCAGGATCTGGATGCCGCGCTTGCGCAGCTCCTGGGCCAGCGCCACGCGGATGTCGTCGTCGAAGCCGTTCAGCAGCTCCTCGCCGCGGATCATCAGCGAGACCTCGACGCCGAGGCCGCGGAAGATGCTGGCGAACTCCACGGCGATGTAGCCGCCGCCGATGATGAGGATGGAGTGCGGCAGATGGCCGAGGTGGAGCGCCTCGTTCGAGGTGACGGCGTGGTCGATGCCGGGGATCTTCGGCAGGGACGGCCAGCCGCCGGTGGCGACGAGGATCCGCTTGGCGGTGTAGCGCTGCCCGGCCACCTCCACCGTGTGCCGGTCGACCAGCCGGCCGTGACCGGTGACCAGCGTCACCCCGGCCTTCTCCAGCATGCCGATGTAGATGCCGTTGAGGCGGTCGATCTCGCGGTCCTTGTTGGCGATCAGCCGCGGCCAGTCGAAGGCCGGCACATGGGCGTCCCAGCCGTAGCCGCAGGCGTCCTCGAAGCCGTCGCGGAACTGGCTGGCGTAGACCAGCAGCTTCTTGGGGACGCAGCCGCGGATCACGCAGGTGCCGCCGACCCGGCTGCCCTCGCAGATGCCGACCCGCGCCCCGAACGACGCGGCGCGCCGGCTGGCGGCGACGCCGCCGGAACCGGCGCCGATGGTGAACAGGTCGAAATCGAATTCGGCCACGACAGTCTCCTTCCCGTCCTTCTCCCTCGGGCGGGAGTGTTCCCCATTCCCGCCGGCCTGTCGAGAGGAGGGAGGCGTCGCCTCAGCGCACCAGGAAATGCTGCAGCATCACCGAGCGCACCCGCAGCGGCCTGAGCTCGCGGTTGGCGGCGATGCTCACCTGCTGCTTGACGAAGGTGGTGCCGGCGCTGCCGGACAGGTCGCTCGGCTGCACCTCGATGAGGCGGCTGCTGACCGCCGTGGCGATCCGTGGCACCGACGCCGCCAGCGCCTCGGCGTCGGTGCCCGGCGGCAGTTCCAGCGTGACCTTGAGGTTGACCGTGTGCAGGCGGCGGTCGTCGGCCAGGGTGAACTCCATCGCCGGCAGCGGCGCCAGCGGCCCCAGGGCGTCGCTGAGCACGACCCCGGCGCGGCTCGCATGGGCCGGGCCGATTCCGAACAGCAGCACGCCGCCCGCCCCGATCAGCACCAGCAGCCCGAAGACGGTGGCGAGCACCGGCAGCGCCGCACGGGGCAGCCGGTCGATGCGGGACCGGCGCGGCGCGGCATGGGCGCCCATCGATCGGATCGTGGTGGTCCGGGCCATGCGGCGCCCCTCCTGTTCCAGAAGAGAACTGTATGGATCGGGCAACCGCGCGTCAAATGACAGTATTTGAGACTATAGCGTCGACAAGATCCGCGATCCGCCCATCGTCCGACTTGGCATTTTCTTTAGATCGACATTATTTCGAATTTCGAAGCAATTCCGGAGCACGCCCCGGGCGGCACGGACCGACGGGGACCGGGCGCCGGCGTCCGCCCCCTGAGAACGAACGGCGCGCCGCCGCCTGCGGCGGACCGTTGCCATGACGGTGCCGCCCGCTTTAAACCTTCCGTCCTCTCGGCTGCAAAGGAGGCGCGGCATGGACCGCTTCACCGGCGGCTGCCTGTGCGGCAACGTCCGACTCGTGGCGTCGGGACGGCCATACCGGGTGGGCGTCTGTCACTGTCTCGACTGCCGCAAGCATCACGGCGCCCTTTTCCACGCGTCCGCCGTGTTCCCTCAGGACGCGGTGGCGATCGAGGGTGAGACACGCGACTATGCCGGGCGGTTTTTCTGCCCGCGCTGCGGCTCGTCCGTGTTCTCGCGCACCGCGGACGAGATCGAGGTGAACCTGGGCTCCCTGGATGCCCCTGACCGGCTGATGCCGACCTACGAAAGCTGGATCGTCCGCCGCGAGTCGTGGCTGCCGCCGTTTCCCCTGGCGAGACGGTACGACCGCGATCGCGACGCCACGGGTCGCTTCGAGGAGTAGGCCGCTCGACCGACCGGCGCGACGGCGCCGGTCCCGTCCCTCACGCCCTGTCGACTAGCCGCGCGCCAGCTGGACCCGCCCCTCCTTCATGACCAGCCGGATGCTCTCGTCCGGACGCGACCAGGGCTCGACCGAATGCAGCACGTCGCCGTCGACGATCAGCAGGTCGGCGAGCAGGCCCGCCTCGACCCGGCCGATGCGGTCGGACATGCGGAACAGGGCGGCGGCCTCGGTGGTGGCCGCGCGCAGGATGTCGATCGGCTCCTGCACGGCGCCGCGGATGGCGAACTCGGTGAGCTGGTGGCGCTGCATCGGGCCCAGCAGGTCGGAACCGTAGACCAGCTTGACGCCGGCGCGGGCGGCCATGCGCAGGGCCTCGGTCCCGGCGTCCAGCACCTCGTAGACCTTGCGGTGCAGGTCGGCCGGCATGCCGGCCGCCAGCCCTTCGGCGGCCAGCGCGTGGTAGGTGGCGAGCGTCGGCACCAGCCAGCGGTCGAGCCGCAGCAGGGTGGCGACGGCCGGCTCGTCCAGCAGGTTGCCGTGCTCGATCGAGGAGACGCCGGCCTCCAGGGCGCGGACGATGGCGCGGCCGGTGTAGGCGTGCGCCATCACCGGGATGTTGGCGGCGTCCGCCTCCTCGCAGGCGGCGACCAGCTCCTCCACGGCGAACTGGGTGGAGTCGATGCGGTCGGTGGGCGACGCCACCCCGCCCGAGACCATCAGCTTCAGGTGGGTGGCGCCCTTGCGGATCTCGTCGCGGCAGGCGCGCCGCATCTCCGGCACGCCGTCGCACAACCGGCCGAGGCCGGAGCAGCACAGGCAATGGTCCAGGTTGTTCTCGCCGGGGCCGCGCATGTCGCCGTGGCCGCCGGTCTGCGACAGGGCATGGCCGCAGAAGAGGAGGCGCGGCCCCGTCAGCGCCCCCTCGGCGACGGCGCGGGCGAGGCCCCAGTCGGCGCCGCCGGCGTCGCGCACGGTGGTGAAGCCGCGCCGCGTCATCCCCGCCAGGATCTCGCCGGCGTGCACGGTGACGTAGGCCGGCGACAGGCGGCCCAGCAGGGCGAAGTCGGGCACGATGGCGGTGACGTGGACGTGGCCGTCGCACAGGCCGGGCATCAGCACCCGGCCGGCGACGTCGATCTCCCCGGCGTCGGCGCCGGCCTGGCGGTGCGCGTCGGGCGCCACGGCGGCGATGCGGCCGTCGCGCACCAGCACGGACTGCCCGTCGACGTAGCGGCCGGCCACCACGTCGAGGACGCGGGCGTTGCGGAAGATGGTTTCGGTCATGAAGGGGGCTCTCGGATCGGTCGGGACGGTTGCGGCGGCGTCAATGCTCGCCGAGGTAGAGGTCGGCCATGCGCTCGTCCGCCAGCAGGCGGTCGGCGCGGTCGTCGATGACGACCCGGCCGCTGTCGAGGATGTAGCCGCGGTCGCTGATCGCCAGCGCCTGGCGGGCGCGCTGTTCCACCAGCAGCACCGCCACCCCCAGCTCGGGCAGGGTGCGGATGAGGTCCAGCACGCCGTGCACCAGCGCCGGCGACAGCGCCGCCGTCGGCTCGTCGAGGATCATCAGGCGCGGCGAGGCCATCAGCGCGCGCGCGAAGGCGAGCTGCTGGCGCTCGCCCCCCGACAGCGCCCCCGCCCGGGTGGAGCGCCGCTCCTCCAGGGCGGGGAAGCGCGTCAGCATCTCGGCGATGCGGCGGGCGCGGTCCTTCACCCCCTCGACGACCTGCAGGTTCTCCAGCACGGAGAGGGAGGCGAACACGTTGTTGACCTGGGGCACGTAGGCGATGCCCATGTGGATGCGCCGCTCGCTCGGCACCGCCAGCAGCGAGGCGCCCTCGAACTCGACGCGGCCGCGGATGCGCTTCAGCAGGCCCATCAGCCCCTTCACCAGGGTCGACTTGCCCGAGCCGTTGGTGCCGGCGATGGTGACGATCTCCCGCGGCTCGACGCGCAGCGACAGGTCGTTGACGATGTCGACGTCGCCGTAGCCGGCGTAGAGGTTCTCGACCTTCAGGATGGTCATGCCGCGGCCCCTCCCATGTAGGCCTCGCGGACCGCCGGATCGGCCAGCACCGCCGCCGGCGTCCCCTCGGCCAGGAGGCGGCCGCGGTCGATGACGAACATGCGCTCCACCAGCGCGGCCAGGGCGGGCAGGTTGTGCTCGACGATGAGGAAGCCGATGCCCTTGGCGGCGAGCTCGCGGATGCGGGCGGCGATCTCGCCGATCAGCACCGGGTTGACCCCGGCGAAGGGCTCGTCGAGCAGGATCATGCGCGGCTCCAGCATCAGCACGCGGCCGAGCTCCAGCAGCTTGCGCTGGCCGCCCGACAGGCGCCCGGCGGGCGTGTCGGCGACGTGCGCCAGGTTGAGGAAGGCCAGCCAGCCGTCGGCGCGTTCGCGGATCGCCGCCTCCTCGGCGCGCACCCGGCCGGGCCTCAGGAAGGCGGTGAGCAGGCGCTCCCCGCTCTGCTGCGGCGCCGCCGCCATCAGGTTCTCGCGCACGCTGAGGGAGCCGAACTCGCGCGGCACCTGGAAGGTGCGGCCGAGGCCGAGGCGCACGCGGTCCACCACCGGCAGCCGGGTGATGTCGCGCCCGTCGAAGGCGACGCGGCCGGCGTCGCCCTCCTGGAAGCCGGTGATGATGGAGAAGAGCGTGCTCTTGCCGGCGCCGTTGGGGCCGATCATCCCCGACACCCCGTCGGCGGGCGCCGAGAACGCCACCCCGTCGAGGACGGTGACGCCGCCGAAGCGCTTCTGCAGGCCGGCGACGGCCAGGGCACCCGTCGTGTCCGCGGCGGTCATGCGTCCCCCCTTCCCCCGAGAATGCCCTGCGGACGCCAGCGCATCAGCAGCATCAGGGCGAGACCGATCACGCCGAGGCGGATCGACGACATCTCGACCTCCGCCACCCCCGGCAGGAGGTCGCGCAGGAAGCGCGAGCCCTCGACGAAGACCATCAGCACGACGGTGCCGGCGACGGCCCCGCCGATCCGCCCGGCGCCGCCGAGGATCATCGCCACCCAGATGTAGAAGGTGAGCAGCGACATGAACTGGTCGGGGGCGATGTAGGTGATGTAATGGGCGTAGAGCGCGCCGGCCAGGCCGGCGACCGCGCTGCCCAGGACGAACACGGTGACCTTGAAGCGCCCGGGGTGCTTGCCGAGCGAGCGGACCGCCTCCTCGTCGTCGCGGATGGCGCGGATCACCCGGCCGAACGGGCTGGCGATGAGGCGCCGCGTCGCCAGGATGACGGCGGCCACGGCGGCCAGCGCGATCGCGAAGGTGACGAGGCTGGGATCGGCGTCCAGCCCGAGCGCCGCCGCGGTCGAGGGGATGCCGGCGACGCCGCGCACGCCGCCGGTCAGCCAGCCCTCGCTGGTGACCACCAGGCGGATCGTCTCGGCGTAGCCCAGCATGACGATGGCGAAGTATTCGACGCGCAGGCGCAGCGACAGCAGCGCCACCGGCCAGCTCGCGACCGCCGCCGCGACGACGGCGAGGAGCAGGCCGAGCGGCAGCGGCCAGCCGGCGCGCACGGTGAGCCCGCTGGCGTAGGCGCCGACGGCGAAGAAGCCGACGACGCCGAAGTTGATCAGGCCGGTGAACCCGTACTGCAGGTTCAGGCCGAGGGTCAGCAGGGTGTAGATGAGGGCGACGACGGCGACGGCGAGGAGATAGGCTTCCATGGCGTGTGCTCCCTTCCCGGCGCTCAGCGGACCAGCGCGTTCCTGGCGAACAGGCCCTGCGGCCGCACCAGGAGCGTGAGCAGAAGGACCAGGAAGCCGACGCCGATCTTGTAGGTGAAGCCGACGAGCGGCGTCGACAGCTCCTGCGCCAGACCGATGACGAGGCCGCCCAGCACGGCGCCCAGCGGGTTGCCGATGGTCCCCAGGATGGTGGCGGCGAAGGCGGGCATCAGCAGGTCCCAGCCCATTTCCGGCGAGACCACCGTCTTGATGCCGAGCAGCGTCCCGGCGACTCCGGCCAGCGCCCCGGCGCAGACCCACATGACCACCAGCACCGGGGTGGCGGCGATGCCGCTGGCCCGCGCCAGGTCGGGGTTGTCGGCCACCGCCCGCATGCGCCGCCCGATCGGCGTGAGGTGCAGGAGCGCGAACACGGCGGCCAGGGCCAGCACGGCGGCGGCGATGACCTGCAGGTCGGTCGGCTGCACCCGCAGCGGCCCCAGCCGCATGGCGCGGACGATGGGAAGCGGATAGACCTGCTGGCCGTGGCCGACGAAGAAGGTGAGCACCGCCCGCACGAAGAAGGCGACGCCGATCGAGGCGATCAGCGAGGCGACCGGAGGCTTGTCCGCCAGGCCGCGGAACAGCGCGGCGTAGAAGAAGACCGACAGCGCCGCCGCGCCGAGGATGCCGAAGCCCAGGATCGCCGCGGTGCCGCCGCCGGTGGCGGTGGCCGCCAGGCCGGCGAAGGCGCCGACGGTGGCGACGTCGCCGGCGGCGGCGTTGGGGAAGCGCGCGACGCCGAAGACCAGGGTGATCGACAGCGCCGCCAGGGCGACGATCAGGCCGAGGATCATCCCGTTGAAGGCCAGGTTCAGGAAATAGGCGCTGTCCACCGCACCGCGCTCCCGTCGAGGCGAAGGGGAGGGAGGCATGGACGGGGCGGCGCCCCGCCCATGCCGCGGGAAACGGCGCTCACTTCGCGCCGAGCGAGACGATGCGCTCGCGCACCACCTTGCCGTCCTTGATCACCGACAGGCTGAAGTCCGGGGTGACGTCGCCGAACTCGTCGAGCGCCAGCTGGCTCGACGCTCCCTCGTAGTTGATGGTCTTTCCCGCCGCCAGGGCCGCCTTGCCCTCGGCGAAGCCGTAGACCTTCTCGCCCGCCGCGGCGTCGACGGCACGCAGCTTGGCGTTGATCGCCTTGGGCGCGAGATCCGGGCAGGACGCCTCCATCGCCAGCCCCCACAGCACCATCATGTCGTAGGTCATGGCGGCGTAGACGTTGGCGCCCGCGGGCTGGCCGGTGGCCTTGCCGTAGAGTTCGCCGAAACGGGCGTAGGACGGCGCCTTCTCGTTGCTGATGCTGTCGACGGCGATGACGCCCTCGGTCACCTCGGGCCCCAGCGCCTCGACCAGCTTCTCGTTGGCCGCCCAGCCCGGAATGATCCACTTGAGGTCGGGGTTCTCGCCGCTCTGGTACCATTCGCGCAGGATGATGGTGGTGTCCGGCAGATAGGAGCCCATCACCACCACGTCGGGGTCGGCGGCGAGGATCTGCTGCAGCTCGGAGCGGTAGCTCGCCTGCTTGGGCTCGTACACGACCTTGGCGACGATGTCGCCGCCCTTGGCCTTCCACGCCTCCTCGAACCCCTCGGTGTTGCCGAGGCCCGAGGCGTTGTTGAAGGCCATCGTCGCCGGCCGCTTGAAGCCGCGGACCCCGGCGATCTCGGCGAAGGCGCGGCCGAAGCGGCCGTTGGTCGCCTGGAAGCGCCAGACCAGGTCGTCCTTGTCCTCGGTGGAGATCGCCGGGGCACCGGAGGTGTTCATCAGCGGCACGCCGGCGGCCGTGGTGATCGGCATCACCGCCAGGGTGACGCCCGACGACCAGGTCCCCATCACCACCTGCACCTTGTTGACCTCGACCAGCTTCTTGGCGGCCAGCACGGCGGCTTCCGGCGAGGTCTGGGTGTCCTCGGCGACCACCTCGATGCGGGCACCGCAGGCCCCGCCGGCGGCGTTGATCTCCTCGGCGGCGGCCAGGGTCGCCTTCTGCATGCCGGTGCCGTAGGTGCCGCCGGCGCCCGACACGGGGTCGAGCGCGCCGACGGTGAAGGTCTTGTCCTGGGCCGTCGCGGGGGCGGCCGGGACGACCGCCGCGACGGCCACCGAGGCGAGGAGCGAGGCGAGCGGGACGTAGCGGGTTGCACGGGACATGGAGCTCTCCTGTTGTGGGGGCAGCGTTGCCGTTCTTGTCGTCGGCCGTTCTTGTCGTCGGCCGTTCCTATCGTCGATCGGGGTCCGGCTCGGCCGCCGGAAAGGGCTGGGCGGTCAGGCCGGCGAGCACGCCGTGGTCGAGCGGCTCGCCGCCGACCAGGGCGGCGAGGATGGCCTTCCAGGCCGTGAGCAGCGCGCCGTAGTAGGAGTCGTCCCCCGGGCGCAGCACGCTCTGCACCCCCATGCCGCGCAGCAGGCACAGGGTCAGGTTCAGGATCACCGCGACGGTGGGGTCGGGCAGCGACGCCGTGTGGAAGAACTCCTGCCAGGTCTCGTCGAGCGCCTGATGGAAGCGCTTGACGACCGGCATCAGCTCGGCCCGCACGCCGGCATCGGTGCGGGCGATGGTGACGTGCTCCAGCGTGACGTAGAAGAGCCGGTTGGAGAAGTGCTCGGCCCAGAGATAGTCGATGAAGTCGCGGACCGGGATCTCGCCGCTGCGCACCCGGCTGGCCTGGGCGCGGATGTCCTCGGCGGCGACCGTGAGCATGTGCTCGATGGCGTGGGCGAGAAGGCGTTCCCGGCTCGGGAAGTGGTGCAGCATGGCGCCGCGGGACACGCCGGCCACGTCGCAGACGCGCTGCGTCGTGAAGTTCTGGTACCCCTCGGCCAGCAGCACGTCCAGGGTGGCGTCGATCAGCTTGGCGCGCGTCTCGGCGGAGCGCATCTCCTGGGTGCGGCGCCGGGGAGGCGCGTGACGGCTGCGGTCGGACACGGGCCCTCGATCCTTGTGCGGCGCGAAAAAGCGTCGCACGCCCGAAACAAACCGTCAAGACTGTTTGTTTTTGTCCGGCCCCGGGGCGGCGGGGAGCGGCGGCCTCGGCGGCGCCGCCCCCGACCGGCGTCCCGGCCCCGTCACACGTTCAGCAGCAGGTTCTCGCGTTCCCAGGAGCTGATGACGCGGTGGTAGGCTTCGTACTCCGCCTCCTTGACGCAGGTGAAGGCGGCGATGAACTTCTCGCCCAGCACCTCGCGCAGCGGCTTGCTGGCGTTGAACTTGGCCAGCGCGTCGCCCTGGTGGCGCGGCAGGGTGAAGGCGAGCCGGTAGGCCGAGCCCTTGACGGGATCGGTGGGTTCGAGCCCCTGCTCCATGCCCAGCCAGCCGCACGCCAGCGAGGCGGCGATGGCGAGGTAGGGGTTGGCGTCGGCGCCGGCGACCCGGTTCTCGACGCGGCGCGCGTCGGCCGGCGACACCGGCACGCGCAGGCCGGTGGTGCGGTTGTCGCGCCCCCAGTGGACGTTGATGGGGGCGTCGGAGTTGGGCACCAGCCGCCGGTAGGAGTTCACGTTGGGCGCCAGCAGCGGCATCACGTAGGGCAGGAACTTCTGCAGCCCGGCGAGGTGCGACATGAACAGGGCGCTGTCGGAGCCGTCGGGGTTGGCGAACAGGTTGCGCCCGGTGTCCTTGTCGACCACCGACTGGTGGATGTGCATGGCGCTGCCCGGTTCGGACTGCATCGGCTTGGCCATGAAGGTGGCGTAGACCTGATGGCGGATCGCCGCCTCGCGCGCCGTCCGCTTGAACAGGAAGGCCTGGTCGGCCAGTTCCAGCGCGTCGCCGTGGTTGAAGTTGATCTCGATCTGCGCGGCGCCGGCCTCGTGGGTCAGGGTGTCGATGTCGATGTCCTGAACCTCGCAGAAATCGTAGATCTCCTCGAAGATCGGGTCGAACTCGTTGACGGCGTCGATGCCGAACGCCTGGCGGCCGCTCTCCACCCGGCCGTTGCGGCCGACCGGCGGCACCAGCGGGTAGTCGGGGTCCTTGTTGACCTGGACCAGGAAGAACTCCAGCTCCGGCGCCACCACCGGCTTCCAGCCCCGCTCCTCGTAGAGGTTGAGCACCCGCTTCAGCACGTGGCGCGGCGAGAAGTCGACGGGGCTGCCGTCGGCGTAGACGCAATCGGTGATGACCTGCCCGGTCGGTTCCTTGTACCAGGGGACGAAGCGGATCGTCCGTTCGTCGGGAATCATGTAGATGTCGGAGTTCTCGTCCGAGGTGATGTTGTCCTCGTCCGGATATTCGCCGGTGACGGTCTGCACGAAGATCGCTTCCGGCAGCCGCAGACCACGATCGCGCAGGATGCGCAGGAACTTCTCCGCCGGCACGATCTTGCCGCGTGCGATGCCCGACATGTCGGGAACGAGACATTCGACTTCGGTAATGCGGTTCTTCTTGATGAAGTCATCCATGAAAGCCATGAACAAAACGGTCCGCGCGGGCCCCGGCGGACGGCCTCCCCTTTGTTGAAGACCCCCCTAATATGGTGCCGAACCGGGTGGAAGCGCCAGAGGCGCGGGGGCGACTTTGTCGAACGCGGGTCCGGCCGCAGGGCCGGCATGCGGGCCGGCCGGTTGACGGGGCCCCGCCGCGGTCCTATGCGATGGGCATGAGCACCGTTCCGTTCCCGCGCTCCTGGTACGCCGACACGGCCAACCCGCACCCGCCCCACCCCGTCCTAGCCGGCGAGGAACGGTGCGACGTCTGCGTCGTCGGCGGCGGCTACACCGGCCTGATGGCCGCGCTGGAGCTGCGCGAGCGCGGCTTCGACGTGGTGCTGCTGGAGGCGGAGCGGGTCGGCTGGGGCGCCTCCGGGCGCAACGGCGGACAGATCATCACCGGCTACAACAAGCCGATGGCCACCATCGAGGGCTGGGTGGGCCGGGACGACGCGCGCAAGCTCTGGGACCTCAACGAGGAGGCCAAGGCGCTGCTGGCCGACCGCATCGCCCGCCACGCCATCCGCTGCGATCTCACCTGGGGCTACGTGCTGGCCGCACCCAAGGAGCGGCACGCCGCCGAGCTGGCGGGGATGGAGCGCGAGCTGCGCGACGGCTACGGCTACGCCAAGCAGACGCTGCTCGACCGCGCCGGGCTCGCCCGCTACGTCGCCAGCCCGGCCTATGCGGGCGGCCTGCACGATGCCGGCAGCGGCCACCTGCACCCCCTGAACTACGCCCTCGGCCTGGCCGACGCCGCGGCGGCGGCGGGGGTGCGGATCTTCGAGGGGTCGCGGGTGACCGCGCTCGACACCGGGCCGTCGCCCTCGGCGCGCACGGCGGGCGGAACGGTGCGGGCCGGCCACCTGGTGCTGGCCGGCAACGCCTATCTCAACGGCCTGGTGCCGCGGCTCGCCGGCACCATCATGCCGGTGGCCACCTACATCATCGCCACCGAGCCGCTGGGCGAAGCGACGGCGACGGCGCTGCTGCCGGCCGACGTGGCGGTGTCCGACATGAACTTCGTGCTGAACTACTTCCGCCGTTCGCCCGACCACCGCCTGCTGTTCGGCGGCGGCGTCAGCTACTCCGGGCTCGACCAGCCCGGCCTGACCCAGGCGCTGCGGCGCAAGATGCTGCGCGTCTTCCCCACCCTGAAGGACGCGCGGATCGCCCACACCTGGGGCGGCCACGTCGCCATCACCGTCAACCGCATGCCCCACCTCGGCCGGCTCAGCCCCACCACCTTCTTCGCCCACGGCTATTCCGGGCACGGGGTGGCGCTCGCCGGCATCGCCGGGCGCACCATCGCCGAGGCGGTGGCCGGGACGGCGGAGCGCTTCGACGTGCTGGCCCGCATCCCCCACGGCCGCTTCCCCGGCGGGCCGCTGCTGCGCACGCCGGCGCTCGTCCTGGCGATGACGTGGTTCCGCCTGCGCGACCTCCTGTAGCATCCGTGCGGTGGGCGCCGCGGCGCGATGCAGCACGGTTGCGGCCGGACGGTGTTTCGCTGTAGGGATAATCCTCCAATCCTCGCCGGCCCGACCATGACCGATGTCGCGAACACCGAGACCGGCGGCGGCGCCGACAAGCCGTCGGGAACCGCTCCCGCCCCGATTCGGGACACCCATTTCGATTTCCAGCACAAGGTGTTCACCCTGCCGTCGGCGCACTTCTCGGTGGACGCCACCACCAAGGAGCCGGTGCTGAACATCCTGCTGGGCGACCTCAAGGCCTCCCTGCCCTTCCAGACGCTGAAGGAGTCCTTCGACATCGGCGAGGGGTCGCACGACGCCCGGCTGCTGGACACCGTGGCCAAGGGGCTGCGCTTCGTGAAGCAGATCCGCCCGGGCGAGAAGATCCCCGGGGAACTGCTCGACGGCAGCGCCTCCTGGTCGGTCGACGAGAAGCACCGGCTGATCGCCCGCGGCCGGCTGACCGTGCAGCTCGTCTCCTGGATCACCGGCAGCGAGATGATCGTCGTCGACATCGACGAGCTGGAGCAGGTCGTCGAGGATCCGCAGACCAAGGCCCGGCTGAAGGCGGCGTTCCAGGCGATCGCCGCGAAGCTCGGCATCACCGACAACCCCGAGCAGTACATCACCGACCGCATCGACGACCTGACCCAGGAACTCTCCTACATCGAGGCGCTGCGCGACCGCTTCCGTCACATCCGCGCGATCAACGACAACCTGGCGCGGATCACCCAGCTCTACCGCACCGACCGCAGCTTCGTCTCGGAGGTGGCCCGGATGCAGGGGCTGCTGCGCCGCCCCCTGAAGGAGTTCGACTCGATCTTCGAGCAGGCCGACGCCCAGACCGGCGAGATCGTCGGCGCGCTGAAGTCCTTCGACACCACCGTCAGCTTCGTCCGCAAGATCCGCGACGAGCTGCGCGAACGGCTGATCGAGTGGGAGGAGCTGCTGCAGGCCTGGGACGGCGTCCCCATCGAGAAATCGCAGACCGTCGAGCAACTGCAGAAGATGACCTACCGCTTCCTCGCCAACCGCTACATGGAAAGCAAGGTCTGGGAGCGGAAGTAGCGCGGCCGCCGCGTACACCGAACTGGTATCCAATTTCTAGGCTGCATAGAAAATGGGAGACAAGAACGATCAGGTCATCGCAGCCGCTCTGGCCATCCTGGTGCCGACGATTGTCGGCTCGTTTCTAGTGATGGTGTTCACGTCCCTGATCAGCGGCATCATGTTCGGACAATTCATCCCCTTTCCAATAGAGGATGTCGTCCTGTTTGGCGCCTCCGACGGCAGCAATGGACAGGCCTTTATCGCTATCATACAGTCCATCTCCGATGGAACCATGAGCCTCATGGTTGCCATATTTGCAGCATTGGGATTTTGTATATTTTCACTGAGAAGCAGCTTTGAAAGAATTCCTATTATCGGATTCTCGATATCCTTGTTCTGCGTCTTCTCTGGAGTCATATGCCTATTTTTTGCAATTGAAACAAAAATCTATGCAGCCATTCAGGCTGAATCTGGTCAATATGCCATCGACCGAATACAGCCCGTCATCAATCTGCAACTCATATTTCTACTCTATGCGGGATTGTACTTTTTCGCGCTGGTGTTCATGCTGTTGCGCGCAGACAGCGGTGGGGAGGCGATTCGATGAGGCGATGCCGAACCCGGCCTTTCCGAATGTCGACAATGGTCGCCGCGTCCGTTGTCGTGAGCGGGTGTGTAACGTCACAGCAAGATTTCACGGACAGGAGGCTCTCGTCCGACGGCGAACGACCGCCACCCCCGGTCTATCTGATCTATGATCCGGGTACCGAGGCAGTCAGGGAACTCAGTGCAGACGAGGCGATGGAACTCATTGACCGCCAGTTGCCCCCCGGGGCCATCGTCGGTGCCGTCGCCGGCGCTCTCACCGGCCATGCTGGCAACGTTTGGGCTGGGGCCGCAGTCGGTGCCGTGGTGGATTCACCGTTTCTGACCGTAACGGATCTCCCGACGGCGCCGCCGCTTCGGGTAGTGTCGACCGCGGATCTCGCGCCACCGGCGGAGCGATGGATCGTCGACTCCAGGCCCACCGGTGCCGACGTCTATGTCAACGGTGCTCGCCTCCCCTGCGCCACCGAAGCACACCGTGCCCTGGAAGGGTGCACCACAAAACTCAAGATACGAAGGGTCAACCCGGGCATCATGGCGAACATCCGCATCGAGAAATCAGGATACAAGCCGTGCGGATTCGCGGACACCACCGTCACGCGAATCACCGTCGCGGGACTGCCCTACAATCTGCTGTTCTGCGAACTCGAAAGTTCGACAAGCGCCCACCCCTGACAGAAGCGCGGTCTGGCGAACGGCGGCCGCTTGTATGACTTCCACTCATCGGGCGACCTCCTGATAGGATGGTTGGCCTGAAGGCCGGGAGAGGGTCGCCGCGTTC